>DASYQM010000223.1:0-23774 GCA_036005525.1 Streptosporangiaceae bacterium
TCGAGGGTTGCGAACAGCTCGATGTGGATGAGGCCCATGCCTTACTCCCGATGAGTTGGTTGTCTCGGTCGGGAGGTAGACCTGTGGGCGCCGGCAGACTCATCGCTGCGACGGCACCCCAGCCTCGTACTCGCCGACCGCCTCGCCCGGTGCATCGGTCACCGCCCGTCCCGCGGCCAGCGCCCTTCCGACGCCGGCAGCAGGCTCGGCAGGTATGGCGTGCGCCTTGATCCAGGCCCGCACGTCCGATTCCCCGGACAGCATATGCCGGCCGATCTTGAAGCGCGCAGCACTCTGCCCTGCTTACGCCACCAGGCCGGGACGCCGCACCGGCACTCCCCGCTCACGATAGATCACAGGCCGCGTCCAAACTGGATGGCTGCCGTTGCCACGGCCTGACCTGCGGCGTGCGCAGCAAAACGCCGCGTCGTTTCTTTCACCCCGCGGGCGGCGGCATGAGCGGCAAGAGGTGCTCCGCCTATATCAGCCATCTTGAACACGCCTGTATCAGCCCACAACCGGCATGCTTCGATAGCTTTGCGGGGCCGGTCATCTTTCGGATATGCGTTCTCAAAGAACGGGAGCACTCTTTCGGCGCAGTCCGCGGCCCAGGCGGCCATCGATCGCTGATCTTGCTTACTGTACTTCTCATTGCCCTTGGGACGATCCCCTGAATTGCGGTCGGCCATGCCCGTCCGCTCGCGAACGCCACCGTGTAGGGCTCCCCCGCCGGTCAGGCGCCCACCGCGCCGTCGATCCGCTCCCGGAGCAGGTCCGCGTGGCCGTTATGGCGCGCGTACTCCTCGATCATGTGGACCATGATCCAGCGGAGCGAGAACTCCTTGCCGTCTTGGCTCCCTGTCACATCCAGCGACGACGCCGCCGCGGCCCGTTCCCGCGCATCCGCGCATTCCGCCCGCCAGGTTTCGAACGCCTCCGCCACGTCGGCGCCGTCCACGTCGAACTCGGCTTCCGGGTCGTCGTCGGTGTAGTAGTGATACGAAATCTGCTCTCGGCCCAGCACCATCTTGAACCACTGGCGTTCTCCCTCGGCCATGTGCCGGACCAGGCCGAGCAGCGACAGGCTGGATGGCGGCACCGCCCGCTCCCGCAACTGGTCGCCGGTCAGCCCGTCGCATTTGAGCGCCAGCGTGTCCCGCTGGAATTCGAGCCAGGCCTCCAGCATCTGGCGTTCCTGCGCCGCCAGCGGCGGCACGATCCGCTGTACCGTCATGGCCCAGAGTCTTGCCTACCGGCCATGGTGATGGCGAGCGGTTTGCCGCCGGTCGCGGTCGAGCGGTCATGTGCCGCAGGGGAGACGGAGGACGGAGCAAAGTCCGGGTGTAGGCGCATGTACCGGGCTTGTTGCCGGAGTTTGTAACGCAAGAACGGCTGAGCCAGCCCAGCTGGCTGGGGTGATGCTGCCCTGATGGCTGCCCGCTGGCGATGAGGCTGTCATTCATGAGCCTATTGCTATACATTAACCGAATGGATGGTGATGCTGCTGACGAGCCGATGACGCATGTATGGAGGATGTCAGCCGGTCGGCAGGCCCAGTTTTTGCTCCTCGCACTTATCGCGGCCGGGATCGGTGTCTTCATGGGTGGTGGTGCCATTCTCTACTCGGGTTACGTGATTATCGGAACCATAGTGATCATTGCTGCGTGCATCGGAGCAACGTGGTCTGCGCTACAGCTGCGAAATTCCCTCACACTGACCGGCAATACACTAATCGTCTGTGCCGCGACAAAGACGCATAAGATCCCTTTCCAGCAGGTCACTTACGTGTCCGCCGGAGTTTACGGCATCTACATTCGGACATCGGATGGTCTCAGGATCACATCGCTGGTGGCGGAAAATTCACGGTGGTCACAGCGCTTCGGCCTGAAGACAAAGGCCAGCGGCATTGTGGGTGTTATCAACGACGCCATAGGGGCAGGCCATCAAGAGGCGGCGGCAGGACCGGTGCCAGGGGCGGCACCACCGGTGCCTGGGGCGGCAGGACCGGCGCCCGGGGCGGCATCACCGGCCTCAGCGGTGCCGGGTCATGTGCCAGCGGTGCCCGGAAATGTGCCAGCGGTGACCGGCGAGGTGGCGGCACCACCCGGTCGCGCACCGGCGGGCCGATTGGTGAAGACCATCAGGGTCTCCGCGCTGATGTCAGCGCTCGGCGCTGCGTGCCTCATCGGCGGGTGCGCCGCTGTCGGGGCGCAGGCCGACAGCGCGGCGGCGTTGCTCGCACACGGAGCCCGGGCCCGGGGGACGGTGACGGAGGTGAGCACATTCCACATGGACGTGCGCTACGTCAGGGACGGTAAGCCGACCTCGGCGAGGATCAATCTCAACGACAGCAGCGATGCTTATCACAAAGGCGACCACGTGACGGTCATCTACGATCCAGCCCACCCCGACCGGGCCCGGACGATCCGGGAGGACGGCCAGAATCAGGGCAGTGTATTGATCATGGTCGTCCTGCTCGTTGCTGGCGCATTTCTTCTGATCGGAGGGATCTCCAATCTGATCCGCGCCAGACGACAGCTGCCAAGCGGCGTTCGCGCCATCTCGTTGCTGCGGATACATGGACGAGCGTCATAAGAGCCGGTTATCCGTCAGCGCGCCGCCCAGATCCCGCCGTCTACGGGAATGATGGCGCCGGTCACCCACGCTCCCGCGCGCCCGCTCAGGTACACCGCGACGCCTGCCATGTCGTCGGGGCGGCCGATGCGCCCGAGCGGGGAGGCGGCAGCGATCTCCTCGCCGTACTCGGGTTAGCCGATGCAGAACGATACGTCCCGCGGCTCTTCCTGGCTGATTGGAGGTCCCGGCCAGCGCACCGCCGAGCTCGCGCGCCCCTGCCCGCTGATCCAGCGCCTACTGCCGGACCGTGCGGCCCGCCGGCTGGGCGATCACGGGGAGGCCGTGGATTTCAGGCTGCGCAGCACCGCGACGACCACCCCGAGGACAGATGCCTTGTCAACGGGAATCGGCCCGTGATTCGGATTGCAGGCGTCAAGCCACATGCGGCCCGCGCGATAACCGAGGACCTTGACCGTTGCCTCGCTCTCGCCGGTCGCCTCATTCTCTATGAGGGCAGCCACGGTTTGCCCGGTGTCGGCATGGTCTTGCTTGCGGACGACGACCCAGTCACCGTCCAGGATCCCCGCGTCACGCATCGAGTCACCGCGCACACGGAGCAGGAACATGTCGCCGTGCCCCACGATCAGCGGCGGCAGCGGCACGGAATACTCCACGTTGCCCTGCGCCAGTATGGGGGTGCCCGCAGCGATGCGCCCGAGCACCGGCACCATTACGGCTTCTTCAGTGGCTGGCTCCGGGCCGCCGGCTGGTTCGTCGGCATATTTGAGCAGCACTTTAATGGTTCGCGGGCTGTTGAGCTTGTATTCGATATAGCCGAGGCGCTTAAGTTCGCCCAGCTGGTAGTGGAGCCCGCCGACGCCTTGATAGCCAAGCGCCTCGGCAATCTCCCGCTGATTTGGTGCATAGCCGTGGCGCCCGTGATATGTGGTGATGAATTCAACTATTTCTCGCTGGCGCCTCGATAGCCCCATGTAGCCATCCTTGTTCCCGGGTAGGGATGAGGATGGCACAGGACGATCCCGTTTTCAAACCTGTTGGCCGTGTCGTCCAGCCTGCAAAAGAGAACGACGCTGCTGCCGATGTGGCGCGAGAATTCCGGGCGAGGCTCTGCTGGATCCGGGGAAGGCTCTGCTGGATCCGGGCGCGCTCACGCCTCCGTCTCGGCGGCGACGCCGATCCCTCGCGCATCGTCGTCGGCGCCCTCCAATGGTTCCCGGTCCGGCGATGCCAAGTCCGGGAACGGGCTTCGCCCAGCCCACCAGGATGCTATGTTCCGGAACGAGCCCTTCCTGCAGGTGGAAGCATGGGTGGCTTACCGTCGTCCGGCAGCGGCCGGGGCACACCGCCAAGCTTCCCGGCGTAGGTCCCTTCCGCCGGGAGGACCAGGAACCGAGTCGGGTCTGGGGTGAATCCGCTACGCGCCACGATCCTTTTGACATCGGCCGGAGCGGCGCTGTTGCCCGGAGACACTGGCCCGTCGCCCTGGCAGCGGCCGCGATCTTCATGGTCTCGCTCCTGGTGCCGTCAGCTGGGAACGCGGCTCCGGGCGCACGAGCCGCGCCCGGCGGTCCGGCCGTTCTGGGATTCCCCGCCGCCAACTCCCCGGGGGAGCTTGCCCGCCTGGAAGCCCGGGCCGCCAGGCTATCCAAGCAGTACCGCGGTCAGCTGGTGACGCTCGCCGACGCGCAGAACGCGGCCAGGCAGGCGACGGCTAAGGCGCTGCGGCTGCGCCGCCAGCTCGGCCAGGCACACCGCGAACTCGCGAGGCTCGCCGCGGCGAGCTACATGGGCGGCGTGCAGGACCCGCTGGGCGCGGTTTTTGGTGGCGGCGACCCGCGGCGGGCGCTCGAGGCGGCCGCGACCGCCGAGTACATCGTCCAGCAGCGCAGCGCCAGACAACACGCGCTGGCACGGTTCATGGCGACCGAGCAGCAGGCCGAACGGGCCGCCCGCGCCAAGGTCGGGGAACTGCGCCGGATGGTCGCGTCGCTGGCGAGCCAGCGGCGGAGGGTCGACGCCCTGATGGCCAAGTTCCAGCCCGAGTCGCCAACCATCGGCGGGGACGGCGTCACCCCCCGCATGCGCTCGGTGCGCGACGAGATCGACCGGAGGTTCGGCCCGTTCTCTTCCATCGGCTGCGTCCGCGCCGAGGCCGGGGGGGAGCATCCGCTCGGCAGGGCATGTGACTTCATGCTCAGCACCGGCGGCGTCATGCCATCCGGGTCCGATGTGCAGCGGGGCTACGACATCGCCTCATGGGCCCAGGCGAACGCGTCCCGGCTCGGCATCATGTACATCATCTACCGGCAGCGGATCTGGGACATCCGGAACGCGTCGGCGGGATGGCAGCCGATGGCCGACCGCGGCAGCATCACCGCGAACCACTTCGACCACGTGCACATCTCCGTGTTCTAGCGCCCCGGGCGCTCTGGCCCGCAGAGGCGTTCTAACGCTGCCCAGAGCGTTCTGGTGCTGCTCCAGAGGCTCACGGCGGTCACCGGACCACAAGGCAGAACGGGTGCCCCGCGGGGTCCCGGTAGACGCGCCATGGAACCGGCTCGCCGCCGGGGCCGGGCCGGGGAGAGACATGCTCGCCGACGAACACCGCGCCTGCCCTGACGACCCGCTCGTGCGCATCGGCGAGGTCGCTGACCAGAACGTCGAAATGCGTGGCCGGGCCCGTGGCACCACGGCCACGCGGCGAGCCGCCCCGGGGCCCGCCGCTTCCCTGGAACGAAAGCCGCTGGCCGTGCGGGGGAGGCTCCAGCGTGACCCAGCCGGGGTACCATTGCACCGGCGTCCCGCCCAGCAGCCCCGCCCAGAATCCGGCGAGATCCCATGGATCCGGACAATCCAGCACGATCTCACGGATCCAGCCGATCGGTCCCGCGGTGTGAGCGCCGTCCGCCCCAGGTGCGTGAGACATCAGCCGATTATCTCCTCGCTGTCGGCGCGCCGCCGGCGGCATTGGCGCCTGCCGGTGGTGTCAGCCCGCCGGCGGCGGCATCAGCGCCGGTCGTGTCAGCGCCCGCCGGCGGCATCAGCGCCCACTGGTAACTTCGCCGCCGCCCATCATGGGATCGTGGGGTCGTGTCACACCGTTTCGCCGCCGGCCGGGAGCGGCGTTCGCCATCCCGTCCCTCGGGGGAGGCCTGGCTGCCATGACGGACGCCCGCTCGTACGGGAGCCCCGCCGCGTTCCGCCGGGCGCTCACGGACAAGCTGAAGGAGCGTGCCGCCGCGGGCCGCTGGACGCTCCAGCAGCTCCAGCGGCAGATGGCCTACGACCGGCTTCTCGAACGGCTGTACGTGGCGGATGGCGGCTGGATCGTCAAGGGAGCCGTGGCGCTGCTCGCGCGCGGCATCGGTGTCCGGGCGACCGCCGCGATCGACCTCTACCGTGCGTCAGCGCGCGCGGTGGCCGAGACGGAGCTGCGTCTGGCGATCGCCGCCGGTATTGGCGACTGGTTCCGCTTCGAGATCCACGATCCGCGGCCGCTCGCCGACACCGGCGGCGTCCGCCTTCCGGTGACCGCCTTCGTCGGTGATACGGTCTGGGCCGCCTTTCACGCCGACCTCGCCGGGGCCGGGGTGCGCATGACCGGCGAGCCCGAGCGCGTCCCGCCGCTGGTCCGTGTGGTGATGCCCGACGTGGCGCAGCACGGGTATCGGGCGTATCCGCTGGCCGATCACGTCGCGGACAAGGTCTGCGCGATGTTCGAACGGCATGGCGCTACCGGGGCACCGTCCACGCGCTTCAAGGATCTCGTCGACCTCGTGGCGATCGTCCTCGCCGGGTCGGTGGCAGCCGATCCGCAGATCGCGGCGCTCCGGTCCGAGGCGGGCCGGCGGGGCCTGCGGCTGCCGGACCGCCTCGTGGCCCCGGACCGAGCGCTCTGGGAACCCGGCTACGCCGCAGAAGCGGCGCGCTCGCTCCTGCCGACCGCGCGGACGCTGGACGGGGCACTTGGCGCGGCCGGGCCCTTCCTCGACCCGCTCCTGGACGGCACGGCTCGCGGCACCTGGCGTCCACGAGGCGGACGGTGGGCGTCCTGACGCGGGCCCCCGTCAGCCGGGCAACTTGCGGATCACGTCCCCGTAGCAGACGGTCCCCGAGGCGACGATCCGGGCGTTCAGGCCGCGCAGCCGCAGTTGGCGGCCGACCCGGGAGTTGACGAACCGCCACGCATCCTTCCCGAACCGGGCGGCGAACTTGGCGCAGCCGAGGTGCGGCTCTTCGCTCACCTCGATGACCGCCGAGCCAACGGCAAGCCGGGTGCCGGCCGGCAGGTTGACGGGGCTGAGGTCGAGATCGACGTACAGCTGGTCACCGGCCAGCACGCGCCGCTCAGGATCCTGGGCGACGAGCAGGGCACCACGGGAGTTCATCAGGGTCAGCTGCATGCCTGGATGAGACGACCCGTCGGCCGTGAGCCTGCTCCCTCGCACCTGCCAGGTGTCGCCGGCGAGGCCGACGTCCACGTCGAGCGTGGCTTCGGCGAGCACCTCACGCTCGTCTACCGCCGGCCGGCGCACGATCAGCTCGACGGTGCCACCGTCCGGCGGCGACTTCCGGACGTGACCGAGGCCGGCCTGCAGCGCGGCGGTGTCAAGATGTTCCGCAAGTGCCATGATCTCTCGCGCGCCCGGCGCGGATCCGCCCCGTTTCCGGGTCACAGCCCGGGCCCGGTGACTCCCCGGCTTGGCCGCTGGCCCAGCGCGGGGACGATGGCTTCGATGAGGTGCGGCCCCGGCTCGTCGATCGCCCGCCGCAGCTGCCCGGCGAACTCCGCGGCCGTGTTCGCCCGGCTGGCGGGGACACCCATGCCCCGCGCCAGCGCGGCGAAATCGAGGCTGGGCTGGGACAGTTCGAGCAGGCTCCGGGCGGTCCCGCCCGCCCCCGCCACGCCGACCCGGTCCAGTTCCATGCCGAGGAGCGCATAGGCCTGGTTGCTGAAGATGATCGTGGTGATGTCGAGCCCTTCCCTGGCATGGGTCCACAAGGCGGAGATCGTGTACATGGCGCTGCCGTCCGCCTCCACCGCGAGGACGCTGCGGCCCGGGCTGGCGATGGCCGCGCCGGTCGCCAGCGGCAGGCCCAGGCCGATCGCGCCACCGGTCAGGGTGAGCCAGTCATGTGCGGGCGCGCCCGCGGTGGCCTCGGGCAGCCACAGGCCGGAAGTGTTGGCCTCATCTGCGACGATTGCCCCCTCCGGCAGCAGCGCACCGATCACGTCCGCCGCCGACTCCGCGGTCAGGTCACCGTCTGGGAGCGCCGGCCGCCCCGGCTGCTGTGGCACGGGTTTGGCATCCGGGGCGGCCAGGTCGGCCAGCGCGGCGAGCGCCCCGCAGACGTCGTCACCGGCTCCGGCGAGCTGATGGACCTGGCAGCCCTCGGGCACCAGGGAACTGGGCTTGCCCGGGTAGGCGAAGAAGGAGACCGGGGCGCGCGCCCCGGCCAGGATGAGATGGCGCACGTCGCCCAGCTGCGCGATCGCGATCTCGCCCGGGTAGGCCAGCCGGTCGATCGCGGGCAGGCCGGCGCCGCGCTCATGCCGCGGCGGAAAGGGCTCACCCAGCATGCGCGCGCCGGTCGCCTGGGCCACGCGGCTCGCCGCCTCCAGCCCGGGGCGCCGCATTCCAGCACCACCGAGCAGGATCACGCACGGTTCGCCGCTGCGCAGCACCGCCGCGGCGGAGCCGACAACCTCGTCGGGCACGGGGGCCGGCGCCGGGATCGGCGGCGCGGGCACCGGCTCGGCGCCGTCGGACCAGGACACGTCCGCGGGCAGGATGAGTGTGGCCACCCCGCCGGGCGGCGCCATCGCCGCGGCCACCGCGCTCGCGGCGGCAGTGGCCACGTCGGCGCCGTGGTCCGGCCGCCCGACCCATGCAGAAACCGAACGGGCCACGGCGTCGATGTCCGATTCCAGCGGCGCGTCGAACTGCTTGTGGTAAGTGGCGTGATCGCCGACCACAGCCAGCAGCGGTGTGCGGGCACGCCGGGCGTTGTGCAGGTTGGCCAGGCCGTTAGCCAGGCCCGGTCCCAGGTGCAGCAGCACCGCCGCCGGCCGGCCCGTCATCCGTCCGTAGCCGTCCGCGGCCCCGGTCGCGGTTCCCTCGAACAGGCAAAGCACGCCGCGCATCCCCGGGACGGCATCCAGCGCGGCGACGACGTGCATCTCCGAGGTTCCTGGGTTGCTGAAGCACACATCGACGCCGCAGCCGGTCAGCGTGCCGACGAGGGCCTGCGCGCCGATCATGCCGTCCTCCCCAAGGTCGCCGGACAGCACCGGATGGGCCGGGCAACCGGGCTGAGCGCTCAGTTGCGGCCGCCGGGGCTCTGGCGGCCGCCTTGATGAGATTTATCACGTCACCCAGGCCACAGACGATCACCGCATGGCTGGCCGGGGCTTCGGCGGTGGTTCCGCAAGGCGGGGCGGCGCTG
Organism: Streptosporangiaceae bacterium; assembly: GCA_036005525.1. Taxonomy (GTDB): domain Bacteria; phylum Actinomycetota; class Actinomycetes; order Streptosporangiales; family Streptosporangiaceae; genus UBA9676. Next base: position 9,046 of record DASYQM010000223.1, read on the forward strand.
CCCGGCACACGTGGGTGCCCGGCCGCGGCTGGCCTGCTGCGGACCACGTCTCACGCCGGGCTGTCGCCTCGGTGCGTGGAGACGTAGTACTCGAACGCCGCGGATTCGGTGTCCCGGCCGCACGTGCGCGCCATGAGGGTGGCGAACTTGCCGAGCCCGGCGGCGGGTGGAGGGACCCGGTTCCGGGTGATGACGACGGACCCGCCGCGGGCGCAGACGGTGCCCGGGCGGTTGGCCATCACGATGGCAACCTCCAGGGCCATGGCGAGCACGTCGGCGCGCAGCCCATCGTCGGCCAGGTCGGTGCTGAGGCCGATGCCCTTGCCGTCGGCGACGACGGCGGCTGCGCCGGCGTCATCGGGCGGGTAGTCACGGACCCGGATCCCGGTCTCCATGGCGAGGCTATAGAGGCAGGCGAGGGGAGTGGGCCAGCCGAGGGCATTGCCGGGCGCACGCTCAGAGACGGACATGAGACGTCGTTCCTGTCTGCAGGCTAGGTACTTGTCAGACGCGTGGTCGGCAAGCCCGGTTCACACGCCGGCCCGGTCGCCCACGCCGGTGCCGGGCGGGCTCGCGCGTTGGACGTCTGGCCGTGTGCGCACCGACGGCGGCACCGGGAGCCCCGTGGTGGATCGGGTGCGCCCGGCACAACGGCCACGCCGACCTGCTGCGCGAGCGGATCGACGGGAAATGGGCCAGTAGCGCACCGCGAGTCTCAGTGACACTGGGCAGTCCGAAGATTACTGTCGCAACCCCGGACTAGGTGGCTAACGGGCCCGGACGTGGTCCGCGCGTGGCACCGCAGCCTGGGGGCGGTGCGATTGCCGGCGGCCAGGTGGAGGGGGCATGCCCGAGCCGGTCCGCGGTGGCCAGCGGTACATGCCTGGCCTGGACGGGCTGCGTGCACTGGCGGTGCTCGCGGTTGCCGCCTACCACCTGGGCTGGGGCTGGGCACCCGGGGGCCTGCTCGGGGTCGGGGTCTTCTTCACGCTGAGCGGCTACCTCATCACCGATCTGCTGCTCGGCCAGTGGGAGGTGGCCGGCAGGCTGCAGCTAGCGGATTTCTGGCTGCGCCGTGCCCGGCGGCTGCTGCTGGCCTTGTTCGTGATGCTGGCGGTGGTAGCCGCGTGGGTCACGCTGCTGGACCGCGATCAGCTGGTGGACATCCGCGGGGCGGTGGCCGCATCGGCTGCCTATGTGAACAACTGGTGGCTGATCGCCCAGCACAGCTCCTATTTCGCGCAGTTCGGCCCGCCATCACCGCTGGGCCACCTGTGGTCGCTGGCCGTGGAGGAGCAGTTCTACCTCGTCTGGCCCTGGCTGCTGTGGCTCGGGCTGCGCTGGCAACGCAGGCGGGACGCGGTTCCGAGAGGGCTGCTGGCCGCGACTGTGCTGCTGGCCGCCGGCTCGGCGGTGGCGATGGCGCTGGTCTACCGTCCGGGCTATGACCCGACGCGGGTGTATGACGGCACCGACACGCGCGCCTTCGGCGTACTGATCGGCGCGGCGCTGGCGTTCGTCTGGCCCAGCCGCCACCTGGGCAGCGACGTGACCGCCACCGCGCGGGCGATCCTCGACGGCCTCGGGGCCGCAGGGCTGGCCGTGATCGCCGTGCTCATCTGGCGCACCAGCCAGTATTCCCCGTTCTTGTACCACGGCGGGATGGTCGTGCTATCGGTCGCCACCGCGCTGGTCGTGGGTGCCGCCGCCTCACCCGTGAGCAGGATCGGCCGCCTGCTCGGCGTCCGGCTGTTGCGGTGGATCGGCGTCCGGTCCTATGGCATCTACCTGTGGCATTTCCCGATCATCGTGCTGACGACCCCGGCCGGCGGCCGGGACAGCCTGGTTCGCGGGATGGCCCAGCTCGCCGCGGCCATCGGCGCCGCCGCGCTGTCCTGGCGGTTTGTCGAGGAGCCTGTCCGCCGCGGTGCCATCGGCCGGTGGTGGGCTCAGGTGCGTGCCACCGGCTGGCATCCGCGGGCGGCGGGACGGCGAGCCAAGCTCACCGTGGCGGCGGCCGTCTCGGTGCTGGCGCTGGCCAGCTGCGGGCTGACCGGCGTGGTGCAGCCATCGCCCAGCCCGGTGGCTGCGGGCAGCCGGTCACCGTCCAACGGCGGCCACGCATCCGGCTCGCCACCGGGGAACACGCCTGCCAGCAGCCCGTCCCCGGCCCCCACCGGTCCGGCCCGCACGGCGTGCCGTGCGGTGGTGCACATCGGCGACTCCACATCCGAGGGACTGATCTCGCCGCTGTACCTGCCCAAGCGACGGCAGCGGATCGGCGCGCAATACGCGCGCGTGGGCGCCACCAGGTTCATTCCAGAGATCTCCGGCGCCCGCTCGATCGTTGAGACCTACCACAACCAGCCCAACGCCTATACGGTCGCCCAGCAGCTGAAACAGCAGGGGTACCAGGGCTGCTGGGTGCTGGCCCTGGGAACGAATGAAGCCGCCGACGTCTACGTCGGCTCACCGGTGGGCCTGGCCGCCCGGATCCGGCAGATGATGTCGCTGCTCGCCGGTCAGCCGGTCATGTGGGTCAACGTCAAGTCGCTGCTCGCCACCGGTCCCTACTCCGAGACCAACATGCTTGCCTGGAACCGCGCGCTGATCCGCGCGTGCGCCCGGTATCCGAACATGCGCGTCTATGACTGGGCATCGGCGGTCAAGAACAGCTGGTTCATCGCCGACGGCATCCACTTCACCTCCCGCGGGTACGCCGCCCGCGCCCGCCGGATAGCCCGCGCGCTCGCCGAGGCCTTCCCGGCAGGCGGCGCAGCAGCCGGGACGCCGCCAGCCGGCCAGCCAGCCGCGCCGGGCGCACGTGCCCCGGCCTGTCTCGTCCACTAGCGGCGGCGCGGCGAGTAGCAGCGTCCTGGCGGCCACGGCAGTACTGTCGCCGGGCCTCTTAGCGTGCCTGGCTGTCGGTGCGTGGGTAGACCTCGAGGTCGGTGGCCTTGGCGGTGAGCCAGACCTGGCTGCCTTGCGTCAGTGAGAGCTCGGCTACGGCTGCGGGTGTGACGTCGGCCAGGGCGGATGGTTTTCCTTCGAGGTCGAGCCGGACCCGGTCGGCGAGCATGGTGAGCCCGGTCAGCGTGGCGGGCCAGGTGTTGCGGGCGCTGCTGGGCTGGGGGCGCTGGGTGCTGACCACGATGGCGGAGGGGCGCACCGCGACGAGCACGTCGCCGCGGGCGTGCGGGCTGGCGGTGGCGAAGGCGCCGCCCCCGGTGAGTTCCACCTGGGCGCCGTCGGCCCGGCCGGGGTACAGGTTCAGGCCGACGAGCTTGGCGACGTAGTCGGTGGCCGGCTGGCGGGCGATCTGCCCGGGGGTGCCCTGCTGCACGATGCGGCCGTCTTCGAGGACGACGATGCGGCCGGCGAGCACCAGCGCCTCGAGCGGGTCGTGGGTGACCAGCAGGCACGGCCCGGCAAAGTCGGCCAGGTGGCGCCTGAGCTCGGCCTCCACATCCAGGCGGGTCCCGGCGTCCAGCGCCGACAGGGGCTCATCGAGCAGCAGCAGCGCCGGCTCCCCGGCCAGCGCGCGCGCCAGCGCGACCCGCTGCGCCTGCCCGCCGGACAGCTGGTCCGGCTTGCGGCCCGCCAGGCCGGCCAGCCCGAGCCGGTCCAGCCAGTGGGCGGCGGCCGACCGGGCGGCCTGCCGGCCCAGGCCCCGGGCCCGCGGCGAGAACGCCACGTTCTCGGCCACACTCAGGTGCGGGAACAGCCGGTAGTTCTGGAACACAAAGCCAACCGGCCGGCCCGAGGCCTCGACAAAGGCCCCCTCCGCCGCGTCGTCCAGCACCTGCCCGTCGAGCGTGATCCGCCCGGCAGACACCGGCGTCAGCCCCGCCACCGCGCCCAGCAGCGTGGACTTCCCCGACCCGTTCGGCCCCAGCACACCCACAACCTCACCCGGTGCCGCGGCCAGGCTGACCGCCAGGGTGAAATCGCCGCGCCGGACCTCGGCATCAACGACCAGCCCGCCGCCATCCCCATGCGTCATGGGCCCGTGCCGCGCCGCACCCACTGATCGCGCAGCGAAACCAGCACAATCACCGAAACCAGCAGCAGGACCAAGCTGAGCGCGATTGCCGCGTCGGGGTCGGTCTCGAGCGCGTAGTACACGGCGATGGGCATCGTCTCCGTCTGGCCGGGGAAGCTGCCGGCGAAGGTGATCGTCGCCCCGAACTCGCCCAGCGCCCGCGCCCAGCACAGCACCGCGCCCGCCCCCAGGGAGGGAGCAACCAGAGGCAGGGTGACTCGCCGGAACACGGTCATCCGCCTCGCGCCCAGCGTGGCCGCCGCTTGCTCATAGCCCTGATCCGCAGATCGCAGCGCACCCTCGACGGTGATGATCAGGAAAGGCATGGCGACGAACGTCTCAGCCATGACGACGGCAATGGGCGTGAACGGGATGGTGAGCCCGAACAAGGAGTCCAGGTAGTGGCCGATGAACCCGGTCCGCCCGAACGCCAGCAGCAACGCGACCCCGCCGACCACCGGCGGGAGCACCAGTGGCAGGGTCACCAGCGCACGGAGCAGCTGCTGCCCGGGGAAGCTGCTCCGGGCCAGGACCCACGCCAGCGGCACCCCGATGGCCAGGGAAATCGCTGTGCTCGCCGTCGCTGTCCACAGCGAGAGAACGAGGGCCTGAGTCGCATTGGACCCGCTGAGGGCCGCCCCGATCCTGCCCCATGGGGCGCGGATCAGCAGCCCGGCCAGGGGCAGCACCAGGAAGGCCATGGCGATCAGCGCCGGCACCAGCAGCGGTACCGGCACTGATCGCGACGCACCGCCCCGCGTGGCCCGCCTGGCTCGCTGGCGGGCTGTCAGGTGCGACGGCGCCGCGGAGTTGGCCACCGTGGCACCTCCTGATGTCAGGTCAGGGCGACTCGAACCCTGCGGCCTTGAGCACCTGCTGGCCCGCGGGTGACAGCACGTAGTTCATGAAGGCCTGGGCGATGGACTTGTGCTTGCTGCTGTTGATGGTAGCGATCGGGTACAGCGTCGAGGCGTTGTCGCCGGCGGGGATCGTCACGCCGTGGACCTTGGACGCGGCCGCCTGCACGTCGGTCACATACACCATGCCCGCATCGACGTTGCCCGTCTCGACCTGGGTCAGCACCGACTTCACGTCCGGCTGCAGCGTGACCGGTTTGACCGTGATCCCGGCGTTCTTGAACACCTCCGCCGCCACGACACCGCACGGCACCTGCGGCTGGCACAGCGCCACCTTGACCGATCCCTTCGCCAGATCGTTCACCGAGTTCACGTTCCCGGGGTTATCCGGCGGGGTGGCGACCTCCATGGTGTTCTTCGCGAAATTCTGCGGGCTGGAGGCGTCCCCGGCGTTCACCACGTCGTCCATGTTCCCCGGTGCCGCCGAGGCGAACACGTCGGCCGGTGCGCCGCTGGTGATCTGGGTGGCCAGGCCGGAACTCGGCCCGAAGCTGAACTTCACCGTGTCGCCCGGGTGCGCGGCCTCGAACTGCTTGCCGAGCTGAGTAAAGCTCTCGGTCAGCGACGCCGCGGCGAACACGGTGATCGTCCCCGTCGAGGGCGAGCCGCCCGCGCTGGGCGAGCTTGTACTGCTGGAACAGCCCGCGGCGGCGGCTGCCGCCAGCACAGCGGCGACAACGGCGAAACGGCGCATCGTCAACTCCTCGGTTGAATCCTGATTGGCGCAGATCAGCTGATCTTTGGGACCTCGACGGAAACATTCGTCGCCTTGATCGCGGCGACGGCGAGCACGCCCGGTTCCAGGCCGAGCTCGTCGGCAGCCTCGCGGCTGAGCAGCGACACGAACCGGTGCGGCCCGGCCTGGATCTCCACCTGGGCCATGACCGTGTCGCGGACCACGCGGCTGACCAGGCCGCTGAACCTGTTGCGCATCGAATGCCCGACCACCGCCCTGCCGTTTCCGTGATCGGCGGCCCCGGCCAGCTCACAAGCGAGACGGGCCAGCGCGACCCCGTCCACGGCCAGCCGCCCGGAGCCGTCGGTGGTGGTTTCGATCCGGCCCCCGTCGGCCCAGCGGCGCAGCGTGTCGTCACTCACCCCGACCAGGTCGGCCGCTTCCTTGATCCGAAATACCGGCACCAGCAGACTTTAACGCAGATACGGCTGAGGATCACACAGAGAGGCGCATCTGCGTCAGTTTGTCGAGTGATTAGTGCTATTTATCACCTTTGTCTGCCTCGCTGACGTGGCCGGCCATCGCGAGCCAGCCCGCCACAGCCACCAGCCGGACAGGGCCGTTAGGTCCTGCCCGCGAGGGGTAGAGGTGGCAGCGCGCTCACTTGATCTCCAGCCCGCCGCGGGCCGGGAGACCGGGACGCGGGATCATGGCCTTGGGCCGTTCCGGGCGCTACCCAGGCCGGCCGAGGGGGGACAGCACATGCCCGGAGACGCCAAAATCCCGGCCGGGTGGGCCGCCTGCCATCATGATGATCACGCTGGGCCCGGCGCGGGGCCTCCGGGACCCGGCGCGACCAGGCTTTCGGAGGTAATCGCATGGAACTGGCTCATGAGTTCACGGTGGACACACCCGTTGACCGGGCGTGAGCGGTGCTGACCGACGTCGAGCGGATTGCCCCCTGCATGCCAGGCGCCCAGCTGACCGGGGTGGACGGGGACACCTACCACGGACTGGTCAAGGTGAGGGTGGGGCCGATCTCCGCCCAGTACAAGGGCACCGCCTCGTTCGTTGAGAAGGACGAGACCGCCCGCCGGCTGGTGCTGAAGGCCGCCGGACGGGATACCCGGGGCCAGGGGAACGCCTCGGCGACGGTCACTGCGGTCATGACCGAGCAGACGGGCGGGACCCGGGTGGCTGTCCACACCGATATGACCGTCAGCGGCCGGGTGGCACAGTTCGGCCGGGGAGTCATGGCCGACATAACAGCCAAGCTGCTGCAGCAGTTCGTCGACAACCTCGAGGCCCGCGTTCTCACACCCGACGCGGAGGGGCGCTCGGGCTAGGGCGGGTCCAGTGGCTTCCTCGGTCCTCAGCTCACCGCTTTCTTCACGAGGGCGCCGATTCTTGCCTCGTCAGCGGCGGTCAACTCCGTCAGAGCGAAGGCGGTCGGCCACATGGTGCCCTCGTCGAGATGCGCCACGTCGTTGAAGCCGAGCGTCGCGTACCTCGTGTTGAACTTCTGCGCGCTCTGGAAGAAGCAGACGACCTTGCCGTCCTTGGCGTAGGCGGGCATCCCGTACCAGGTTCGCGGTGAGAGGGCTGGGGCGCTGTCTTTGACAACGGCATGGATCCGCTCGGCCATGACGCGATCCGTCTCCCGCATCTCGGCGATCTTAGCGAGCACGTCGCTTTCCCCGTCCGCCTTTGCCGCGCGCGGGCCGCGGCGCGCGGCCGCCCTCTCCTCGCGGGCACGCTCCCTCATCGCGGCTCGTTCCTCGTCGGTGAATGCCCCGGGCGTCTTGTTCTTCGCGGTGGTGCTCTTGGCGGACTTCTGCGTGTCCTTCATGGCAGGTTTCCTCCCCTACAAGTCTTGATGGGGACGACACCCATGCTAGGGAGCCGCTGCGGCTGGGGCTTCTCCGCAACTGCTCGGCTGTTACCTGAGGAAACCCAGCGGGCGATATCGAGGTGGCGGCCGACGGCCGGCCGGCGCCGGCGCGGACCGGCAGGTGCGCCAGGGGAGCCGCCGCTTAGCCCGGGTCGCCGAACCGGGCGGCGAGCGCGCGGAACGTTCCCGGCGCGGCGCCGTGCAGCCAGGCGGGCAGCCGCATCCAGCGCGGCACGTAGTACACGTCGCGGTCCCGTTCCAGGCAGGACACGATCGCCCGGGCAACCCGTTCGGGAGGCTGGGGTCCCGGCCTTTTCCGGCCGTACGGGCGTCCGCGCCGGTCGAAGAACGGGGTGTCGATCACGCCCGGCACGACCACCGAGACCCGGACGTTGTGGCCGTTCAGCTCGTAGGCGAGACTCTCGGCGAACGAGCCGAGGCCGGCCTTGGTGGCCGAGTAGACCGCCTCACCGCGCACGCCGGTGGCGGCGATGGAGGAGACGAAGACGACCCGGCCCTGGCCCCGCGCGATCATGCCGGGCGCCAGCAGCCTGGTCAGCTGCATCGGCGCGGTCAGGTTGACGGCCACGAGCTCGGCGATCTTCTCCGTGGCGATCTCCCCGATCGGCCCGGCCCAGCCCACTCCCGCGTTGTTGACCAGGATGTCGATCCCGGCCGTGGTCTCGCCGGCGCCGGGTGCGGGGGGCAGCGCCGCCGCCGCCCGCTGGGCGGCGGCGGCGAGGTCGGCGGGCCCGCCGGGCGCGGCGAGATCACATGCCAGGGCGATGCCGCCGGTCTGGCCGGCGACGGCCTGCAGGCGTGCCGGGTCCCGCCCGGCGATCAGCAGCCGGGCCCCCGCCCCGGCGAGCGCGCGGGCCGTCGCCGCACCGATGCCGGACGACCCCCCGGTAACGAGTGCGATCGCGCCAGTGAGCCGCATGGCGCTTCACTTTCGCGCACCGGCCGCATCGCCGCAAGCCGTTACCGGCTGGCGTCCCTAACCGGGCCCAGGGAAGGGTAACGTCCTTGCCCCGGTGGGCTCATCCTGCTCGTGGGTGCCGGCCTCGGCCCAGCAGCGCACGATGTCGCGCATGGACAGCAGCCCGGTCACCTCGTTGCCCTCGACCACCACGAGGTGCCGGAATCCCGCCCGGACCATGGTCGAGGCGGCTTGCTGCAGCGTCCAGTCCGGGGACGCGTACACGACATCGAGCGTCCGGTGCGCGGCGGCAAGCTCGATGTTGGGGTCCTGCCCCGCCGCGAGTGAGTCGAGGATGTCGCGCTCGGTCAGGATGCCCACGCCAGAGTGTTCAGGGTCGATGACCACGGCTGCGCCGACACGGCGGGACGACATCAGCCGGGCAGCCTCACGCAGCGTATGTGCGGGCCCGATCGTCAGGACCAGCGTGGTCATACCGTCCCGTACCTTCATTGGGCATCACTCCTGGGGACGTTCGGCGGGGTGGGTCAGCAGCCACCTGCGCGCCGCCGGGCGCCCTTGGCGGCAGCACGCTTGTGCGTTTGTGACCTATACCAGCATCGGGGATGCCGACCGGGAGGGCAAGGGCCCGTCAAATGCTCATCCTGAGACGGCCAAAAGGCCGAGCACCTCGTCGTGCAACAGCCCATTGGTGGCCACGACGCTGCCACCCTCCGGGGTAGCCCGGCCGGACAGGTCGGTGAACGTCCCGCCGGCCTCCTCCACGATCACCTGGAGCGCGGCGAGATCCCACAGAGATACCGCGGGCTCGGCGGAGATCTCCAGTGCCCCCTCGGCGACGAGCACATGTGACCAGAAATCGCCGTAAGCCCGGCTGCGCCAGACCCGGCGGGTGAGGTCGAGGAAGCCGGGCAGCCTTCCCTGCTCTTCCCATCCCGACATGCTGGAATAGGAGAACGACGCGTCCTCCAGCCTGGTGACCGCCGAGACACGGCAGCGGCTCGCCTTGGTGAGGCTCCGGCCGGTCCATGCGCCCCCCTCCCTCGCGGCCCACCAGCGGCGGCCGAGCGCAGGCGCGGAGACCACGCCCACCATGACCTCGTGCCCATCCATCAGCCCGATCAGGGTGGCCCAGACCGGGACCCCCCGGACGAAGTTCTTGGTCGCGTCGATCGGGTCGATGACCCAGCAGCGCGGGCCGGCGCCGACCCGGCCGAACTCCTCACCCAGCACTGCGTCCCGCGGCCGTGCCCGGCGCAGCACGTTGCGTAGCGAATCCTCGGCGGCGCGGTCGGCGTCGGTCACCGGCGTCAGGTCGGGTTTGGCCTCCACCCGCAGGTCGAGCGCGCGGAACCGGCGAGTGGTGATGTCGTCTGCCGCGTCGGCAAGGACGTGGGCGAAACGCAGGTCGTCGTTATAGCCCGCCATGGCGCGAAACGGTACCGCTTACCAGCCGTCGACGGCGACGAGGCACGGCCGGAAACGGCCCGCGTCCCCGCCCGGCGGGCTCACGCCTGGTCACCGACGACGGGGTTGCGGGTCTCCGGCGCCGCTGGCTCGGCGCCTTCGCGGCTGCGCAGCAGACGGCGCAGCGAGTCCAGGCGAGCCACCAGGCGCGGGTCGCTGCCCTGGTCCCGCACCCAGTCATCCAGAGCGCAGTCGGGTTCCAGATGGGTGCAGCCAGGCGGGCACGCGGCCACGCCGCCGGCCAGGTCGGCGAAGGCGCGCACGACCCGGTCCGGGGCCATGTGGCCCAGCCCGAAGCCGCGCAGCCCCGGCGTGTCGATGATCCACCCGCCAACGGGAAGCGGGAGCGCCACCACGGAGGACGAGGTGTGCCGCCCGCGGCCCGTCACCGGGCTGACCTCGCCTACCACCCGGTCCGCGTCCGGGATCAACGCGTTGACCAGTGTGGACTTGCCGACCCCGGAGTGGCCGACCAGCACGCTGATCCGGCCGGCGGCGTGCTCGCGCAGCGGCGCGAGCACCTGCCTGGTCAATGGCCGCCCGATCACCACGTGCGGTATGCCCAGCGGGCCGTAGGCGGCCAGCAGCTGATCGGGCGGGGCCAGGTCGGCCTTGGTGAGGCACAGCAATGGGGCCAGTCCCGCGTCGTAGGCGGCGACCAGGAAGCGGTCGATGAGCCGGGGCCGGGGCGGTGGGTCGGCGAGGGCGCTGACGATGATGAGCTGGCTGGCATTGGCGACGATGACCCGCTCCACGGGGTCGGAGTCGTCGGCGGATCGCCGCAGCACGGTGGTTCTCGGCTCCACCCGGACCACCCGGGCCAGCGTGCCCGGAGCGCCGGAGACGTCGCCGGCCAGCGCGACCGTGTCACCGACCACCACCCCGCGGCGGCCCAGCTCGCGCGCCCGCATGGCGGTGACCCGGCGGCCGTCGACCAGGATGCCGTATCTGCCCCGCTCGACGGCGGCCACGAATCCCTCGACCGCGCTCTCGTGCGCGGGCCGGCGCCGGGTACGGGGACGGGAGCCGCGCCCCGGCCGCACCCGCACATCGTCCTCGTCGAGCCTGGCGTGGCTGGCCCGGCTGGTCAGGGCGCGCCTTCCAGCATCGCCGGCCACGCCCTGGTGAACTCCGGGAAGGTCTTGCCGACCGTGGCCGGGTTCTCGACCTCGATGCCGGGGACGGCCAGCCCGAGCACGGCCGCGGCCATCACCAGCCGGTGGTCGTCGTAGCTGGCGAACACCCCGCCGTGCAGCGGGCGGGGCCGGATCGCCAGGCCGCCCGGGAGCTCGGTGACGTCGCCGCCGAGCCCGTTGATCTCGGTCGCCAGCGCGGCCAGCCGGTCCGTCTCCTGCTGCCGGGTGTGCCCGATGCCGGTGAACCGCGACGGCGAGCCCGCGAGCGCGGCGAGCGCGGCCAGCACCGACGTCATCTCGGGCACGTCGCCGAGGTCGGCGGTGATGCCGTGAATCGCCGCGGAGCCGGTGACGGCCAGCCCGCCGGGTGTGGTCTCGCACCGGCCGCCCATCCGGGTGAGGAGGTCCAGGATGTGGCCGGCGGGCTGGATGGTCTGCCGCGGCCAGTCGCTGATGGTCACGGTGCCGCCGGTGACCAGCGCTGCGGCGAGAAACGGGGCGGCGTTGACGACGTCGGGCTCGACGGCCAGCGTTCCGGACCGGATCGGCCCCGGATGAACCCGCCACGTGTCCACCACGTTTGCTCCGCCAGGCTCGTTATGCCGCATACTGGCGGTCTCGACCTCGGCACCGGCGGCGCGCAGCATCTGGACGGTCATGGCGATGTGCGGGGCCGAGGGAACCCTGCCGCCGCGGTGGCGGACCTCCACGCCCTTGTCGAAGCGGGGAGCGGCGAGGAGCAGGCCGGAGACGAACTGCGACGAGGCCGATGCGTCGAGGGTGACCGCGCCTCCGGCCAGTACCCCGGTCCCGCGCACGGTGAACGGGATGGCGCCGCGGCCGCCGTCGTCGATGACCGCGCCGAGCTCGCGCAGGGCCGCCAGGATCGGCGCGACGGGGCGCTCGGTGGCCCGGGTGTCCCCGTAGAACTCCGTCGTGATGGCCGCCAGGGCCGCGACCGGTGGCACGAAGCGCAGCACCGTGCCGGCGTTGCCCACGTCCACACGGGCGTCGTTCGCCGGCCGGCCCGGTGTCACCCGCCAGGTCCCCGGCGCAGCGCCGGTGTCGATGCCGGTGCCCAGGGCGGCCAGCGCCCGGGCCATCAGGAGCGTGTCCCTGGCGCGCAGCGGGCGGGTGATGGCACCCGGCCCGTCGGCGAGCGCGGCGAGGACAAGCGCCCGGTTGGTCATGGATTTCGAACCCGGCAGCGTCACGCTCGCCCGCAGCGGTCCGTCTGCGGCCGGCGCCCGCCAGCGCGGGCCGGGGCGGCCCGGTGGCTGCTGCGCGTTCATGCTGCGAGCCTAGGCCATCTCACCTGGATCTCCAGCCCTTGACCGGGCACGCCGCCCGTGTGCCGCGGCGCCCTGGCGGCAGGAAAATGCCGCTTCCGGCGGAGTGGATCGCCGCCAGCGGGGAACAGATACTCAACCGGGCAGGGCGGCCACGGAGCGGTGGCCGAGGTTTGCCATACACATATGGTGGCTATGAAAGGCCCATTCTTCGGTACCTCTCACCGCTCTCACGTGACGACAGGGTGATGACATGTGCGGCCGGTACGCGTCAGCGCGCAAGCGCGAGGAACTCCTCGCCGAGTTCCGCATCGAGCGTGACCGCGTCAGCGAGTCGCTGGAGCCGGACTACAACGTCGCCCCGACCAAGCCGGTCTACGCGGTGCTCACCCGTGGCAGCCGAGGCAACGGGGACTCCGGCCCGCGTGACGTGGCGCGGGAGCTGCGGGTGGTGCGCTGGGGCCTGGTGCCGTCGTGGGCGAAGGACATCTCGATCGGGAGCCGCATGATCAACGCGCGTGCGGAGACGGTGGACTCCAAGCCCTCGTTCCGGCAGGCCTTCACCCGGCGCCGGTGCCTGCTGCCCGCTGACGGCTTCTACGAGTGGCAGCAGGTGGCCGAGAACGGGAAGACGCGCAAGCAGCCGTACTTCATCCACCGCGCCGACGGCGGTGTGCTCGCGTTCGCCGGCCTCTACGAGATCTGGCGGGACCAGTCCTACCCCGACGACCATCCGCGCGCCTGGCTGTGGACGTCCACGATCATCACTACCCGGGCCGAGGACAGCGTCGGCAAGATCCACGACCGGATGCCGATGGTGATCGAGTCCGCGCGATGGACCGACTGGCTTGATCCCGGCAACTCCAACAAAGCAGACCTGCTCGCCCTGCTGGCGCCGGCGATGTCCGGCGGGCTGGAGTCGTACCCGGTCTCGATGGCCGTCAACTCCGTGCGCAACAACGGTGCTGACCTGCTCGAGCCGCTGACCACCGAGCCGGCCGGTGACCGGCCATGACTGACGTGAACGACGGCACCGGGCACGGTGCGATCGGCCCGCCGGGCGGGCCGCCCAGGGCCATGGGGCTGCCACCCCGGAACCGGAATCCGGGCCGCCATCCCGCCGCAGCCCCGCTCACACTTTTCTGAGTCACCCCGCTGGCGAGAGGCCCCTGAGAGCGCTGATCTGCTCGCCTCTTGCGGATCGAAGGAGGACCTGTGGACACTGTCACCGCGCGTAAGCGCCTCGAAGAAATGCGCGGCGAACTCGACAAGTCCATCCTGGTGCTGCAAGGGGAACAGCCCGCGGAGCGAGGCGGGTCGGACTCCCCGCAAGATCCAGCGGACGCCGGGACCAACCTGTCGGAGAACGACCGGACGCAGGCGGTGCTGGCAGCCGCCAAGGTGCAGCTTCGCGCGGTGCACGACGCGCTGCAGCGGATCGAGCACGGCACCTACGGCACGTGCGCCGACTGCGGATCAGCGATTCCCGAGGGGCGGCTCGACGCCAGGCCCGAGGCCTCGCGCTGCGTCAAATGCCAGGCCAAACGGGACCGTGGCCGTTAGCCCTGTGGCTGTCAGCCCTAGAGCCGTCAGCGCCGGGGCCGCTGCTCCGGGCCAGGCTTGCGGGCGGCCGCCACCAGGCTGATTCCGAACGATTCGGCGGGCAAGAGCCCGCCCGCCCGGTCCTGCCCGGCGGCGAGCTCGGTCCGCACGAGGCGCGCTATCGCCGCCGGGTCCTGGCGCAGCACGCGGTCCACCATCGAGGGGGACAGCACGGTGCGGGGCCTCACCCAGCTGACTTCCAGTCCCGCTTCGGTCAGCAGCTCGGTGAACTGGCTCACGCCGAAGCAGCGGGTGATGGTGCCATCGGGCCAGGGGATAAGCACCACCTCGGCGTGGGAGAGATCGGTGAGATGCGCCCAGCGGCGCTGCTCGGCGAGGATCGCCATCCCGAGCACGAGGGAGTCCACGGAGGCGAGCAGTTGCCCGCCCGGCCGGAGCACGCGCGCGATCTCCGCCGCGAGGTCCTCCGTCATCAGCTGCCGCGACAGCGCGCCGTCCTCCGCGATGACGCCGTCGGCGCAGCCGTCGCAGAGAAACGCCAGGCTGGCGGGCTCGGCCGCCACCGGCACAATCGAGCCGGGCCCGGCCCTGGCCGCCCGTGCCTGGCGCGGTCCGGTCGGCCGGCCCGGTCCGGCCGCCCGGTGCTGCTCCACCCCGTGCGGCTCCGCCGCCGTCGCCGCGACAACCCGGATCACGGTGTGCCCGCGCCCCGCCGCCTGTGCCGATGCGCTGGCGTAAGGCCCGGAGATGTCGACCAGCAGCATCCTGGGATCCGGCAGCCATGCCGCGAGCTGCGCCTTGGCCACGG
>DASYQM010000224.1:0-10371 GCA_036005525.1 Streptosporangiaceae bacterium
GTGCCCGCCAGGCTGCTGGCGGTCAGGTTGCCCGACCCGTTGGAGACCACCGACCTGCCCCCCGCGGGGACGGTGACCGCGTAGTCGAACGAGCACACCCCGGTCGGCACCCGGCAGTGCGCGTGGAGCGCGATCGTGGACGGCGAGCGCCGCCAGGTGAGCTGGGGGCGGACCAGCGAGTAGCGGAGGTCCGTGCACCCGGAGCTGGCCGACCGGCCCGGGGCCGACGCTGATGTCTCCCTCGTCCACCCTGACCGCGGCGGTGCGCCCGTGGACGGGGACAGCCAGGTTGACCCGGGAGCTGCCCAGCCCGGCGAAGGCGACCGCGGACAGGGCGGTCCAGCCGATCACCAGCAGGACCAGCGGGGTCCCGATGACCAGCGCCACCCAGCGCCCGGGCGTCATCGGCAGCGAGCTTGTCATGCCCCCTCAGCCCCCAGGTAACGCAGGACGGCCAGGACGCGCCGGTGGTCGCGGTCGGCGGGCGCCAGCCCGAGCTTGCCGAAGATGCTGTTGATGTGCTTCTCCACCGCGCCGTCGCTGACCACCAGTTCGGCGGCGATCGCGGCGTTGGAGCGGCCCTCCGCCATCAAGCCGAGCACATCCCGCTCACGCGGCGTGAGGGGGGCTAGCGGATGGCGGCTGCGCGCGAGCAGCTGCGCGACCACCTCGGGATCGAGGGCGCTGCCCCCGGCGGCCACCCGCTCCAGCGCGTCGAGGAACTCCGCCAGGTCGGCGACCCGGTCCTTGAGCAGGTAGCCGACGCCCTGCGGCCGGTCGGACAGCAGCTCGGTGGCGTAGCGCTCCTCCACATACTGGGACAGGACGAGCACCGCGACATCGGGCCAGGTGCTGCGGACCACCAGCGCGGCGCGCAGGCCCTCGTCGGTGAAGGTGGGCGGCATGCGGACGTCCACCACCACGACGTCGGGCCGGTGGGCCTCGACCTCGCGCAGGAACGCCTCGGCATCCCCGGTCGCCGCCTCGACCTCGTGGCCGGCCTCGGTGAGCAGCCGGGCCAGGCCCTCACGCAGCAGCACCGAGTCCTCGGCGACCACTACCCGCATGGCAGCACCGCCTCGATCACGGTGGGGCCCCCGTCCGGGCTGGTCACCAGGAGCCGCCCGTCGATGCCCGCGGCCCGGGCCGCCAGCCCGGACAGGCCCTGGCCGGCCAGGCTGGCGCCGCCGACGCCGTCGTCGCTGACGGCCACGTTGAGCAGGTCACCCGACCGGGTCACGGTCACCAGCGCCCGGCTCGCCTTGGCGTGCTTGGCCACGTTGGTCAGGGCCTCCGCCACGACGAAATAGGCGATCGCCTCCACCGAGGCCGGCGGCCGCTCGGGCAGGTCGACCCGGACGGTGACCGGCACCGGGCTGAGCGCGGCCAGCCCGGACAGGGCGGCGTCGAGGCCGCGGTCCGACAGCACCGGCGGGTGCACCCCGCGGACCAGGTTCCGCAATTCGGTCAGCGCCTCCTTCGCCTGCTCGTGGGCCTGGCCGACGATCGCCTCCGCCGCCTGGGGATCGGAGGCGAACTTCGCCCTGGCCCGCCCGAGCTCCATCGCCAGCGACACCAGCCGCTGCTGGGCGCCGTCATGCAGATCCCGCTCGATCCGGCGGCGTTCGGTCTCCGAGGCGTCGACCACCCCGGCCCGGCTGGTCTCCAGCTCGCCGATCCTGGCCGCCATCCCGGCGCGCCGGCCCGGCCCCAGCAGCCATCTGGCCACCACCACATCCCCCGCCGCCATGACCCGGGTCAGGGGCGCCGCGCCCAGCAGCAGCGCCACCCCGGTGGCCACCCCCAGGGCTACCCACGCCGGGTTGTTCAGCGCGAACGAGCCCAGGTGGGCGCTGCCGCCCGGCAGCGCCCCGTTGTAGGCGGGCAGCGCGAGCAGGGCGAGCCCAATCCCCCACACGGAGGTGACCACGACCGCCTCAAGCACGCTCAGCGGCAGCCTGACCAGTGCGTACACCGAAGGCAGCCAGGTCGTGCGGGCCAGGAAGAGAAGGTTCACCCGGCGCCACCCCGTCGGCTCGTCCGGCAGCGGCTCGGGGGCGGGGATCTCGGTTCCCAGCAGGACCGCGAACCTGGCCCGCTCGGCCCGGGCGAACAGGCCAGCCAGCCAGATGACGGCGACCAGCACCGCGATGCCGACCAGGAAGACAGGCAGCAGCGCGATCCCCAGGCTGATGCCGGTCACCACCACGGTGAACGAGACCATGCCGATCACCAGTCCGGCCAGCAGGTGGATGACGGCCAGCCAGGTCCGGGGGGACACCAGCGCGCCAAGCACCGACCGCAGGCCGCCGGGCGAAGCCAGGCCGGCGGCGGCCAGGGCCTCCGCCCCGGCTCCGGGCGGTGCCCCGGAACCGGCTCCGGCTGCCGCCATCCGCGTGCCTCCTCGCCGCCGTGGTGATCCTGCCGAAGACCCTATGCACCGGGTGCCCGGCCTGCCCATACCGCAGGCCCCCGGCTACGCCCGGAGGTTATCCCTACCCCGGATTCGGCGGCCAGCGGGATGCCACTCCGCGGCCCGCGCGACAAGGCTTTCAGCACAGATGTCCTGCTCACGAACCCACCGATGGAGACCGGCATGAACAACCCGTCCGCCCTCATGCAGACATCCCCAACCGGACCGCCGCCCCGCCCCGGCGTCCGCCCGCCCCTGGTCGAGCGGATCGCGGGCTGGAGTGCCCGGCACCGCGCCATCGCGCTCGTCGGCTGGCTCCTGCTGGTCGCCGGTGCGGTGGTGATCGGCAACTCGCTCGGGACCAAGAATCTGAACAGCTATGACCCAGGCGAGGCAGGACGGGCCGAACGGGTGCTCAGCAGCCCCGGCGTCGTCCAGCGGGCGACGGAGAGCGTGCTCATCCAGGAGCGCGCCGGTGGGCGCACCGTGGCCGGCGACCCGCAGGCGCGGGAGGCCATCAGGCAGGTGACCGTGGCGCTGGCGGGCATCCCCCGGGTGGCCACCGACGTCCAGTCGCCGCTGGCGCCGGGCGGAACTGCACTGGCGGCGGGCGGCCACGGGCTGATCTCGCGTGACGGCCGGTCCGCTCTGGTCACGTTCAATGTGGCAGGCAACCCGGACAGCGCCGACCAGATCGTGGCCGGCACCCAGCGCGCGGTGGCGGCGGTGCAGGCCGCCCACCCCGGCCTGCGGATCGCGGAGGCGGGCGACGCCAGCGTCGGCTGCGCGACCAACAACATCGTGAGCGCCGACTTCCGCCACGCCGAGGTGACCTCGGTGCCCGTCACCCTGGTGCTGCTGTTGATCGTGTTCGGCGCGCTGATCGCCGCAGGCATCCCGCTGCTGCTGGCCGGCACGGCTGTCGCGGCCGCGATCTCGCTGCTCGCCATCCCCAGCCGGTGGCTGCCGATCGGCAGCACCACATCGTCGGTGGTGCTACTGGTCGGGATGGCCGTGGGCATCGACTACTCGCTGTTCTACCTGCGCCGGGAGCGGGAGGAACGGGCGGCGGGCGCGAGCCAGGCCGAGGCGCTGCGGACCGCGGCCGCCACCTCCGGGCGCGCCATCGTTGTGTCCGGGCTGACCGTGATGATCTCCCTGGCGGGCCTGTTCCTGACCGGCATCGACGTCTTCACCGGGATTGCGGTGGGCACGATCACCGTGGTCGGGGTGGCGGTGATCGGCTCACTGACCGCGCTGCCCGCGCTGCTGTCCCTGCTGGGCACCTGGGTGGACAAGGGCAAGATCCCGTTCCTGGGCCGCCGCCGGACCGCGGCGCGGCGCTCGGCGTTCTGGAACGCGCTCGTCCGCAGGGTGGTGGCCCGGCCGGTCGTGTGGGGTGGCACCGCCGTGCTGGCGCTGCTTGCGCTGGCCGCTCCGGCCGCCAGCCTGCGCTTGGCTGACCCCGGGCTCCATGATTTACCCACCAGCATCCCCGTGGTCCGCAACCTGCTGGCGATCCAGCACGCTTTCCCGGGCGGTCCGGCCCCGGCCGAAGTCGTCGTCACCGGCAAGGACCTGTCCGGCCAGCCGGTCCGCCAGGCCGTCGCCGCCCTGCAGGCGCGGGCATCTACGAGCGGCCCGCTCCGGGAACCAGTCACGGCAACCCTGTTCGACCATGGGCGGGTGCTGGTCGTCTCGGTGCCACTGGCCGGCGACGGCACCAACCGCACATCGATCAGCGCGCTGGAAACGCTGCGCGACCGCGCCCTGCCCGCCACCCTGGGCAAGGTCGGTGGTATCAGCTACGCGGTCGCCGGCAACACCGCCAGCACTCATGATTTCTCGACCCGCATGCGCGCCGTGGCGCCGGTCGTGTTCGCGTTCGTGCTCGGGCTGGCCTTCCTGCTGCTGCTGACCTTCCGCTCAGTAGCGATCCCGCTGATGTCGATCGGGCTGAACCTGCTGTCGGTCGGCGCCGCCTACGGCCTGCTGACGCTGATCTTCCAGGACGGCCACCTGAGCGGCCTGCTGGGATTCACCCCGTACGGCGGGATCGTGACCTGGATGCCGCTGTTCGTGTTCGTGCTGCTGTTCGGGCTCAGCATGGACTACCACGTGTTCATCCTGTCCCGGATCAGGGAACTCCGGCTGCGGGGATGGCCCACGCCCCAGGCGATCACCGGCGGGATCGGCGGGAGCGCGGGCGTGGTGACCAGCGCGGCGGTGATCATGGTCGCGGTGTTCTCCATCTTCGCCACGCTGTCGCTGATCGAGTTCAAGATGTTCGGCGTCGCGATGGCCGCGGCCGTGCTCATCGACGCCACCGTGGTCCGCGGCGTGCTCATGCCGGCGGCGATGTCGCTGCTCGGCGAGCGCAACTGGTACCTGCCCGGCTGGCTGTCCTGGCTCCCCGGCCGGCAGAAGGCGGTCCCGGCCATCGACGGAGACGCGAGGAAGGAGATGGCCGCCTCGGCCACCGGCAGCTGATCATCCTCTCCCCACGGGCGGGCCGGCACCTCAGCGGGTGCCGGCCCGTCCCGTGTCCGCTTGCGGCAGCCCGTCCCGGTTCCGGCTCCTTTCAAAGAAGCGCCGGTGACCCCATCCCCAACACGTTGGCACGGGGTGTGCTGGCCCGGCGTCTTGGTATGCCGGGACAGCACACTCGGTGCCGACACACCGCCCCGCTTGACAACGGGTCGCCCGTGATGCATTCTTAACCTGTTCGTTCTAGAATAGGATGGTTATGAAGCAGACCGACCGGATCAGCCTCGTGTTCGGGGCGCTCGCGGATCCGACCCGGCGCGCGATCCTCACCCGGCTGACCGAGGGCGACGCGACCGTCGCCGAGCTCGCCGCGCCGTTCAGCATGTCCCAGCCGGCGATCTCCCGGCACCTGAAGGTGCTGGAGAGGGCGGGCCTGCTGACACGGACCCGGCGCGCTACCGCCCGGCTCAGCCACCTGGAGGCCGAGCCACTCCGCGAGGTGACCACCTGGCTGGCCCGCTACCAGCTGTTCTGGGACGAGAGCCACGAGCGCCTCGACGAGCTGCTCGCGGCGCTGCAAGGGGAACCGGCAGACGACGGCGGCCCTTGACGGATCGTCAAGGGCCCGGACGGAGGGAAACGACGATGGCTAAGACGCAGATCACCGCGGAGCCCGGCATTCCGCAGATCATCATGACGTGCGAGTTCGACGCGCCACGGGACCTGGTATACCGCGCGTACACCGAGCCGGAGCTGCTGCAGCAGTGGCTCGGCCCGCGGGACCTGACCATGACCGTCAAGGAGAACGACGTCCGGGACGGCGGCAGGTGGCGGTTCGTGCACACCGACGCCGAGGGCCACGAGCACGGCTTCCACGGGGTCTTTCATGGCTCCGCATCGCCGGGCGGCATCGTGCGGACCTTCGAGTACGAGGGCGCCCCGGGCCACGTCTCGCTTGAGACGCTCACGATGACCGAACGCGCAGGCAAGACGCTGGTGCGCACGGTCTCGAGCTTCCAGGCTGTGGAGGACCGGGACGCCATGATCGCCTCCGGCATGGAGCGGGGCGTTCACGACTCCGACGAGCGCATGACCGAGCTGCTCGCCCGCCTCCAGGCCGCCTGACGCGCGGCGCCATCAGCAAGACCGGCCCGCTCCGGGGTGCACAGCCCCGGAGCGGGCACTTTGCTGGCATGGATCTACAGGGCATGCTCTAGCCCATGCCTGTCGTCGTGGGAACCTCGGGCTGGCAGTACCGGGACTGGCGCGGCCTGCTGTACCCACCGGATCTGCCGCAGCGCGACTGGCTGGCGTATTACGCCAGCCAGTACGCCACGGTCGAGAACAACAGCACGTTCTACCGGCTCCCGGCGCGGGACACGTTCGCGGATTGGCAGGCGAGGACGCCCGGCGATTTCGTTATGGCGATCAAGGCGAGCCGGTACCTCACCCACGTCAAGCGGCTGCGGGACCCGGAGGAACCGGTCGCCAAGCTCATGGCCGCGGCCGCCGGCCTGGGCGGCCGGCTGGGCCCGGTGCTGCTGCAGCTTCCGCCGAACCTGACCGCCGACCCGGGGCGGCTGGCGGCCTGCCTTGAGGCGTTCGCGAGGTGTCCCGGCGCTGGAACCCGCGTTCGGGTCGCGGTGGAGCCACGCCACCCCTCCTGGTGGACCGAGGAGGTGCGACAGGTGCTCGCCGCGCACGCCTCCGCGCTGTGCTGGGCGGACCAGCTTGGCCGCCCGGTCACGCCGCTGTGGCAGACGGCCGGCTGGGGCTACCTCCGCTTCCACCAGGGGGCGGCGCATCCCTGGCCGCGCTATGGGCTGCGGGCGCTGCACTCCTGGGTGGACCGGGTGTGCTCTACCTGGCCGGACGATGCGACCGTGTACGTCTATTTCAACAACGACCCGGGCGGGGCGGCCGTCGCCGATTCGGCAGCCTTCGCCGCGGCCTGCCGCCGGGCCGGGCACGCGGTTACCCGGGTAGCGGGCAACGGCGCACCCGCCGGGTGAGCGCTACTTGTTGACCGGGAAGCCCAGGCTGACCCCGCCGTGGCTGGGGTCGAGCCACCGGGAGGTGACGGCCTTGCCGCGGGTGTAGAAGTGGATGCCCTCCGTGCCGTGCATGTGGGTGTCCCCGAACAGCGACGCCTTCCACCCGCCGAACGAGTAGTACGCCATCGGCACCGGGATCGGCACGTTGACTCCGACCATGCCCACCTCGACCTCGGACACGAACCGCCGGGCCGCTCCCCCGTCGTTGGTGAAGATGGCGACGCCGTTGCCGTAAGGGTTCTCGCTCACCATCGCGAGTGCCTCGTCGTAGGTGGCCGTCCGCACGATGGACAGGACCGGGCCGAAGATCTCGTCGCGGTAGCAGCTCATCTGCGGGGTGACGTGGTCGAGGACGCTCGGCCCGAGCCAGAAACCGTCCCCGGCGCCACCGATCACCGGGTGCATCCGGCCGTCGACCGCGAGCGTCGCTCCCTCCCGAACGCCGGATTCGAGGTAGGACGCGACCCGGTCCCGGTGCACGGCGGTGACCAGCGGGCCCATCTCGGCGCGCTCATCGGTGCCCGGCCCCACCCGTAGCGCCCCCACCCGCCCGGCGATCCCGGCGACCAGCTCGTCGGCCACCGGGCCGACCGCGACCACCACCGACACCGCCATGCACCGCTCGCCGGCGGAGCCGAAACCCGCCGATACTGCCGCGTCGGCGGCCAGGTCCAGGTCCGCGTCGGGCAGCACGACCATGTGGTTCTTCGCCCCGCCCAGCGCCTGGACCCGCTTGCCTGCGGCGGTTCCCTTCTCATAGACATAACGGGCGATCGGGGTGGACCCGACGAAGCTGGCCGCGCGCACGTCGGGGTGCGTGAGCAGCGCGTCCACCGCCTCCTTGTCGCCCTGCACGACGTTGAACACGCCGTCGGGCAGGCCCGCCTCGGCCCACAGCCGGGCCAGCAGCAGCGACGGCGAGGGATCCTTCTCGGACGGCTTGAGCACGAAGGCGTTGCCGCAGGCGATCGCGACCGGGAACATCCACATCGGCACCATGGCCGGGAAGTTGAACGGGGTGATGCCGGCCACCACCCCCAGCGGCTGGCGGATCGAGTAGGCGTCGACTCCGGTGGAGACGCCCTCCGAGAAGGCGCCCTTGAGCAGGTGGCCGACCCCGCACGCGAACTC
Source organism: Streptosporangiaceae bacterium (assembly GCA_036005525.1). Classification (GTDB taxonomy): domain Bacteria; phylum Actinomycetota; class Actinomycetes; order Streptosporangiales; family Streptosporangiaceae; genus UBA9676. Next base: position 8,086 of record DASYQM010000224.1, read on the forward strand.
GACCACTTCCAGCCCGCGGGCGACCTCGCCGGCCGCATCCGCGGCGACCTTGCCGTGCTCGGAGCTGATCAGCTCGGCGAGTTCCCGCTGGTGGCCACGGACCAGCTCGCGGAACGCGAACATGACCTGGGTCCGTTTGGCCAGCGAGGTGGCCCGCCAGCCGGGGAAAGCCTTGGCGGCGGCGGCGACCGCGTCGTCGACCACGGCGGCGGAGGCGAAGTCCACCCTGCCGGTCACCTCGCCGGTCGCGGGGTCGTAGATGTCGCCGTGGCGGTCAGCGGCGCCGTCCCACAGCTTTCCGCCGATCCAGTGCGTGGTGTGCCTCATTGCTCGCTTCTCCGCTCCTTCGGCCCGGTGCGCCGAATCACCGGGCCGCCTCCGCGTCGACCGCCCGCAGCGCGTCGATCAGGATGCCCATGCCTTCCTTCGCGTCGGCCTCGGTCAGGTTCATCGGCGGGGCCATCCGCAGCGCATGGCCATACAGCCCGCCCTTGCCGATGAGCAGCCCCCGCTCGCGGGCCTCTTCGAGCGCCCCGGCGGCCAGCGGCGGGCTCGGCGCGCCGGTTTGCGGGTCGACCAGGTCTACGGCGAACATCAGGCCCTTGCCCCGCACCCCGCCGACCGCCGCCAGCGGCGCAGCGGCCTCCCTCAGCCCGCCGATGATCATGCTGCCCAGCGTCGCGGCATTGCGCTGCAGGTCGTGGTCGAGCAGGTAGTCGAGGGTGGCGTTGGCCGCGGTCGTGGACAGCGGGTTGCCGCCGAACGTGGAGATGCCGTTGCCCGGCAGGCCATCCATCAGGTCGCCGCGGGCGATCACGCCACCGATCGCGAACCCGTTGCCGAGCCCCTTGGCGAAGGTGATCATGTCGGGCGCAATCCCGTGCGCGCCGATGCCCCAGAAGTGCTCGCCGGTCCGCCCCCAGCCGGTCTGCACCTCGTCGGAGATGACCAGGATGCCGTGCTCGTCGAGGACCTTCTTGTACTCGCCGAACAAGCCGTCGGGCGGCATGGTGAAGCCGCCCACCCCCTGGACCGGCTCGGCGATCAGGCACGCCACCTGGCGGGCAGCACCGGCGGCGAGCAGGTGCCGCAGATCAGCGGTGCAGGCGGCGATGTACTCGGCGTCTGTCAGCCGGGCGAAGGCGGGCAGCTCACGGTCCGTGCCGTGCAGGTAGTGCACGCCGAACGGGGCCAGCGGGGAGCTCTTCCAGCCCGCGTTGCCGGTGATCGCGACCGCGCCGAACGAGCGGCCGTGATAGCTGTTGCGCATCGCCAGCACCTGGTTCGACCCCCGGGCGGCGGTGGCCAGCATGAGCGCGGTCTCGTTCGCCTCGGTGCCGGAGTTCGTGAAGAACACCTTCGCGTTCTCGATGCCCGACAGCCTGGCCAGCTTCTCCGCCAGCTCCACCTGGCTGCGGATTAGGTACAGGGTCGAGGTGTGGACGACGCCGGTGGCCAGCTGGCGCTCGACGGCCTCGCGCACTTCCGGTACGTCGTACCCGAGCATGTTCGTGAGGATGCCGCAGAAGAAGTCCAGGTAGGTCCGGCCTGCGGCGTCGGTGACCCGGCTGCCGCTGCCGCTGACCAGCTCCAGGGGGTGCTCGTAGTACAGAGCCATCCAGTTCGGGAGCACGGCGCGATGACGGTCGAGGAGTTCAGACATGTATCTGAGTCTGGCCCCTACCGTCCGGTAGGAAGACATTCAAAGTGGTAGATAATCTACTCAGATTCTTACATGTTGTAGCGGGGCGGCTGTTCGGCGTGCAGGTGCGCTGCGCCAGCAAGGGCCGTGCGGCGCATCAACGCTTCGGGAGGAGTACCACCCATGCTGCCTACGGTTGCTCAGGTGCTCGAGATGGATGCGGTGCGGGCTGGGGAACCGCGGGTGGTGGCGGGCGAGGAGTCGCTTGGGCGGCTGGTGCGGTGGGTGCATGCGATCGAGTTGCCGGATGCGGCGCGGTTGCTGCGCGGGGGCGAGTTGGTGCTGACCACGGGGATTGCGCTGCCTGATGAGGACGCGCTGCTCGGCGCGTATGTGTCTGAGCTGGCGGACGTCGGGGTGAGCGGGCTCGCGGTCGAGCTTGGGCGCAAGTACGTCAACGGTCTTCCTGACCATTTCGCCGCGGCAGCGGCCGAGTTCGGGCTACCGCTGATCGTTTTCGCTCACGAAATCCCCTTCATCGCGATCACCGAGGCTGTTCACGCGCGGATTATTGATGAGCAGCTGGCGGAGCTGCGGGGGGCGGCGCGGCTGCATGAGGTGTTTACGGATCTGGCTGTCGCGGG
>DASYQM010000225.1:0-3994 GCA_036005525.1 Streptosporangiaceae bacterium
GAGGCCCAGGGCACGGCCACCTGCCCGGCCGGGCACACCGTCGCCTTGAGCCGCACCCGGGTCGCCGCCTTCGGCGCGCTATGCCGCGACTGCCCGCTGCACGAGCAGTGCACGACCTGCAAGGCCGGCCGCAAGCTCGTCCTGCACCAGCGGGATGACCTGCTGCGCGCCGCCCGGGCTGACTGGGCCGCCACCGAGCGGCGCAAGGACTACATAGCCTACCGGCCCAACGTGGAACGCGCCATTGCCCAGGTCGCCACCTGGCGGGGACGCCGACTCAAGCTCCGCTACCGCGGCACCGCCAGCAACCACGCCTGGCTCAAGCGCCGCACCGCGGCGCTGACCTGCGCAACCTGATTAACCAAGGCCTGGCCCGCCACGGTGGCGACTGGACGCTGGCCACCTGACCAGCCCGGCCGGGCAGCTCCCAGGGCAGCGGCCAGCCCGCCTGGGACAGTCGCCGCGCCGGCACCACAATCGGTCGCCGGAACAGCCCAATTCAGCAGGCTCCTAAGCCGCGACCACATAGCGCACCGCACACGCTGCTGAAGGAGCCATGCCGGGTCACGCGCATCAGCGCCCTGCCGCCACCCATTCGCCGGCAGCGAATAGTGCGCGTTACCAGGAGCAGGCCGCGGTGGAGTATTTGGAGCGTGCCGGGTTACGGATCCTCGACCGCAACTGGCGGTGTGCGGAAGGTGAGATCGACATCGTGGCGGCCGAGCGCCAGGTGCTGGTGATATGTGAGGTCAAGACCCGCTCCAGCACGCAGTACGGCAGCCCGCTCGAGGCGATCACCCGGGGCAAACGCACCCGGCTGCGGCGGCTTGCGGTCCGGTGGCTTGTCGCGCACGGCGTGCTCTTCGACGAAGTGCGCATCGATGTGATCGGGCTGGTCCGGGACGAGTCGGGCCGTTACCGGATCGAGCACGTGCGGGGGGTGGGCTAGGTGCCAGTCGCCCGCACCCATTCCATCGCCCTGGTCGGCGTGGAGGGCCACGCGGTCGAGATCGAGAGCGACATCGAGAACGGGCTGCCCGGGCTGCTGCTGGTCGGCCGGCCCGACACCGCGCTGCGCGAGGCCCGGGACCGGATAAGGGCAGCCATCGTCAACAGCGGCGAGCAGTGGCCACAGCGGCGGATCACGGTCGGGCTCTCGCCGGCCAGCCTTCCCAAGCGAGGCAGCGGCTTCGACGTGGGCATCGCCGTTTCGATTCTGGCTGCCGCCGGCACGGTTCCGGTTACCGCCATCGAAGGGGTCACCTTCCTGGGTGAACTGGGGCTGGACGGGCGGCTGCGGCCGATCCGTGGCGTACTCCCGGCCGTGGCGGCCGCGGCGGCTGCCGGGTTCCGCAAGGTCGCCGTCCCAGAGGCCAGCGCGCCGGAGGCCACCCTCGTGCCGGAACTGACCGTGGTCGGAGCGCCCAGCCTTGGTGTGCTGCTGGCCTGGCTGCGAGGCGAACATGAAACGGGGCAGGCGGTCACTGTGGTGAGGTCCGGCGAGGGCGTCGGCGTCCAGCCGGTGCGGGCAGACCGCCGGGCTGCCGCCGGCCTGCCAGAGGCGGCCGGCCAGCCTCCCGCGCCTGCTCAGGTGCGCGGTCTCGATCCGGGCGGCCGCCCCGATCTGGCCGACGTCCTCGGGCAGCCAGCCGCGCGCCGCGCCGCCGAAATCTGCGCAGCCGGTACTGGCAACCCTCGGAATACGAACATGCCGAATAGCCCAGGGGATCATGGCTGGGCGATATGAGCAACGTTGCCCGCACCGGTTGGTGGTCTCCCAGCGTGGCCTTGTCAACCCGAAGTGGCCCCACCGTTGTCTTCTGATTTGGCCCCAGCTTGAGGGTGCTGGAGGCGGAGAGTTGTCCTCAGATTTGGCCCCGCCCAGGTCCGGCCCTGCGGCTTGCCTGGTTGGGTCAGGTGATCCGAAGCCACTCGCAGGGTTCGCCGGCTGCTTGCTCAATTTGCTGGGTGAGCGTGATCACGAGGCGCTCGCAGCCGGCTTCGGGCATGGGCCCTTCGAAGGTGACCTGCCATCCGGGGTCTTCCGCTGAAAAGGCAACTTCGGTGGTGTCGCAGCGCATCCGGAAGTCGCCCCAGCCCTCGGCCTGCTCGCAGCCGGACCCGGTAGGCAGGAGAACATCGGCCAGGCGGCTGCGGTGCAGGGCCGGGAGTTCGTGCGTGCTGGCGGTTCGGATCAGGTACTCGGGCATTGGCTCATCATGGCGGATCGCCGCGCACGGCCGGGGCGGTCAGAAGCTGACCGGGCCCGGGACGGTGGTCATGTCCTGGTTCGGGATGGCCTGGGCGGCGGTGCGCAGCGCCTGGGTGAGCATGGCGATCACGTCGTCGAGGCCGCCCAGCGTGAACCCTGGAATTCGTGACCTTGAGCGTGAACGGCTGCCCCGCCGGTGCGTAGTAACGGCTCTGGGTAAATGACGGGTGGGCCGCCTGAAGGGTGACAGCGACGGTGGCAGACATCAGGCCGATCTTCCAGCGCGGGGCTTGCCCTGATCATCGTAGTCCGGCCCTGGCAGCCGCCCGCTCCCTTCCGCGTCACCAGGCTTCCGACCTGGTAGGCGGGTCAGACGTGCAGTTCGCTGCTTTTGATGCGCCGGATGAAATCTTCAATAGCTGGGAAGGCCAGGTCTGGCCGGTCCCGGAAGATCTCGTGGCGTGCGTCGGGCAGGCGCACGAGACGGGTGGTCTTCTCAGGGAGCTGGCTGGCCAGTTCCTCGACCACGGGCAGCGGGCAGATCGGGTCGTCTTCACCCGCCAGGACCAGCACCGGGCACCTGACCGCGGCGAGCACGCTCCAGGGGTCGAAACGGGGCGCCTCGTGGCGGAAGTAGTGCAGGTTGACGTCCATGGTCTTGATCGATCTGGCGCGCCCGCGCCGGGACTCTTCGGCGTAGCCGGGCCTGCTGCTATGGAGCGGGTGGCAGATGCGGTCGAACTCGGCGGCCGACTCCTCGGTCAGCTCGGTGAAGTCGCGTTCGGCGGCGGCCGCCGCCTCGTCGCCGCCCAGGCGGCGGTACACCTCGACGCTGCGCCGGTGGTCCAGCCGGCCGCCGGTGGTGTTGGCCAGGATGATGCCGCCCGGGTGGTGCGGGAACAGCCCGGCATAGGTGAGGGCGACGAAACCGCCGAAGCTGCTGCCGAGCACCACCGGCCTGGCCAGCCCGAGCGCGTCGCACAGCCGCCGCAGGTCATCGGCCCAGGCCCGCAGGTTCCAGAACTCGGCCGTGCTGTGGTCGCTGCGGCCGTGCCCCCGCTGGTCGTAGAAGAGGACCTGAAGGCTTTCGGTGAGCGGCGCCAGCCGGGGCTTCATGTTGATGTGATCCAGCCCGGGACCGCCATGAACGGCCACCATAGTCAGCCGCTCCATCGTGGTCTCAGCCTGAGGAAGGACCGATGACCCAGATACATCGAACCAGAGGTGTTACCGACATCGCTATCTGGCGATCTTGCGGCAGCGCTCCGTGAGCACGGATCGGCAACGCTCGATGAGCATTACGGTCACTCGCACCAACCCTGGCCGATGCCTGGTCTGCGGTGTCAGCACCATGTCGGCCGCAGCTGCGCCAACGCTCCGTAACTGACGGCGGGTTCGCGGGCCGCGCCTGATCCGCCTATGCGCGGCAATTCTGTCGCCAGTGTGGCCGCCTGTGCTGCGCCCGAACGGGTTGATCTGTGTGGGGCTACGCGCGTCGTCGGCACGGCTGACATGCGCTCGGTAGCCGGGATGAGTGCGTCCTTCTGGCCGAACACCACGAGTGACCGCCAGCGATGCGACCGGGAACCGTCAGCGTTGTGACGGGATCTCAGCGAGACCGTGGCTCTGGCCGTGACCTTGAGCTTGGGTGCGGAGTGGGCGTGCAGGGTGCCGGGCGCACTGGCCGGGACCTTGCTGGCGCTTGAGGACGTAGTTCCAGCTGGCGATGGGACCTTCGCCCCTGCCCGGTGCGCGGCACTGGGGCGTAGTAGGTCGAGAAAG
>DASYQM010000226.1:0-12721 GCA_036005525.1 Streptosporangiaceae bacterium
AGCCGGCGATGGCCAGCCGATCACGCGCCGGCTGGTCGGGACACTACGGGGTCGAACTGGTTTGTGTTGATAGCCGACCGGGGAGGGGTGGGCGCGGTGCCGGCGGGCGCCGCCGCCTGCCTCGAAGTGGTGGCAGTTAGCAGACCGGTGGTGCGGCGGGTGTCGATGGGTGAGCGATCAGCGCCGGTTGCCCGGTCGCCTGCCCCGTCCGCGATCGCCGTCGCGGGCATCTGTATACCTGCCTGGCGTCGCCGGGGCGCGTGGGCCGTCGTCAGGTGCTTCGGGTGTCTGGAGGGGGTGGAGGTGTCCAGTCGAGGATCGGATTGAGTAGGTGGGCGCCGGCAGCGGGCGGGACGGTGGCGAGGATAGCGTCGCGGCCGGCGACGGCGAACCGGTTGCGTAGGTGCGCGGCGGTGCCGATGCGGTGCGCGAGGCGTACCACCCGTTGCGTGCGCGGGCGGCGGAGTTCGTCGTAGCGGGCCAGCGCGGCCGGCACGCTCGAGTGGTCGGTGAGCGTCGCGGCCAGTGTGACGGCGTCTTCCATCGCCTGGCCGCCGCCCTGGCCGAGATCGGGGGCCATGGCGTGGGCGGCGTCGCCGAGGAGCGCGACCCGTCCGGTGACGTAGCTGGGCAGGGGGATGCGCTGCTCGTAGACGTCGGTGCGGACCACGGTGTCCGGTGTGGCGGCCGCGAGCAGCGCTGGGATGGGGTCGTGCCAGTCGCCGAACCGGGCCCGTACCTCGGCCAGTTCGCTGTCGTCGGCGTGTTGGCCCGCGTCGGTGGTGGCGCTGGCGTAGCAGTAGGTGCGCTTGTCGGGCAGGCGGGCCGAGCCGAAGCGTTGGCCCCGGCCCCAGGTTTCGGCGCCCGCAGCGCCGTCCGGGCCGAGATCGAGCGGCACGACCAGCCGCCAGGTGGTGTAGCCGGCGTAGCGCGGGCCGGGACAGCCGGGAAACAGCCGGGAACGCTGCAGGCTGTGTACCCCGTCCGCGGCGACCACCAGGTCAGCGGTGATGGTGCCGCCCGGGTACCTGACCGTGGCCGGGCCCGATCCGCCTGTGGTGATCGCGTCCCCGGCCACCCGGGTGCCGGTCACCACCGCGCCGGCCGGCACCGCCCGGTGCAGCAGGTCGATCAGGTCCGCGCGGTGCGCCAGCACGCTCGGACCGTGGCGCCGCACCGCCGCGCTGTCGTTGGCGCGGGACAGCCAGCGGCCCGACGGGCGCCGGATCCCCACACCGAACTCCGACTGACCCCCTGAGCGCAGCTGCGCACCCACTCCGATGGCATCAAGCGCACGCAGCGCATTGGGAAACAGCGCAATGCCGGAGCCGACGGGCGCCAGACGGTCCGCCTGCTCCAGCACGGTCAGCTGCCAGCCACGCTGGTACAGGGCAACCGCAGCGGTCAGCCCACCCACCCCAGCCCCGACGATCACCACATGTCCCGTACGCGACGAGGTAGCCATCAACCCTTCTCTCTAACCGACGGCGCACCCACCACGGCGACGACGAGCCCGCCTCGCGCATCAATCCGACAGCACCGCCGCATACCACCTGGTGCGCGGTGCGCCGGTTCGTGACCTGCGGTTTCGCACTCCCGCTCGCCCGTGAGCGCCGCTCGTGAGCAACGGAAGCCCACATCAGTAATCCATCAATGTGGATGCCTTGGGCTCGCGGGACGGCGCGGTACGGCCCAGCCTGATGTTCACCCATGCCAGCGGTCAACAGGTATGGCAGGTCATGGTCGACGTTGCCCACGCCGCAGGTACGGGCCGGACGGCCAAGCCTGCGTGAAGCGCAGGCGGGCTAACCGCCCGGACGGATGAGGCCCGTCTCGTACGCCAGCACCACGGCCTGCACGCGGTCGCGCAGGCCTAGCTTGCCCAGCAGGTGGCTGACGTGTGTCTTGACCGTGCCCTCGGAGAGGTACAACTGTCCTGCAATCTCGGCGTTGGACAGGCCGCGTGCCATCAGTGCCAGCACCTCCCGCTCTCGCTCGGTGAGCACCGCCAGCCGCCGCGTGGCGTCCTGCTCGGGCAGCCGGCCCGAGTCGAGGAAGCGCTCGATGAGCCTGCGGGTGGCGCTGGGCGCGACGACGGCGTCACCGGCGACCACGGCCCGGATGGCCGAGACCAGGTCGGCGGCGAGCGCGTCCTTGAGTAGGAAGCCGCTGGCGCCGGCGCGCAGCCCGGCGTACACGTACTCGTCGAGGTCGAAGGTGGTGAGCACCAGTACTCGCGGTGGCTGCGGCTGGGCGCGGATGCGGCGGGTCGCCTCGATCCCGTCGAGGTTCGGCATCCGCACATCCATCAGCACCACGTCCGGGTGCAGTTCCGCGCTGCGGGCCACCGCCTCGCCCCCGTCGCCGGCCTCACCGACGACGTCGAAGCCGCCGGCGTCCTCCAGGATGGTGCGCAGCCCGGTGCGCACCAGCACCTGGTCGTCGGCGAGCAGGACCCGGATCACGCCGGCTCCGCTAGCCGCTGCGCCGGCTCATCCGTCGGTGGCAGCTCCGCGCGCACCTGGAAGCCACCGTCGGGCGCGTCGCCGACGGTGACCGTACCGCCGAGCATCGCGACCCGCTCCCGCATGCCGCGCAGCCCGTTGCCCCGGCACTCGTCTGGCTCACCGCCGGCGCCGCGCCCGGTGTCCCGTACCGTCAACTCGACCTCATCTGCTCCACAGTGGAGCGTGGCCTCCACCGTGGCCCCAGGACCGGCGTGCCTGAGCGCGTTGGTCAGCGCCTCCTGGACGATCCGGTACGCGCACAGCCCGACCCCGGGCGACACCGCCCCGGCATCGCCATCGACCCGCAGCGACACCGGCAGGCCCACGGCGCGTACCCGCTCGACCAGCCCGGGCAGGTCACGCAGCCCGGGCAGCGGCGCCAGCTCCGGGCCCTCCGGCCGGGTCAGCCCGAGCAGCCGGCGCATCTCGGCCAGCGAGTCCCGCCCGGTCGCCACGATCGAGGCGAGCGCGGCCCGCGCGGTGGCCGGCCGCTTCTCCATCGCGCCGGCCGCGGCCTGTGCCTGGATGACCACAATGGACAATCCATGCGCCACCGCGTCGTGCAGGTCGCGGGCGATCCGGGCCCGCTCGGCCGCGGCGGCGAGTTCGGCCTGGCGGTCCCGGTCGCGTTCCAGGTCCCGGGCGCGGGCGGTGACCTGCTCCAGGTACAGCCGGCGGGTACGCGCCCGGTCCCCGAGCAGCCAGGCCACCGCCATCGCCACCGGCGGCACCAGCGACCAGCCCCACACGCCGAAATAGTCAGCCGGCAGCGCCAGCAGCTTGGGCAACAGCGCGCAGCCGACCGACACGACCAGCGCCGCGTAGGACAGCACGCGACGCAGCGGGGCATTCGCCACCGTATACAACGCGATCGGCGCCGCGGCGTCCAGCGGCGTCACACCGGGACGCACGGAGGTGAAGTGCGCCAGCGCCATCCCACCGGTCGCGGCCAGCACGACCAGCGGGAACCGGCGGCGCAGCACCAGCGCCGCCATGCCCACCACCGTCGCCACCCACCACCGGGCCAGGTCCGCATGCCAGGCCGCCTCGCCGTACTTGATCAGCAGCTTCGGGTTGGCGGTGAACAACTGCCTGGAGGTCAGATAAGTCGCCAGGCCGAGCGCCGCGACAATGCCGGCGTCCAGGGTCAGCCGACGCGGGGTCATAACCGCAGGGTACGGGGCACCACCCGGCCCAGGCATCTGCCTCGCGGGGTACCTGTGCTCGGTCGCGCGAGGTACCTCGGACGCATCCCCCGGCAGACGACAACATGCCGCGCGCCCGCCACCGTCGTGGCATGACGAAAGCACGCTTCCTCCCGGCTGCGGCGCTGCTGCTCACCGCGGCGGCGCTCGCCCTCGCCGGCTGCAGCTCCGGTACGAGTACAGGCAACACCAACGCCGCCGGGTCGGGCGCGCAGGCCGCTTCCGCGACGGGCGCGGCGAACCCGGGGCCGAGCGCCACCGGCAGCTACCAGGACCAGGTGATGGCCTGGGGCCGGCGGTTCGCCGCCTGCGCCCGCTCGCACGGCAACCCGACCTTCGCCGACCCGGTGTACCCGGCCAACGCCCAGCCCAGCGGCTTGACCTGGGGCTTCGCGTTGTTCGCCAATGTGGACAAGCGCACCCTGGGTCAGGCGGCCCAGGCCTGCGCCGATGTGACCCGGCAGATGCCACCGGCGCCGGACGCCCTCCGCCCACCCAGCGCCACGACGCTGGCGCACATGCGCCAGTACGCCCAGTGCATGCGCCAGCACGGCCTGTCCGACTTCCCCGACCCGAAGACCGACGGCACCTTCCCGATCCAGAACACACCGTACGAGGCGCTCTCCCCACTCTCCCCGGAGCATCCCTCACAGGCGGTGGCAGATGCCGACCACGCCTGCCGCCAGTACAGCAACGACTGGCAAATGCGGGCCGCATGAAGAAGGCGCGGACCTTCGGGGCGGGAGCCGGCCTGGTCGCGATCGGGGCGGCCGCGTGGCTCGCGGTCAGCCCCGGCGGCCACCCGGCGGCGCCCGGCGCCCCGGCGGTCTCCACCACCACCGCGCCGGTCACCCGAGGCGACGCCAGCGACCGGGTGGAGATCAGCGGCACCCTCGGCTACGACGGCACGTACCAGGTCCGCAACCAGCTCCCACCGGGGATCCTCACCGCGGTCGCCGCGCCCGACGCGGTGGTCTCCCAGGGCGGGCAACTGTTCGCCGTCTCAGATGCCTCCGCCCGGCTGCTCTACGGCACGGAACCCGCCTACCGCGACTTCACCGCCGGGATGACCGACGGACCGGACGTACGGGAGCTAGAGCAGAACCTGACCGCGCTCGGCTACCACCCGGGTACCGTGGACAACCACTTCAGCGCCGCCACCGCCGCAGCGATCCGCCGCTGGCAGGCCGCGCGCGGGCTACCCGCCGCGCAGCGCACCGGCCAACTGCGGCTGGGCGAAGTAGTCTTCCTGCCCTCCGCGGTACGGGTCGCCCAGGACACGGCCGGCCCGGGTGGCTCGGTCGGCCCAGGCGCGCCGGTACTCTCCGGTACCTCCACCACCCAGGTGGTGACCGCGCCGGTCACCGCTGACCAGCGGTACCTGGTGCACGTCGGCGACCAGGTGCAGGTGTCCCTGCCCACCGGCCCGCCGGTGCCGGGCACCATCCTGCGGATCGGCCACGTGGCGACCACACCGGAGGGCGGCAACGGCCCGGGCGGTGACAACCCGCCCACGGTACCGGTCACCATCTCGCTGAGCGGGCCACCGGACGCGGGGGACCTGGACCAGGCGCCGGCACAGGTATCGATCACTGTCGAGGTACACCATGGCGTGCTGCTGGTACCGGTCACCGCGCTGCTGGCCAAGCCCGGCGGCGGGTACCAGGTGCGGGTACTCACCGGCGACGTCGGTCAGCTGGTCGACGTGCGGCCCGGGCTGTATGACGACGCCACCGGCGAGGTGGAGGTCAGCGGCGCCGGGCTGGCCGAGGGCATGACTGTGGAGGTACCCGCGACATGAGCGCCGTACTGGAACTGACGGGCGCCGCCAAGACCTACCCCGGCACCCCGCCGGTACCGTCGCTGCGCGGCGTCGACCTGACCATCCACCGTGGAGAGCTGGTGGCCGTGGTCGGCCCGTCCGGCTCGGGCAAGACCACGCTGCTCAACCTCGCCGCCGGCCTGGACCGGCCCAGCGCGGGCAGTATACGCATCGCCGGCCACCCCATCGAGAAGCTCTCCGACCGCCGCCTGGCCGGCCTGCGTGCCCACTACCTGGGCGTGGTCTTCCAGCAGTTCTTCCTGCTAGAACACTTGTCCACGGTGGACAACGTAGCGGCCGGCCTGCTGTACCAGGGAGTACCGGGGGCGCGCCGCCGGCAGGCCGCGGCCAGCGCGCTGGACCGGGTCGGGCTCGGCCACCGGTTGGGGCACAAGGCGGGCAAGCTCTCCGGCGGGGAACGCCAGCGGGTGGCCATCGCCCGGGCCCTCGTCGGCCGGCCGGCGGTGCTGCTCGCGGACGAGCCCACCGGCAACCTGGACACCGCCACCGGAGGGGAGATCCTGTCGCTGCTGCGCGACCTGAACGCCGAGGGCACCACCATGGTGGTGGTCACCCACGACGCGCAAGTGGCGGCCGCGACCCGGCGGCGGATCGAGCTGCGCGACGGCCAGATCGTACGCGACAGCACGGCGGTGGCCGATGGTTAGCCCGCCGCCGTACTCCCGGCTACGCGGCGCGGACCTGCTGCCGCTGGCCACCGTGGGACTGCGCACCCGGCGGGTACGGTCGGCGCTGTCCGTGCTGGGCATCGCGATCGGCATCGCGGCGATCGTGGCGGTGCTCGGCATCACGCGGTCCAGCCAATCCGACCTGCTGGCCCGCATCGACCGACTGGGCACCAACCTGCTCACCGTGGCCACGGGACAGACACCCACCGGACAGCCAGCCGAGCTGCCGCCGACCGCCGCAGCGACCATCGCCCGCACTCCGGGGGTGCAGCACGTGGCGCCGACCGCGACGCTGCCCGGCGTACAGATCTACCGCACCGACCAGATCCCGGTGTACCGCAACTCCGGCCTGGGCGTGCTCGCCTGCGACGCCAACCTGCTGTCCACACTGGACGCCCGGCTGGCCAGCGGCGTGTTCCTCAACGACGCCACCGCGCGGTACCCCACCGCGGTGCTCGGCCACGACGCCGCGCAACAGCTCGGCATGCCCCACCCCGGCAACCGGATCTGGCTCGGCCATCACTGGTTCCTGGTGGTCGGAGTGCTGCAACTGGTCGACCTGGCACCCGACCTGGCATCGGAGATCAACCAGGCGGCACTGATCGGCTTCCCGATCGCCGGCCAACTGTTTCGGTACCAGGGCCACCCGACCCGGGTGTACGTGCGCACCGACACCGACCAGACCGCCGCCGTCGCCGCACTGCTGGCCCCGGCGACCAACCCGGTACACCCGGAGACGGTCGCGGTCAGCCGGCCCTCCGACGCGCTGACCGCCCGGCTGGCGGTGGCCAGCTCCACCACCACACTGCTGCTCGGCCTGGGCGCGGTGGCGCTCCTGGTGGGCGGCATCGGAATCGGCAACGTGATGGTCATCTCGGTGCTGGAACGACGCGGCGAGATCGGGCTGCGCCGCGCGCTGGGCGCGGCCCGCCGGCACGTCGCGGCGCAGTTCCTCATCGAGTCGCTGGTACTCGCCGGCGCCGGCGGCACCGCCGGGGTTCTGCTCGGCATCGCCATCACCTACGGATTGGCCCGGTTGCGCCACTGGCAGCCGCTTGTCCCGAGTACCGCAGTGGGCGCGGCACTGGCCGCGGCACTGGTCATCGGCGCCGTCGCCGGGTTATACCCGGCCAACCGGGCCGCCCGCCTCTCCCCCACCGAGGCACTGCGCGTCGCCTAATGGGAGCTGTCGGGGACAGCCCGAAGGCGCGTCCCACTTGGCTCGAAGTTGCCGGCGTCGGGCCGTACGGGGTTTGCGGGACGATGATTGGCGCCGCTCGGTCTCTTCTCATTGGCGATCTCCGTGCGCGCCTTCACTGGGACCTCACACCGTCTGGGATACCGATTGTCCGCCTTGCGCACGTGAACGGTGTCATACGAACCGCGCCTCGGTACTGACGATCCGTAGCTTGCGCCCTGATGGAACGGTGCAAATCGGGCGGGACACCGCCAATTCATCACTCTGAGTAGATGCAGCTCGGTGGGTACCATCGATCAACTTTGCACAAGATCATCGTGGGCCGCCGGGGATTCGAACCCCGAACCTATGGATTACCGGCATCGCGGTTGACTAGGGCCGGAAGTGCTGGTCAAGCGACGTTTGCGGCTCCGTCGAGACAGCAGCGGGGCAACTCGTTGCTGTACGTTGCTGCTGTACACACCTCGGCTGAGGAGTCATCCCGGTCGCCTGGGCTTCGCCATGCCGGGCCGGCGCCCGGGGTGTCAAAAAGGCCCATCATTTGACACCCCGGCGGTGGTCTGGGATCCCTTCGGGCAGGCGGGCCGGATGGCTCCGGCACGGACAACGACGGACCGTTGGGCGAGACCGTGTCATCCTGGGAGCCTGCCTGTCCGGCGAGGACATGGGGTTTGGGTCACCATTGCCGAGAATGGTGGCGTTAGCGCCGTCCGGTGCCGGTCGCGGCGGCCCCGGCTGGCCTCCGTTGCCCCGACGGTCCTTGCGCAATGGCACGCTGATGACAGGGCCTATTGTCCCCCTCAACGTGTGGCAGCAAGAGTGGGCTGCGAACGTCGACATCTTTCGGCCAACGCGGAGACGTGGATATGGACGACACGGACGCGCTCCTCGCAGACCAGGTGGCGTACTACCGGGCGGCCGCGGCGGAGTATCGCCTCAACGATGCGGCTGCCCGAGACGTTGCTACGGCTCTCGACGCGTTCCGGCCGGCGGGGGAGGTATTGGAGCTTGCCTGTGGTCCGGGCACTTGGACGCGACAGTTGCTTCGTCACGCGGCCAAGGTCACAGCCGTGGACGCTGCGCCCGAGATGCTTGCCCGGGCCCGGGCCCGGGCACGGGCTCGGGTTGGTGAGGGCCGCGTGCGGTTTGTCCAGGCAAACCTCTTCGAATGGACACCGGAGGTCAAGTACGACCTCGTGTTCTTCGGCTTCTGGTTGTCCCACGTCCCTCCCGAACGGTTCGACACGTTCTGGGCCCTGGTGCGGACCTGCCTGAAGCCGAACGGACGCGTCTTTTTCGTTGACGACAACGCCCGAACGCCGGAGGAGTTGGTCTACGGCGAGGCCTCGTTCGCCATCCAGCGCCGACTCAGGGACGGCACGGCGCATCGCGCAGTGAAGGTCTCGTACCAGCCGGCGGAGCTTGAGGAACGGCTGAGGCGACTCGGCTGGCTCATCGGCGTGACCCCGGTCTGGGGACCCTTCTACTACGGCGCCGGAGCCGCAGATCCCTCGATCGGCCGCGACCACCGATAGCCGCCACGGGCCGTGCCTGAGGTTTCCCGCGCCGAGACGCCCCGCGTGCCACCTTCTGTCCCGGGAGCCAGCTCATAGGCCGGGCGAGCTCGGACGATCAGCGCCAGGAAGGGAAGGTCGAATGCCGACCCCGACGGCGGAGCCGTACTCGTTTCCAGAACCGCCCGCCGTAGGCCTTTGGAACAATCATTCGGCGTGGTCGTCTCCCTGACCTTTGCGGCTCCCCTCGTACCGAGGCGAGCGCCCACTCAATCGGCGGCATGCGTACCCGGTGTGCCACTGGCCCGTTCCGCCGCTGTGTGCCCGGCCAGGTCGGCTTGGCGCGATCCAGGTAGAGGTCGGTGGCCGCGGTATTGGCGTACAGGTCGCCGTCGCGCTCGAGTATGCCGAGCGAGACCAGCGCGTCCAGCCAGTCGGTGGTGCCCCGCGGCTGCAACCCCAGCTTGGCCATCAGGGCCTCACTGGTGAGCGGGCCGTCTACGAGGGTGGTGAGCAGTCCGAGCTCGACCGCGCTGACCAGCGCCTTGGAACCGGCATAGGCGCGGGTCAGCTGCATGATCGCCTCAGGGGTAGGGTGCTCGTTGCTCATGGCTGCCTTCGGGAAGTCGTGTCGTCACGCGGTTCACGGATCGGGGTGTCAGGCCTGGTCGAGCATGATTGCCGGGATGAGGAACCGGTGCCGGTCCAGGCGGCTGACCTTGACGTGCTCGACCGGCCTGGCCGTTTCGTGCGGCGTGCGGCGTCACCGGAAACAGACCAGCGCCGAGGGCCGCGAAATCCGTTGGCCGCCCTCCCGGCGCACGTTCGCGAATTCCCGCCGGATCGCGGAAACCGGTGGGCGTGACATGTTCTGGCAGCGGTTAGGAGATGCCGCAGAACACGGAACCGACCTCGAAGAAATTCTCCTGGGCCGGCAGAGCGCTGTGCGAGCCAGGACCGGCTTGCGGGTTCTTTGCGAGCACGTTGGCGCATGCCGTGCCCGTGTGCGCGGGAGCCACCGGGCTGGGGTTCGGTGCGGCTGCTGCCGGCACGGCGGGGATCCAGATCGTGCTGATGGCCAGCGCTAGGGCTACCGCGGTGCCACTCTTCTTGATCATTTTCGTCACCTCGTTTGTCGATGAGCGGACAGGACGTGGCAGAACGCTAGGACGTCCAGCGGTCGGGCGCATCAGGGCCGGCCCGGGATCGGGGCGGGGGCTAGCCCTGGTTCCGTCGAGGCCAGGGAGGGTTCACCATGTCCTGCATGGGGACGGTGACTCCGTTCCCGCTCGACGCGGTGGCCGGGCGGGACAGCCGTCGGGGGACCGCGGCGCTGGCGAGCGTGATCGCGGCAGCGGGCGGGGTGGCCTGTGCGCTGTCGATCGCGGCGCCGGCGCTGCGTAAGCTGCCGCTGCACCCGCTCGATCAGGCGATCCACACCGGGGTCGCCGCCACCTACATCGGCACCGGCGTGGTGGCGCTGTTGCGCCGTCCGGGCAACGCGACCGGGCTGCTGATGGCCGCGATCGGGTTCTTGTGGCTGCTCGGTGACCTGTACTGGATCCCTTACGCAGTGGCGTTCACGATCGCCGCGACCTTCGCGTTGTTCTACCAGAACGTGCTGGCGCACCTGGCGCTGGCTTATCCGAGCGGGAGGCTGCCGGGCGGGTTCGAACGCCGGGTGATGGTCGGCTTGTACGCCTGGACGCTGGTCAACAACCTGGTCCGAATGCTGTTCTTCGACCCGCACGCCGAGGGCTGCGCCGGCTGTCCGGCGAACCTGCTGCTCGTCGTCCACGACCCCGGAGTCGAGCGATGGAGAAACGACGTCACCAGCTACATCGACACCGCGGTCATCATGGCCGTCGGGGCGGTGATCGTGCGGCACTGGTGGCGCCGGACCCGCGCGGCGCGGTACGTGATCGCGCCGGTGCTGTGGGCGGCGGGGCCGGCGGTCGCCTATCTCGTGACGAGGGAGGTCGCCGACGATTTCGTGACGTTGTCGCCGACCGGGGCGCGGATCGTGTACCAGTTCATGCCGGCCGGGCTGGCCCTGTGGCCGCTGGTCTTCCTGGTCGGCTTGCTGCGCACCCGCCTGGACTATGCCCGTGTCGGTGCGTTGCTGCCACAGCTGAGCGGACCCGTCGCGCCGGGCCAGGTGCGCGATGCGCTGGCCGCCACGCTGCACGACCCACAGCTGGAGCTGCTGTACTGGTCGCCCATCACGGACGGGTACGTCGACCTCGACGGTCACCCACGCGAGCCGGTTGCCTCACCGGGGCGGACGGTGGCGCCGATCAGGGGCGAGGGCGGGCCGCTAGCGGTGATGCTGGTCGACGAGATTGTGCTGCAGGAGCCGGCGCTGGTGCAGGCGGCCGAGGCGATGGCGCGGCTGGCGCTGGAGAACGAGCGGCTGCAGGCCGAGGTACGCAGCCAACTCGTCCAACTGCGCTCCACCACCGCCCGGCTGGTCGAGGCCGGGCAGGACGCGCGGAAGCGGATCGAGCGCGACCTGCACGACGGGGCGCAGCAGCGGCTCCTCGCGCTGTCGATGACCGTGGGACAGGCCCGCGCCCGCGCCGGCGCCGGTTCCGACCCGCAGCTGCGCGCGTTCCTCGACCGCGCCGCGGACGACCTGCAGCAGGCGATCACCGAGCTACGCGAGCTGGCCCGGGGGATCCACCCCATGCTGCTCACGCAGGAGGGCCTCGCGTCCGCGCTGAAGGCACTGGCTGAGCGGGCGCCGCTGCCGGTCGAGATCAGCGCACCACCCCAACGCTTCCGCGACACCGTCGAGTCCACCGCGTACTTCTTCGTCTCTGAAGCGGTGACCAACGCCGCCCGGCACGCCGCCGCGTCGGTCCTGCACGTCGAGGTCACCGTCGCGGGCGACGAAATGACCATCCGCGTCAGCGACGACGGCATCGGCGGTGCCAACCCCGCCGCCCCCGGCGGGTCGGGCCTGCTCGGCCTGCGCGACCGCGTCGTCGCGCTCGGCGGGCGCATGACTGTGACCAGCCCCACCGGCCAGGGAACCACGCTCGTCGCGAGGCTGCCGTGCGAGTGATCCTGGCCGAGGACTCGGTGCTGCTCCGCGAAGGGCTGGTCCGTTTGCTCGGCGACGCCGACATCGAGGTCACCCATGCCGTTGGCGACGCCGACACGCTGCTCGCCGCGGTCGACACGCAACCACCCGACGTGGTCGTCACCGACATCCGCATGCCGCCGACCTTCACCGACGAAGGGCTCACCGCCGCGCTAACGATCCGCGCCCGCCATCCGAAGGTCGCGGTGCTCGTGCTGTCGCAGTACCTCGAGGCGGCCTACGCCGAACGGCTGCTGCGCCACAGCGCCACCGGCGCCGGCTACCTGCTCAAAGACCGGGTCAACGACGTGACGGCCCTTTGCGACGCGATCATCCGCGTCGCCCGCGGCGAGTCCGTCATCGACCCCGAGGTCATCCGCACCCTGGTCGCCCGACCCCGGCTCGACAACCCCCTCGACCGGCTCACCGACCGCGAACGCGAAGTGCTCGCCCTCATGGCCGAGGGCTGGTCCAACCAGGGCATCGGCGACCGCCTGTTCCTGTCCGCGAAGACCGTCGAAGGACACGTCGGCAGCATCATGACCAAGCTCCAGATCGCCGACTCCCGCGAGGAGAACCGGCGTGTCCTCGCCGTCATCCGCTACCTGCGAAGCTGAAGGGCGCCAGCACGTTGCAGACCGAAGCACCGCCGAACCCTCGTGACGATTCCCAGCGCCGTGCGGAGCCGCGGATGCGAGACG
>DASYQM010000227.1:0-10669 GCA_036005525.1 Streptosporangiaceae bacterium
CATTTCCCGGGATGTCCCCCCGTCACCCCGGCCGCCGGGGCTGTGGCAGGCTGCCCCGCCAGCTCTCCTCTGCTGGCGGGGCAGCGTCATGCCGGATGCCCGGAGCCGCGGCCGCACGCACATTGCCGATCTGATCAGCTTGCCCCTGGCCGAACAGTGCCGCTGGGGCCGGTCGCTAGCCTGCGCTATTCAGCGCTGATGGCCAGCTGAACGGTCTGGTGGCTTGCCTGTGACTGTGAGCTGGGGTTTCGCGTTTTGGCGGCCATAGGGGCGCCTTCACCTTATGGGTGCGGGGCGATCCGCGGTCGCGGGAATGCCGGGGGTGGGCGCGACCGCGCTTGCTGGTTATGGGCGAAGAGCGCCCTGGTCTGGGAGATTACGGGTTTCCACACGCGCGTAATTCCTGGAACTGGAACGCTCTTCGCCGTGGAGCATAACGGGTGGGACCATGCCCGGAAGGTCACCGACGGCGAGATGGGCCTGATCGGCCACGCCGGCGCGATTTTGCTGCGGAAGGCCGCTGACCAGGCGGGACTGACCGCCGGCCTGGGGGCGGCACTGCGGAAGGCGGGGATGTCGCCCATTCTGGACCGGGGGATCGTGCTGGTCTCGATGGCGTCCGCGATCGCTGGGAGCCACCAGCATGAGCGACATCGCGGTGCTGGCGCACCTGGCCCCTGGTGCTCGGGGGCGGCGCCGAGCGGCCCGGCGGTCCGGCGGGCGCTGCACCTAGGCGGACGCAGGGACTAACGCACCGCAGTAATATGGTAATCCTGTAATTGCCTGGCGATCACAGGAGCAACCCATGACCCATTCCACCCCCACTCGCACCCTCGGCTCCGGGCGCCTAAGGGTGTCCGCCCTTGGGCTCGGCTGCATGACCATGACCGACGTCTACGGTCCCGGCGGCGAGGCCAGCGCGGCGGCCACCATCGATCGAGCACTCGAGCTCGGAGTGTTCTTTCTCGACACCGCGGACACGTATGCGGATGGCGCCAACGAGCGACTGGTGGGGAATGCCCTGGCGGGCAGGCGCGATCGAGTGTGTCTGGCAACCAAGTTCGGGTTCGTCTTCCCCGACGGCGGGGGCCGCCTGAACGGGCGTCCGGACTACGTGAAGGCGGCGTGCGAGGCGTCGCTGCGGCGGCTCGGCACCGACCACATCGACCTCTACTACCTCCACCGCGTCGACCCTGAGGTCCCGGTCGAGGAGACGGTGGGGGCAATGGCCCGGCTGGTCGCCGAAGGCAAGGTCCTGCACCTCGGCCTGTCCGAGGTCAACTCCGCTACCCTGCGCCGGGCGAACACTGTCCATCCGATCACGGCGCTGGAGACCGAATGGTCGCTGTGGACCAGAGACATCGAGGCGGAAATCCTGCCGGCAGCGAGGGAGCTCGGCGTCGGCATCGTCCCCTACAGCCCACTGGGGAGGGGCTTCCTCACCGGGCAGATCACCAGCCTGGACGACCTGGCGGCGGACGACTGGAGGCGCTCCAACCCACGCTTCTCAGGCGAGAACTTCGACCACAACCTACGCCTTGTCGAGGAGATCAAAGCAATCGCGGCCGTGAAGGGCGTGACGCCCGGACAGCTGGCCTTGGCGTGGCTGTTGGCGCAGGGTGACGACGTGGTGCCGATCCCGGGCACCAAGCGCTGTTCCCGGCTCGAGGAGAACGCGGGGGCCACGACGGTGAGTCTGACCGACCAGGAGCGGGCCCGCATCGAGACCCTGGCCCCCTTGGGCGTGGCGGCGGGTGACCGCTACCCGAACATGGAGGACCTGTTCAGCCTCTGATCATGACCCGCAGACTGCTGATCTCCGACGAGGTATCCAAGTTCCTTACGCCCCGGCAGCGTCGCCAGCGCAGCACCTGGCCGTAGATCGGACCTCGAGTGTGGGGGCAATGGCCCGGGCTACACGAAGTACCTTCCTTCGCGAAGCTCGCTGAGATGGCCGAGGTCGTCCCCGCACACGCTAGATGGTCCGTGGGCACCCGTCATGGAGGGACTGGAACGCTCCCCCAATCACAACTCGCGCTACTCCTCCTTGACTACAACAGCTGGCTAGGTCCGGAGACTGCCAGCACCTGAAGACCATCCGGGGTAATGACAGGCCACAACTCCGCCAGCGGCACATTCGTCTAACCTCCGCTTCAGCGCTGATTGGTGGTTGAGCGGTTCGGGGGCTTGCCTGTTGCTGTGAGCTGGGGTTTCGCGCCGTGGCGGGCTGGGTGCGCGTGCACCTTATGGGTGCGGGGCGATCTGCGCGGAATGGCGGACGGGCGCGGGGCGGCCGTTCTTGCCGGTTTAATGGCGAAGAGCGTCCTGGTTCTGGGAAATTGCAGGTCACCACACTTATACAAATTCCCGGAGACTGGAGCGCTCTTCGCCATGCAGGATACGCGGTGGGACCATGCCCTGAAGGTGACCGGCGGCGGGACGGGCCTGGTCGGCCACGCCGGCGCGGTCCTGCTCCGCAAGGCCGCCGACCAGGCCGGCCTGACCGCCGGCCTGAGCGCGGCGCTGCGGAAGGCGGGCACGTTGCCCCTGCTGGACCGGGGGATCGTGCTGGTGTCGATGGTGGCCGCGATCGCGCTGGGCGCCACGAGCATGAGCGATATCGCGGTGCTGGCGCACCTGGCCCCGGTGCTGGGACAGGCGCCGAGCGGCCCGACGATCCGGCGGGCGCTGGACCTGGCCGGCACGCCGGTCATGCTGGACCGGATCGCCCGCGCTCGCGCGAGGACCCGGGCGCACGTGTGGACGCTGATCGAGGGGACCGCGGCGGGGTTCCCGTGGCTGGCCATCGCCGGGAAGACCCTGGCCGGGTGGCTGGTCATCGACCTGGACGCCACCCTGGTCACCGCCCGGTCGGACAAGGAAGGAGCGGCCCCGACCTGGAAGAAAGGCTACGGCTTTCACCCGCTGGGAGCCTGGTGCGCCAATACCCGCGAGTGCCTGGCCATGCTGCTGCGCCCCGGCAACGCCGGGTCGAACACGTTCACCGACCATAAGGACGTGCTGGCCGCGGCGATCCGCCAGGTCCCGGCCCGGTTCCGGAACAAGATCCTGGTCCGCGTGGACGGGGCCGGGGCAAGCCACGATCTCGTCAAGCACCTGCTGTCGATGTCCTCCCCGCGCCGGAAGGTCCTGTTCACCTGCGGCTGGATGATCACCGCCGCCGACGAGACCGCGATCATGCAGGTCCCTGGCGATGCGTGGAAGCCCGGCATCAGCCAGGACGGCACGGCTGAACAGGACAAGGACGTCGCGGAGATCACGCACCTGATGAGCCGCGCCGGGAACTGGCCCGGCGGGCTGCGGTGGATCGTCCGCCGGGTCAGGCCCTCCCGCCGGCAAATGGCCAAACTGACCGCCTACGAGAAGAAGACCAGCTGGCGGTACTCCATCACCTGCACCAACATCCCCGACAGCGGGATCGGCGGCGTCCCGGGCAGCCACCACCCCCAGTACATCGACGTGGTCCACCGCGAGCACGCCGTCGTGGAAACCGGCGGCGTCCGCACCGCGAAGACCATGGGCCTGCACAACCTTCCATCAAAATCTTGGCAGGTCAACTGCGGCTGGGTCCTCGCCGCGAACATCGCCGCCGACCTGGCCGCCTGGACCCGCCTCCTCGGCCACTGCGACGACCCCGGCCTGCGGGACGCCGACCCCGATACGTTCCGCTACCGCGTCTGGCACATCCCCGCCCGCCTCGCTCGGCACGCCCGCGGGCGCATCCTGAAGATCAGCCCGGACTGGCCCTGGAAGGATGCGTTCCTCACCTGCTGGCAACGGCTGCGCGCCCTGCCAGCACCCGCCTGACCAGCACCATCAGCCCCAGCGACACGAAAGGAGGCGCAGCCCGGCGCCGTCGGAGCCGGTGCGCACCCGGGCACCCGGGCACCACCGCGCGACCGCCTCCGGAAAGCAAACTGACAACAGACCCGAAACCAGGCACCAGCACAATCAGTAACCAGACCTCAGGAGTGCTGAACGATTGAGGCTAGCTTCCGCTTCTCGGCTAGTTTCCCGCTTCAGGCCTTCACCGCCGCCACTACGTCACACACATGTTCCCGACGCAAGAGTCCTGGTCACAGGCCAGTTAACAGCATCAACGGTCGGTAACGTCGTCGAAGCCCCGGAGTTTGGGCGTGACGTGCTGGATGCCTTACGGCAGCCGCTGGAGTCAGGTGAGGTGGTGGTGGCCAGGTCGGGCCTGACGGCCCGCTTCCCGGCCAGGTTCACGCTGGTGCTGGCGGCCAACCCCTGTCCCTGCGCTGGCTCTGGTTCCGGGGCGGACTGTACCTGCACGCCGACGGCGCGGCGGCGCTACCTGGCCCGGCTGTCCGGCCCGCTGCTGGACCGGGTGGACGTCAAGGTCGAGTTCCTGCCGGTTGGCCGGGCCGAACTGCTCAGCGACCGCGCCTTCGCCGAACCGAGTTCGGTGGTGGTGAAACGGGTGGAGGCCGCACGGGAGCGGGCCGCCGCCCGGCTCCGCCTCAGCCCATGGCGGCTCAACGCGGAGATCCCCGGGAGTGAGCTGCGGCGCAGCTTTGCGCCCGGGCCTCGAGCGCTGGCACCACTGGAACGGGCCATGGACCTCGGCGAGATCAGCGCCCGCGGGGTGGACAGGGTGATCCGGGTGGCCTGGACACTGGCCGATCTTGCGGGCGTGGCCAGGCCCAGGGTGGACGAGACCAGCTACGCACTGGGGCTGTGGCTGGGAGTGGGGCGGTGAGCGAGGTCAGCGGCGAAGAGCGACTGGCCCGGGCCGCCCTCACCTACGTGGCCGAGCCCGGTGACCACATCATGGGCGCCCTGCTGCGTACGTGCACCCCCGCCGAGATCGTGACCGCTCTCATCCACGGGCGGGCCCCAATCTCCGGTGCGATCCCGGACGGCTTCCGTCGGCCCGGAAAGGAAGGCGCCGAGCCTGCATTGGAGAGCGGCGGGCCGGCGGGGGGCGACGGCGCGCCGGGAGAGCGAGTCCTGCCCGGCATGCCCGGCCTGTCCGGCTCGTCTGGCATGCCCAGGCTTGACCGGGCCCTGCAGCTATGGGCCGCCCGGCTGGGTGAGGCGCCGGCCGCGCCCGCCCTGGAAGCCTGGCGGCGAGCAGGGATCCGGCTGGTCTGCCCCGGCGATCCCGAATGGCCGGGCCAGCTTGACGTGCTGGGCGATGCCCGCCCGTGGGGGCTGTGGGTGCGGGGCAGCGGGGACCTGCGCTACGCGTGCCTGCGGTCGGTGTCGGTCGTGGGCACTCGGGCGGCAACCGCCTATGGCTCGTATGTGTGCACCGAAATGGCCGTGACGTTGGCCGAGCGGGGGTGGACGGTCATCTCCGGCGGGGCGTTCGGGATCGACGGCTGCGCCCACCGTGGCGCGGTCAGGGCCGATGGGGTGACGATCGCCGTCCTCGCCTGCGGCGTAGATCGCGACTACCCGCCGGGGCATCACGGGCTGTTCCGCACCATCCGCGCGAAGGGAGCGACCGTCAGCGAGTGGCCCCCAGGCCGCATGCCCACCCGTCCCGGTTTCCTGGTCCGCAACCGGGTGATCGCCGCGCTCAGCCGCGGCACCGTGGTGGTGGAGGCGGCGCTGCGCAGCGGCGCGCTGAGCACCGCCCGCCACGCGCGCGATCAGAACCGGCCGCTGATGGCGGTGCCGGGGCCGGTGACCTCGGCATTGTCGGCCGGCTGCCACGAGATCATCCGCGACTGGGGCGCCGTCTGCGTCACCGGTGCCCGGGACGTGATGGAAGTGCTCTCGTTTCCCGGCGATGAACCGCCAGGCCGCGCCCGCGGGCCAGTGCTGCCACGCGACGAGCTCGACCCGGTGATGCGCCAGGTGCTGGAGGCAGTCCCCGCCCGGGCCGGGCGCGGGCCGGCGAGGATCGCGGTGGCGGCGGGCGTCGGGTTTGACACTGTCATGCGCTGCCTGGGCGCGCTCGCGGCAGCCGGTTTCGTCGAGCGCTGCGACCACGGCTGGCGGATGCGTCGCGGGCCAGCGGGACACGACCGCGCGTCAGGTTCGCAGCTGCCGTGACCGTGCCTCCCGGTGCCGCACACTGGGTCCATGGACGTGCCAGCGCACGCGCAGCAGCGCGCTCCCGAGCCTGCGCGGCCCGAGCCTGTCCCGCCGGGGCCTGTGCCGCCCGAGCCGGCGCCGCCTGGGCCGACGCCTCGCAAGCCTGTTCCGCCAGAGCCTGGGCCGCCGCCCGAGCCTGCGCGGCCCGAGCCTGTCCCGCCAGGGCCGACGCGGCCCAGGCCTGTCCCGCCAGAGCCCCCGCCACCCGGGCCTGTCCCACCGGAGCCCGCGCCGCCGGAGCCCGCACCACTGCCGGAGCCCGCGCCGCCTGGGCCCGCGCCGCTGCCAGAGAGCATGCAGGCGGCGCTGGGCGGATTCGAGCGCCACCTCGCGGCGGAGCGCGGGCTATCGCCACATACGGTTCGCGCCTACATCGGCGACGTCCGGTCCCTGCTGGAGCACGCGGCCGGGGACGACATCACCGCGCCGGACCGGCTGGACATCGCCGTCTTGCGGCGCTGGCTTGCCAGCCAGTACCTGACCGGCCATGCCCGCGCCACACTGGCACGCCGGGCGGCGGCCGCCCGCACGTTCACCGCATGGGCGTGTGCCGGTGGCTGGCTCAGCCGCGATCCCGGGCCGCTACTCGGGACCGCGAAGGTCCGGCGCCGTCTTCCCCAGGTGCCACGCCAGGATCAGATGGCCGCCGTCTTGTCCGCGGCCGGGTCCGTACCCGGCGGTGGCGGCGGTGGCGGCAAAGCTGGCGGCAGCGGCGGCAGTGACGGTGGCAGCAGTGCTGGCGGCGGTGGCAGGCGCGCGGGGAACGGCAGGGAGAGCCTGAGCAGCGGCGGGGAGAGCGGCGCTTGGAGCAGCGGCGGGGAGAGCAGCGGCGGCCGGAGCAGCAGGCACGGGCCGGAGGCGGAACTGGCCCTCCGCGACGCCGCGATCATGGAGCTGCTGTACGCGACCGGCATCCGGGTCAGCGAGCTGTGCGGCCTCGACGTCGATGACCTCGATGAGGGGCGGAACACGGTCCGGGTCTTCGGCAAGGGCGGCCGGGAACGCACCGTGCCCGTAGGGCTGCCCGCGGTCCGGGCGGTGGCCGCCTGGAGGCGCGCGGGCCGTCCGGTGCTTGCGCGTCAGGGCAGCGGTCCCGCCCTGTTCCTCGGGGCACGGGGCGGCCGGCTGGATCCCCGGACCGCCCGGCGGGTCGTACACGCCTGCCTGGCCGCGGTGGCCGGCGTGCCCGAGTCCGGGCCGCACGGGCTGCGCCACGCTGCCGCCACTCATCTGCTGGAAGGCGGCGCCGACCTGAGAAGCGTGCAGGAGATCCTTGGCCATGCCTCGCTGGCGAGCACGCAGATCTACACCCACGTCTCCGTCGAGCGGCTGACGGCTGCCTACCGCCAGGCCCACCCCCGGGCGTAGGCCGCGCCGGGCCAGCCGCCGCTGGTCACCGGGCGGCCCGGACCGCCGGGAGCGGGTAGACTACGGGGCGGCCGGGAAGGTCCGTGCGCCCAGGCGCATGCGGCTTCTCGCCTAATTCGCGCGTCCGCCTGCCACAAAGGCAGATCCGGCCGGACTTCCGGTGGGCGCACCTCATCGGTCTGCGGCTCTTGCCGCAGTGAAGGTGCGCACGGGCGCCAGGACTAACCGAGCGCGCCTGCCCACGGCACGGCGCACGACAGGAAGGGGACACCGGCATGGCCCCGGTCGTCACCATGAGGCAGCTCCTTGAGAGCGGCGTCCACTTCGGGCACCAGACCCGGCGCTGGAACCCGAAGATGAAGCGCTTCATCTTCGCCGAGCGCAACGGCATCTACATCATCGACCTGCAGCAGTCGCTGGATTTCATCGACCGCGCCTACGAGTTCATCAAGGAGACCGTCGCTCACGGCGGGACCGTCCTCTACGTCGGCACCAAGAAGCAGGCGCAGGAGGCGATCGCCGAGCAGGCCCGCCGGGTCGGAATGCCGTTCGTCAACCAGCGGTGGCTGGGCGGCATGCTGACCAACTTCTCCACCGTCTACAAGCGCCTGCAGCGGCTCAAGGAACTCGACGAGATCGACTTCGAGGACGTGGCGGGTTCCGGCATGACCAAGAAGGAACTCCTGCACCTGCGCCGCGAGCGGGACAAGCTCGACCGCTCCCTCGGCGGCATCAAGGACATGGCCCGGACCCCGAGTGCCCTGTGGGTGGTGGACACCAAGAAGGAGCACATCGCCGTCAGTGAGGCGCGCAAGCTCGGGATCCCGGTGATCGCGATCCTCGACACCAACTGCGACCCCGATGAGGTCACCTACCCCATCCCCGGGAATGATGACGCGATCCGCAGCGTTTCCCTGCTCACGCGGGTGGTGGCCGATGCCGTCGCGGACGGGCTGATAGCCCGGGCCGGGGCTGCGAACGGCGAGGACAAGCCGGCGGCCGCGGCGGGGTCCGGCGAGCTTGGCGCCGAGGAGCCGCTGGCGGAGTGGGAGCGCGAGCTTCTTGAGCATACGGACAGCGGCGCCCAGGAGGCCGGACCGGCTACCGAGGCACGCGCCGGCGGGGCCCCCGCTCCCGAGGCCGACGGCCGTGTTGCCGAGGCGGGCGGCCCTGCTCCCGAGGTGGGCGGCCCCGCCCCCGAAGCCGGTGGCCCCGTTCCCGAGGCGGGCGGCCCTGTTGCCGAGGCCGGTGGCCCTGCTCCCGAGGTGGGCGGCCCTGCTCCCGAGGTCGGCGGTCAAGCTCCTGATGTCGGCGGTCCCGCTGCCGAGGCCGTCGCAGGTGAAACGGCGCCCGGTGCGGCCCCCGAGGCCACGACCGGCAGCCCCGCCGCAGCGGCCGGGGCCGGGGAGACCGAGTCTGGCGAGACCGGGTCTGGCGAGACCGGGTCTGGCGAGACTGGGCCCGGGGAGAGTGGCTCCGGGGAGGCCGGTGGCGACGCGGCAGAGACCGCGGCCGGCGGCGCGCCTGAAGCCTGAGCCCGTGGCCACCCGGCACACAGCACGTTCCTGAACAACCAAGAAGCGAGAGAAGAGAACATGGCGAACTTCACCGCCGCAGATGTGAAGCGGCTACGTGATGCGACAGCCGCTGGGATGCTCGACTGTAAGAAGGCGCTTGAGGAGGCGGACGGGGACTTCGACGCCGCGGTCGAGATCCTCCGCGTGAAGGGTGCTAAGGACGTCGGGAAGCGGGCCGGCCGGGTCGCGGCCAACGGGCTCGTCACCGCGGTGCTGGACGGCACCAGCGCCGGGGTCCTCGTCGAGCTGAACTGTGAGACCGACTTCGTGGCCAAGACCGAGCTGTTCCAGCAGGTGGCGGCCGACATCGCCGCCGCCGCGCTGGCGCACAGGCCAGCCGACCGGCTAGCGCTGCTGGGGACCGAGGTCCGCCCCGGCGCGACGGCCCAGCAGCTGATTGAGGAGGCGGGCGCCTCGCTCAAGGAGAAGCTGGAACTCGGCCGGTATGCCCTGCTCGAGGGCGACTATGTGGCCAGCTACCTGCACCGGTCCGACCGTGCCCTGCCGCCGACCCTGGGGGTGCTCGTCCAGCTGGACGTGCCGGCCGAGGAGACGGGCAAGGATGTCGCGCAGCAGGTGGCGGCGATGCGGCCGCAGTATGTCACCCGCGATCAGGTGCCCGGCGACGTGGTCGAGAACGAGCGGCGGATCGCGGAGCAGATGACCCGCGAGGAAGGCAAGCCGGAGCAGGCGATCGGCAGGATCGTCGAGGGCCGGCTGGGCGCGTTCTTCAAGGACGTCGTGCTCGCCGAACAGGCGTTCATCAAGGACCCGAAGAAGACGATCAAGCAGGTTCTGTCCGAGCAGGGCGTCACCGTGCAGGCGTTCGCCCGGTTCCAGGTGGGCCAGGCCGGCTGAGACCACGGGCCGCCGCCCCCGGCGTGGGCGGTGGGCCCGGGGGCGGGCAGGCAGCTTGCTTGTTGTTGTCTTTGCTGGGGCGGAGAGGGGTAACGTCGTGCGGACAGCACATGAAGAGCAGGCGCACGTCGGCCCGCTGGTCCCGCGAGGACCAGTCCGGGCAGGCAGGCCAGACACGCCAGGCATGCCCGGCTGGCCAGAAATGCCCGGCAGGCAAGGGACCGACGGGAGCGACAGTGATAGAAGAGATCCTCTTCGGGGCCGAGGAAAAGATGGAGAAGGCCGTCGCGGTCGCCAAGGAGGAGTTTGGCACCATCCGGACCGGGCGCGCCCACCCGGCAATGTTCAGCAAGATCACGGCCGAGTATTACGGCACCCAGACCCCGGTCAACCAGCTCGCCTCTTTCCATATCCCCGAGCCGCGGATGGTTGTGGTCCAGCCGTTCGACAAGTCGTCGCTGGCAGCGATCGAAAAGGCGATCCGGAACAGTGACCTCGGGGTGAACCCGGCGAACGACGGCGCCATCATCCGCGTCGTCTTCCCCGAGCTCTCCGAGGAGCGCAGGCGGGAGTACATCAAGATCGCGCGGCACAAGGCGGAGGACGGCCGGGTGTCGATCCGCAACATCCGCAGGAACACCAAGGACTCACTGGACAAGCTCGTCAAGAGCGGCGAATCGGGTGAGGACGAGGTTCGCCGGGCGGAGCGGGAACTTGACGATCTGACCCACACCTACGTGGCGCAGGTGGACGAACTGCTCAAGCACAAGGAAGCC
>DASYQM010000228.1:0-26088 GCA_036005525.1 Streptosporangiaceae bacterium
CATTGTCCCGCTCAACTCACCGTAAACTAACTTCCAACACGCGACACTAGGGGCGCTCACCTTCCTGCTGATTCGCGGATGATCTCAGCTAACCCTCTCCGCCGGCTAGGCCGGCCCACGCTCCCTCCCGCCTCAACATAGTGGTGCACAGTCTCAGACTGAACCACAGGCGACAGAAGCGAAGGAGTGGCGAATGGCCAAACATGCGGTGGTGATCGCCGGCGGAGGCCCGACAGGAATGATGCTGGCGGCTGAGCTGGCCCTGGCCCAGGTCGATGTCGTCATCGTTGAACGACGCGCCACTCCGGATCCCGACCGCTCACGCGCCGGCGGTCTGCACGCGCGCACCATCGAAGTGCTCGATCAGCGCGGCGTCGCCGATCGGTTTCTGGCGGAGGGGAAGGCGATGCAGATCCAGGGATTCGGCCGAATCCGCTTGGACATCAGTGATTTCCCATCCCGCCACAACTACGGGCTCGCCCTCCCGCAAATTCAGACCGAGCGCCTGCTCGCTACCTGGGTCCAAGAGCTCGGGGTGCCGGCCACGCGCGAACGTGAGGTGACAGGGTTCACCCAGGACGACACCGGCGTCGACGTCGCGCTATCCGACGGCACGTCGATCCGGGCGGACTATCTGGTCGGGTGCGACGGGGGCCGCAGTGTGATCCGAAATGCGGCCGATATCGAGTTCGCCGGTTGGGATCCATCGACGAGCTGGCTCATGGCCGAGGTCGAGATGGCCGAAAAGCCGGAGTTCGGCCTGCGTCCGGGCGGTGGGATCGGCCCGGCCGAGGGCGGAGACCGGATTCGGGTCGTCCTCACCGAACGCCAGGCCGGGCACACCAGCGAGCCCACCCTGCAAGACGTCAGCGAGGCACTCATCGCCGCCGACGGGACGGACTACGGCGTGCACAGCCTGAGCTGGACTTCCCGTTTTACGGACAACACCCGGCAGGCGGCGTCGTATCGCAAGGGGCGCATCCTTCTGGCGGGCGATGCTGCACACGTGCACGCCCCGCTCGGTGGTCAGGGTCTCAACACCGGTGTCCAGGATGCCGTGAACCTGGGGTGGAAGCTGGCCCAGGTGGTCAAGAGGACATCACCTCAGAGCCTGCTGGACACCTACCACGACGAACGTCATCCGGTCGGCGCCCGAGTGTTGCAGAACACGATGGCCCAAGTCGCACTGACCAGTCCCGGCGACCGTCACCAGGCCCTGCGCAACACCATGACCGAGCTATTCAGCATGGACGAGCCGCGGCGGAGTATCGCCGCCATGATGTCGGGTCTCGACATCCACTACGACCTCGGACCTGGACATCCCCTGCTCGGACGGCGCATGCCCGATCTGGACATCGCGACCGCCGATGGCCCGCTCCGCGTCTATGAGCTCCTGCACGGCGCCAAGCCGGTGCTGCTCAACCTCGATCAGCCACGCGTCCCCGGCATCACAGCTTGGACTGACCGGATCCAGCTGATCGATGCTGAATATGGCGGCCCGTGGGAGCTTCCGGTCCTGGGCCCAGTCACCGCCCCGGCCGCCGTGGTGATCCGCCCTGACGGATACGTCGCCTGGGTGGGAGATGCCACCGACACCGGATTGCGCGACGCCCTGACCACCTGGTTCGGAGGTGGAAACTGAAAGCTGCCGCGTACGCCGCCCACCCGGAGCGCTCCATTCGCGCGATCCCCCAGCCACTCCCCGGTACGCACTTTCACGACCTGCGCCATACCGGGAACGTCCTCACAGCGGGCACCGGGCAACCTTGCGCGAGCTGATGGACCGCATGGGGCACAGCAGTACCCGCGCCGCGATGATCTACATGCACGGTGCCGACGCCCGCCAGCATGAGATCGCTGACACCCTGAGCAAGCTCGCCTGGCAGGAGCTACAGCCCAGCGCGAAAGCGTCAACTGGCCGCTCCGGAGGGAAGCGATCGGGCACGCAGCGGGCACGAAAGAGCAAACGTGCCTCTTGATGGTGTTGGCAGGGCCTGCCGGTCTGGCGGCTGGCCTGGGTGTTTGGGTGGTGGGCCTAGGTGGACTTGAACCACCGACCTCATCCTTATCAGGGATGCGCTCTAACCGACTGAGCTATAGGCCCCGGCTCGTCAACGCCCCAGCTGGATGTCAGACCTGACAGGAAACGCCGCCGGGCAAGATTACCGCATCCGGAAGTGCAACGGTCAGTCGGTCTCCTTGAGTGTGATCTCGATCCCGCCGCCCAGATGGGTGACCAGGTTGTAGATCACGGCGCCGATCGTGGCCAGGGCGGTGATGAGGATGATGTCCACCGCGCCGATCAGCATCGTGTACCCGAGAACCCTGGATGCCGACGTCCAGGCGGCCAGGCTCACTCCCGGCGACTGCTGGCTGGATGTGACGCTCTCCAGCGTCCGCTGGATCGCGGCGAAGACCCCGAGCCCGGACAGAGCGTAGTAGAGCAGGGTCACCGCCACGAACAGGATCACCCAGGCCACCAGGGACATCAGGAAGCTGAACTTCATGACCGACCAGGGCTCAAACCGCGCGATGACCAGGTTCGCGTGGCGGCCTTCTGCCGTCCGGGTCTTGGTCTTGGCCTTGGTCTTGGTCTTGGACCGCACCTTGGCCTTTGGCTTGGGCAAGGCCCGGTAGGCGGCAGCGGCGAGCCCCGGCTTGGTGGCCGCCGCGGCGGGCGCCGAGGACGGCAGCTCAGCCGGGTACGGCGGAACCGAGGATTCCTCGCTGGGCGGGCTCACCCCGTCGTTGTACCCGCTCTGGGCGGCTGGATAGTCCGGTGTATACGCCGCTTCTTGCCGGTAGTCGTACGGGCTCGTCTGCCCGTAACCAGGTGAGCCATCCTGCCCGTAACCAGGTGAGCCATCCTGCCCGTAGCCAGGTGAGCCATCCTGCCCGTAGCCAGGTGAGCCATCCTGCCCGTAACCGGGTGAGCCGTCTGTGTCGTAGCCGGGCGGCTCCGCGGCCGACGCCGGTGACTCCTGGCCGCCCGTGGCAGGCATGAGGTGGCTGGGGCCTGGTGGGGGCTCCTGCCTTGCCTCATGCATCCCGTTAGGCGAGTCCTGGTTGCGGGAGCCCTGCTCACCGGCGGCGTTCGCCTCGCCTGAGGCGGCGGAGGTCTCATCGGTAATGGCCGGCGCAGCCCCTTCGGGCAGCCACCATTGTGGCTCCACGTGGTGATCCACGCCCACTCCTCCCCGCCGGGGCTGTCCCAACCACATTATCCAGCCACGACACTATCTGTGCTGGCTGGGGTCGTTCATCATGACCTGAGCAGCTGCTCCCGGGGCGTTACCTATATGACGCTCTTACCGCTCACTTCGTTGCCTCCGGCCCTCCGTCACCGGAGCCGGCGTCGGAGTCGGAGTCAGAGTCCTCGGCGTCGGGGTCTTCGGCGTCAGCGGCAGGATCACCCGCGAGATCATCGACTACCTCGTCCGCGGGATCGTCGCCCGCCCCGTCCACGGTCGCGGCAGCATGCGGGGACTCGGCGTTGCGGGCGATGGCTACCAGGGTCTCGCCGACGGCGAGGTTCATCAGCCGGACCCCCATGGTCTGCCGGCCCGACTGCTTGACCTCGGCCGCGGCGGTCCGGATCACACCTCCGGAGGAGGTGATGGCGAACACCTCATCGTCGGCGTCGACCATGAGCGCCCCGACCAGTTCCCCGCGGGCGTCGACGATCCGGGCCGTCAGCACGCCCATGCCGCCCCGGCCCTTGACCGGGTACTGGCCTACCGGGGTTCGCTTGGCGTAGCCGCCGCCGGTGGCCACCAGCACATCCGCGCCCTCCCTGGCCACATACATGCCGAGCAGCTCGTCGCCGTCGGCGAACCGCATGCCGATCACGCCGGAGGTGGCACGCCCCATCGGCCGGAGCACCGCGTCGCTGGCGTGGAACCTGATCGCCTGCGCCTTCTTGCTCACCAGCAGCAGATCCTGCTCCGGCGACACCAGGCGGGCGGCGATCACCTCGTCGTCCTCGCGGAGGTTGATGGCGATGATCCCGCCGGTGCGGGGCGAGTCGAACTCGGTCAGCCGGGACTTCTTCACCATGCCGGACTGGGTGGCCAGCACCAGGTAGGGCGCTATCGAGTAGTCCCGGAGCGCCAGCACCTGGGCGATGCGCTCGTCGGGCTGGAAGGCCAGCAGGTTGGCCACGTGCTGGCCGCGCGCGTCGCGGGCGGTGTCGGGCAGTTCGTAGGCCTTGGCCCGGTACACCCGCCCCTTGTTGGTGAAGAACAAGATCCAGTCGTGCGTCGACGTGACGAAGAAATGATCCACGATGTCGTCGGTGCGCAACTGCGCGCCGCGCACGCCCTTCCCGCCCCGCCGCTGCGCCCGGTACAGGTCGGTCTTGGTGCGCTTGGCGTAGCCACCGCGGGTGATGGTGACAACCACGTCCTCCTCGGCGATCAGGTCGGCCGCGGAGACGTCCCCGTCGTAGGCGATGATCTCGGTTCGCCGGTCGTCGCCGTACTTCTCCACGATCTCGGCGAGCTCAGCGCCGACGATCTGCCGCTGCCGCTCGGGCGAGGCCAGGATGCCCTGGTAGTCGGTGATCTGCGCCATCAGCTCGTCGTATTCGTCGGTGAGCTGCTGCCGCTCCAGCGCGGCCAGCTTCCGCAGCTGCATGTCCAGGATGGCCCGCGCCTGGATCTCGTCGATCTCCAGCAGGTCCATCAGGCCCTGCTGTGCCACGGCCGCCGACTCGCTGGCCCGGATCAGCGCGATCACCTCGTCGATCCGGTCGATCGCCTTGAGCAGCGCGCGCAGGATGTGGGCCCGTTCCTCGGCCTTGCGGAGCAGGTACCTGGTGCGCCGGACGATGACCTCGATCTGGTGCGTCACCCAGTGCCGGATCAGCTGGTCGAGCCGCAGCGTGCGGGGGACGCCGTCGACCAGCGCGAGCATGTTCGCGCCGAACGTCTCCTGCAGCTGGGTGTGCTTGTACAGGTTGTTGAGCACGATCTTGGCGACCGCGTCCCGCTTGAGCACGATCACCAGCCGCTGGCCGGTCCGGTCGCTGGTCTCGTCGCGGACGTCGGCGATGCCCGGCACCCGGCCGTCGTGCGCCAGCTCGTCGATCTTGCGGGCGACGGTCTCCGGGTTCACCTGATAGGGCAGTTCGGTCACCACCAGGCAGGTCCGGCCCTTGATGTCCTCCTCGATCTCGACCACGGCCCGCATGGTGACCGAGCCCCGGCCGGTGCGGTACGCCTCCTCGATTCCGCGGCGGCCCACGATCAACCCGCTGGTGGGGAAGTCGGGGCCCTTGATCCGCTCGATGAGCGCCTCGAGCAGGTCCGTGGGTTCGGTGTCGAAGTGGTCCAGGTACCACTGCACGCCGCTCGCGATCTCGCGCAGGTTGTGCGGCGGGACCTTGGTCGCCATCCCGACCGCGATCCCCTCCGACCCGTTGACGAGCAGGTTGGGGAACCGGCTGGGCAGCACGACGGGCTCCGCGGACCTGCCGTCGTAGTTGTCGCGGAAGTCGACGGTGTCTTTGTCGATGTCCCGCAGCATCTCCATGGCCAGCGGGGCCAGCCGGCACTCCGTGTACCGCATGGCCGCGGCCGGGTCGTCGCCGCGCGAGCCGAAGTTGCCCTGGCCGTCCACCAGCGGCATCCGCATCGCCCACGGTTGCGCCAGCCGGACGAGCGCGTCATAGATCGCGGTGTCGCCGTGCGGGTGGTAGGTGCCCATCACGTCGCCGACCACCCTGGCGCACTTGAAGTAGCCGCGATCCGGCCGGTAGCCGCCGTCGTACATCGCGTACAGGATCCGGGTATGCACCGGCTTGAGGCCGTCCCGGACGTCGGGCAGCGCCCGGCCAACAATGACCGACATCGCATAGTCGATGTAGCTGCGCTGCATCTCGACCTGGATGTCGACCGGTTCGGTCCGGTCCTGCGGTCCTGCCGGGCCGCCCGTGTCCACGTCCGTCACTTACTGGCCTTTCTCATATCTGTCTCACATCCTGCAGAACGGCGGCTGCCGCGAACCCTTGGCTCCCGGGAACCGGGGCCTCCCGGGCCGGGGCTTCCCTGGCGCCCGCGCTGCTCTGCCCGGCCGCATCAGATGTCGAGGAACCTCACGTCCTTGGCGTTGCGCTGGATGAACGCACGGCGCGCCTCCACGTCCTCGCCCATGAGCACGCTGAACAGCTCGTCGGCCTGCGCCGCGTCGTCGAGCGTGACCTGGAGCAGCACCCGGTTCGCCGGGTTCATGGTGGTGTCCCAGAGCTCCCGGGCGTTCATCTCGCCGAGGCCCTTGAACCGCTGCACGCCGTCGCGGGGGCGCGGGTCCCTGCGGCCCTCGGCGATCCCGGCCTCGATCAGCGCATCCCGCTCCCGGTCGGAGTAGGCGTACCCGGGCCGGACCCCGCGGCCGTCCCACTTGATCTTGTAGAGCGGGGGCTGTGCCAGGTACACGTGACCCGCCTCGATCAGCGGCTTCATGAACCGGAACAGCAGCGTCAGCAGCAGGGTCCGGATGTGCTGGCCGTCCACGTCCGCGTCCGCCATCAGGATGATCTTGTGATAGCGCAGCTTGGTGATGTCGAAGTCGTCGTGGATGCCGGTGCCCAGGGCGGTGATCATCGCCTGGACCTCGTTGTTCTTCAGCACCCGGTCGATCCTGGCCTTCTCCACGTTCAGGATCTTGCCGCGGATGGGCAGGATGGCCTGGAACCTCGGGTCCCGGCCGCCCTTGGCCGACCCGCCGGCCGAGTCCCCCTCGACCACGTAGAGCTCACACTCGGCCGGGTCCCCGGACTGGCAGTCGGCCAGCTTCCCCGGCAGGCCGGAGCCACCGCTCAGGCCCTTGCGGGTCAGCTCCCTGGCCTGGCGGGCCGCGATCCTGGCCCGCGCGGCCTGGGTCGACTTGGTGATGATGTCCTTGGCCTCGCCGGGGTTGCGGTCGAACCAGTCCCGCAGATGGTCGTTGCACGCCTTCTGCACGAACGACTTGGCCTCGGTGTTGCCCAGCTTGGTCTTGGTCTGCCCCTCGAACTGCGGGTTGGCGAGCTTGACCGAGACGATCGCCGCCAGCCCTTCGCGGACGTCCTCCCCGGTTAGGTTCTCGTCCCGGTCACGCAGCAGTTTCTGCTCGCGGGCGTACCTGTTCACGATCGTGGTGAGCGCGGCGCGGAACCCCTCCTCGTGGGTGCCGCCCTCGGCGGTGTTGATCGTGTTCGCGAAGGTGTACACCGACTCGGCGTAGGAGGCGTTCCACTGCATCGCGATCTCGACGGCGATGCCCCTGCCCTCCTCGCCGAACTCGATCACCGAGGCGTGCACCGGCTCCTTGGTCCCGTTCAGGTAGCGGACGAAGTCCGCGATCCCGCCGTCGTACTGGTACAGGACCACCCGCGGCTCGCCGTTGATGTGGGCCGGGCGCAGGTCGGTGAGGGTGATCTCCAGGCCGCGGCTGAGGAAGGCCATCTCCTGGAGTCGCCGTGACAGCGTCTCGAAGCTCCATTCCGTGCTCTCGAAAATGGCCTCATCCGGCCAGAACGTGATCGTGGTGCCGGTCTCGGTGGTCGCCTCGCCCCTGGCCAGGGCGGTGGCGGGATCGCCGAGCTCGTACGCCTGCCGCCAGACGTAGCCGTCCCGGCGTACCTCTACCTCGAGCCGGGTCGACAGCGCGTTCACCACCGAGACCCCGACGCCGTGCAGCCCGCCGGAGACCGCGTAGGACTTGCCGTCGAACTTCCCGCCGGCGTGCAAGGTGGTCAGGACCACCTCGACGGCCGGCCGCTTCTCCACGGGATGGTCGTCCACGGGGATGCCGCGGCCGTCGTCGGCCACCCTGACCCCGCCGTCGGCGAGCAGGGTGACCTCGATCCGGTCACAGAACCCGGCCAGCGCCTCGTCGACGGCGTTGTCCACCACTTCGTAGACGAGATGATGCAGGCCGCGCTCACCGGTCGAGCCGATGTACATACTTGGACGCTTGCGTACCGCCTCAAGGCCCTCAAGGACGGTGATAGAACGGGCATCGTAGGACAAAAGCAAGCTCCTCCTGAAGGGACGCGCAGCCACGCGCGCAGGCCCCCGCCGCTGTCGGCCTCTGGGGGCGCACTCACTATTCTACCTGGGATTACCTCGCTCCTCAGCCGTAGTCGTCACGTGGCCCGCGCGTGTCGCGAACCCGCCATTGGCCCCGCTGGCGCGGGGGGGCCGGACCCCGGACCCTGACCCCGGTGACGGTGCCGCGACCGAGCTCGGAGTTCAGCCTCTGGATGAGCTGGGGACGCAGCAACCTGACCTGTGTCGCCCAGGCGGTGGAATCGGCGATGACAAGCAACTCCCCGTCGGCGAAGCCGCCGGGCCTGGTGTGGGCGGCCAGCGCGGTGCCCACGATCTGCTCCCACCGGCCGAACACCGAGCCCACCGCGGCCGCGGCCCGCCACCCCTGGTCGTCGAGCAGCCCGTCGATGGCGGCCCGCAGTGGCTGCGGGTCCTCCCGCCGGGTACGGCCGGCCCGGCCGGCCCCGCCCGCCGGGCGGGCACCGGGCTGGCGCCTGGCGGGGGCAGCGGGGTCGCCACGCGCCTTTCGTTCGGCACCGAACTGCCCTTCCGGGGCGCGCTCGCCCCGGTCCCGGGCGTCGGCCTTCGCGGCCGCAAGCGCGTCGGCCGCCCGCCGCGCGCGCTCGGGCCCGTCCCCGCCGCGCTCACCGGGCGGCGGCTCACCGGACGCGGGCTCATCCGGCACGGGTCACCGTCCCGCCGCCGACGCCGAAGCGGGCACCGCGCAGCGCGGCTGGGACGTCGGCGGGCACGGCCGCGGTCACCAGCACCTGCTCCGCCCCGGCGGCCAGGCGCGCCAGCCGTTCCCTGCGGCCCACATCAAGCTCGGCGAACACGTCGTCGAGCAGCAGCACCGGGTCATCCCCGGCGCCGCGCAGCGCCTCGAACGCGGACAGGCGGAGCGCGAGCGCCATCGACCATGATTCGCCCTGGCTCGCGTACCCCCGCGCGGGCAGCTCGCCGATCTGCAGGTCCAGGTCATCGCGGTGCGGGCCGACGAGGCAGACGCCGCGTTCCAGCTCCTCGCCGCGCACCATGGCCAGCGCCTCTCGCAGGCCGTCGGCAAGCCGGCCGGCATCGGCGGCCGGCTCGTCCGGATCGGTCGGGGCCCGGCCTGGCCGGCTGGGCGAGCCGGACGGTCCACTCAGACCCGGCATGCGCAACGACTGGCGGTAGCTGATCCCGGCTTCCACGCTCGCGCCGCCCGACACCGCGCTGTAGGACCGGGCCACGAGCGGGCGCAGTGAGGCGGTGAGCCGGATCCTGGCGGCCAGCAGCTCCGCCCCCGCCGTCGCCAGGTGCTCGTCCCAGACATCCAGCGTGCTGGCTGTCGGCCCCGCCGGGCCTGCCCGGTCCGGGCCCGCCCCATCCGGGCCGGTTCCGTCCTGGCCGGACCCATTGGGCCCGGGACCGTCGCCGCCCGGCCCGCTGCGCGCGGCATCCCGCGAGGCGCCGGCGCGTGCGTAGGCCCTGGTGCCAGGCCGGGCCGACCTGCCCGGCCGGGCCCGCAGCGACTTGAGCAGCGCCGTCCGCTGCCGCAGCACCCGCTCGTAGTCGGCCCGGACCCCGGCGTAGCGTGGCGCGCTCGCGACCAGCAGGTCGTCGAGGAACCGGCGGCGCTGCTCGGGATCGCCCTTGACAAGGGCCAGATCCTCGGGCGCGAACAGCACCGTGCTCAGCACCCCGAGCACCTGGCGGGGCCTGCTCACCGGCGCCCGGTTGAGCCGGGCCCGGTTCGCCCGGCCGGGGTTGATCTCGATCTCCACCAGGCTGTCCCGCCCGCCGGAGGTGACCGCGGCGCGCAGGATGGCCCGCTCGGCACCGGCGCGGACCAGTGGCGCGTCGGTCGCCACCCGGTGCGAGCCGAGCGTCGAGACGTACGCCGCAGCCTCGACTAGGTTGGTCTTGCCCTGCCCGTTCGGCCCCACGAAGGTGCTCACCCCGGGCTCCAGGCTCAGCTCCACCCCCGCATAGGAGCGGAAATCGGTGAGGGCGAGGCGAGTCAGGTGCACATCAGGAGGCTATCTGCTGCGGGCGTCAGCCGGATGAGTCCTCAGCCGCGGTCACCGGGTGACCGCCGAACTGCTGGCGCAGCGCGGCCACGACCTTCATGGCCGGGGGGTCCCCTTCGCGGGAGGCGAACCGCGCATACAGCGCCGCGCTGATCGCCGGCACCGGGACGGCGTGGTCGATGGCCGCCTGGACCGTCCACCGGCCCTCGCCGGAGTCCTGGGCCACCCCGCGGATCTTCTCCAGCCCCGGGTCCTCGTCCAGCGCCCGGACCAGCAGGTCAAGGAGCCAGGACCGGATCACGGTCCCCTTGCGCCAGCTGCGGAACGTGCCCGGCACGTCGGTAATCATGTCCGCGGCCGTCAGCAGCTCGTAGCCCTCCCCGTAGGCCTCCATGATCCCGTACTCGATGCCGTTGTGCACCATCTTGGCGAAGTGCCCGGCGCCGGCCGACCCGGCGTGCACGAAGCCGGCGTCGCCGGGCGGCTTGAGCGCGTCGAAGATCGGCATGACCCGCGTCACGTCGGCGTCTTCCCCGCCCACCATCAGCCCGTAACCGTTCTCCAGGCCCCAGATCCCGCCGGATACGCCCGCGTCGATGAAGCCGATCTTCCTGGCGCCGAGCCTGCGCGCGTTCTCGCGGTCCTCGGTGTAGTGCGAGTTGCCGCCGTCGATCACCAGGTCGCCCGCTTCCAGCAGGCCCCGCAGCTCGGCGATGATCTGCTGGGTGGCCTCACCGGCGGGCACCATCACCCAGGCGGTGCGTGGTGGGGCCAGTCGCCCGGCGAGTTCTTCGAGGCTGGCGACGTCGCGTCCCTCAGGGTTCCGGGCGTAGCCGACAACGTCGTGCCCGGCCCGGCGCAGCCGTTTTGCCATGTTGCCGCCCATCCGGCCCAGCCCGATCATCCCGAGCTGCACAGCGCCTCACTCCTGCCTCAGGCCCAGCCGTCGCCATGGCTCACCGTAACCATGGCTAACCGTAGCCACCGCCCGCACGCGGACCGCACTCAGGCCCGGGGCGGCCCGGCGCCAGCGGCCGGACCCGGGACGGCAGTCAGGCCCCAAGCCGGATGGGCATCAGCAAATAGCGGTAATCCGGCTGCTCGTCGGGGGCTGGCTTGCCGGTGATGAGGGCCGGCTTGCCCGGCTCGGTGAAGGACATGCGCGCGGTGTCGGACTCGATCGCGCTCAGCCCATCGAGCAGGTAGGTCGGGTTGAAAGCGATCTGCAGGTCGTCCCCCTCGTATCCGGCGTCGAGCACCTCCACCGCCTGTGCCTCGTCCCCGGTGCCCGCCTCCAGGACCAATTGCCCGGCCGAGAAGGAGAGCCGGACGGCGGTGTTGCGCTCGGCCACTAGGGCGACCCGCTTGACGGCTTCGGCGAAGGACGGAGTGGCCAGTTCCGCGACCGCGTTCACGTGGCTGGGCAGCAGCGTCTGGTAGCGGGGGAAGTCGCCACCGAGCAGGCGGGTGGTGGTGCGGCGGCCGCCGCCCTCGAAGCCGATCATGCCCTCGCCGGCGGCGCCGTCCTCACCGGGCAGGGCCAGGGCGATCGAGACTTCCGCCCCGGACGTCAGCGCCCTCGCGGTCTCCAGCAGCGCCCTGGCGGGGACCAGCACCGACGCGCTCAGGTCCGACCGCGCCGGGTTCCACCGCAGTTCCCGCACGGCGAGCCGGTAGCGGTCGGTGGACACCAGCGTCAGCGTGTCCGCCTCGATCTCGATCCGCACGCCGGTCAGCGCCGGGAGCGTGTCGTCACGCCCGGCCGCGGCGGCCGATTGATTCACCGCGGTGGCGAAGGCATCGCTGCCGATGGAGCCCGCGGCCGGCGGCATCTCCGGCAGCGTGGGGTAGTCCTCGACCGGCATAGTGAGCAGCGTGAACGTGGTGCTCCCGCAGGTCAGGGTGGCACGCGAGGCGTCGGATGAGATCTGCACCGGCCGCGCGGGAAGGCTGCGGGTGATCTCGGCGAGCAGCCGCCCCGACACCAGTGCGCTGCCCTCCTCCTCGGTGGCCACCGGGATGCGGGCCTGGGCGGACACGTCGTAGTCGAAGCTGGCCAGGGCCAGCTCGGCATCCGCCTGCATGCGCATGCCGGCCAGGACGGGGACAGCGGGGCGTGCCGGGAGCCCGCGGGCGGCCCAGGCGACGGCCTCGGCGAGCGCGTCGCGCTCTACCTGGATCTTCACCGGAAGCTGCCTCCTCTTGCTTGAAACGAGAACCGGCCGGGGCACGGACCGCGAGGCGCGGGGTGCCTACTACAGAATTGTGCTGAAGATGAAAGACAGAACGTAGCCGTCGTAGGGCCGGTGGACGCTGGGGACGACGGGCGATGTCCCAGCACATGGCGGATTCCGGTAGCCACAGGGCCTGTGTGCGGGCGGCGGCGACCAGGGGATGAGCTGTGGACGCCGCCAGAGCCCAGGCCATGCCTCCCGCGGTTACCCCCCGCCGCGGCCGCCTTGTCCGCCGACCGTCCCAAGGGTGTCCACAAAGATATCCACAGCCTGTGTGCACCGATTGTGACTGCCGGTATTGATGCGTGCTTGCTCATCCGGTCCGCGCCTGCTGCTTGATGCGGTTGGTGAGTTCGGTGACCTGGTTGAAGATCGACCGGCGTTCGGCCATGAGCGAGCGGATCTTGCGTTCGGCGTGCATGACCGTGGTGTGGTCGCGGCCGCCGAACTGCTGGCCGATCTTCGGGAGCGAGAGCTCGGTCAGCTCGCGGCACAGGTACATGGCGATCTGGCGGGCCGTCACCAGGACACGCGACCGTGATGTGCCGCAGAGGTCGTCGATCGACAGCCCGAAGTACGAGGCCGTCTGGCCCATGATGGTCGCGGCGGTGATCTCCGGCCCCTGCGCCTCCGGTATGAGGTCCTTGAGCACGATCTCGGCCAGCTGGAGGTCGACGGACTGGCGGTTGAGGCTGGCGAAGGCCGTCACCCGGATGAGCGCGCCTTCCAGTTCCCGGATGTTGGTGGAGATGCGGCTCGCGATGTACTCGAGCACCTCCGGCGGCGCGTTGAGCCCTTCTTGGATCGCCTTCTTGCGCAGGATCGCGATGCGCGTCTCCAGCTCCGGCGGCTGGACGTCGGTGAGCAGGCCCCATTCGAAGCGGCTGCGCAGCCGGTCCTCGAGCGTCACCAGGCGCTTGGGTGCGCGGTCGCTGGAGATCACGATCTGCTTGCTGGCGTTGTGCAGCGTGTTGAAGGTGTGGAAGAACTCTTCCTGCGTCCCTTCCTTGTTCTCCAGGAACTGGATGTCGTCGACCAGCAGCACGTCCACGTCGCGGTAGCGGCGCCGGAACCCGTCCTGCTTGCCGTCCCTGATCATGTTGATGAAGTCGTTGGTGAACTCTTCCGAGCTGACGTACCGCACCTTGAGGCCCTGGT
The DNA here is from genome assembly GCA_036005525.1 of Streptosporangiaceae bacterium. Lineage (GTDB taxonomy): Bacteria > Actinomycetota > Actinomycetes > Streptosporangiales > Streptosporangiaceae > UBA9676. The sequence goes on from DASYQM010000228.1 coordinate 13,438, forward strand.
AGAGGCTCTGCGCATAGTGCCCGATGGCGTGCAGCAGGTGGGTCTTGCCCAGGCCGGAGTCGCCGTAGATGAACAGCGGGTTGTACGCCTTCGCCGGCGCCTCGGCCACCGCCACCGCGGCCGCGTGCGCGAAGCGGTTGCTCGACCCGATGACGAACGTCTCGAACGTGTACTTGAGGTTAAGCCGGGCTTGCCCGGTGCCGGGCAGGACGGCCCTGCTCGCCGGGCCGTTGCTGGGAGCCGCGCCGGCGAGCGGGCTGTGGTCGGGGACCGGCCCAGCCGCCGGGGGCTGGTCATCGACCTTGCCCTGCTGGCCTGCCGGGCCTGGGTCGTCGGCCTCGCGGGGCATCGGGATGATCACCGGCGCGCCCGGCGGCCCGGGCTCGGTGGCGCTTGTGAGATGACCGTCCGCGGTCGGGGCCGGTATGGCGTCGGGCTGGGCCGGCGTGGCATCGGGCGGCGCGGTGGGCCCGCCCGGCCCGTTGGGCGGCGGAGCGGATGTGCCCGTGGCGGCGGGGTCGACGGTGACCGCGAGCTGGATGCTGCGGCCCAGCTCGCGGGACAGGGCGTGGGTGACGAGCGCGCGCAGCCTGGTCTCGAGCTGTTCCTTGACGAACTCGTTCGGCGTAGCGATCAGCGCCGTGTTCTCGACGAGCCCGAGCGGCCGGGTCAGCCGCAGCCACGCCCGTTGATGCGGTTCGATGTGCAGATCGGATAGCTCGTCCAGCGACCTGGCCCAGACCTGTCCAAGGTCGGTTTCGCTCATCTGATCGCCACCTCGCGCCCCCACAATGTGATCAACAGTCTTATCCACAGGCTGTGCACGCCGCGCTTGACACCGAGTGTGCGAGGGGAGCGTGTGGCGGGTACGCAGCGCCCGATCGCTGATGCGCTTGCTGGTGTAACAGCCGAAGCGGTTGTCCACAGCCTAGGGGCCGGGGTGGGTGTACGGTAGGTAAACGGCCGTTCCGGGCGCAACCCTAACGGCGCCGTCGGCCGGTGTAGCGGGCTGCTTGGTTTGACCGGTGGTGACCGCTGCGCGTACCGTGAACAGACCCAGCTACCCCGGGCGGTTCTGCCGTGCGCTCGCGCGCCCTCTCGCCGGCCGGGGCATGGCAATGAAGGCACCGGACCGGGAGTCACCCGTGAGCAAGCGCACGTTCCAGCCGAACAACCGTCGTCGCGCCAGGACGCACGGCTTCCGGCTGCGCATGCGGACCAGAGCCGGCCGTGCGGTCCTCGCCGCACGTCGGCGCAAGGGCCGGTCCCGGGTCAGTGTCTGACCTGCGTGTCAGGGCATGTCTCGCAGATTCCCCGCCTGCCGCGCGGCCACCGGCCGGGCTTCGCGCGGCGTTGTCAAGACCGCCTATAGCCCTGCTGCCGACTGCTCCTCCGCCCTGCGATCCATCCCGTCGGCGCCCGCTCGCGACGGCATGGATCCGCGGCACACGCCCTAGGTGCCGACGGGAGGTTATGGGTGCTTCCCGCGGAATCCCGGATGAGGCGGCGACGTGATTTCTCGGCAGCGGTCCGGCGCGGCAGTCGGTCCGGGCGCGCGCTGCTGACTGGTCATCTGCTCGTCCCCGCCCGCGAGCAGGACAGCCCTCCGCGCGCGGGACTGGTGGTCAGCCGGTCGGTCGGCACGGCGGTCGTCCGGAACAGGGTGCGTCGGCGGCTGCGGGTACTGGTGCGCGAGTACCTGTCGTCGCTTCCGGGAGGTAGCCTGCTTGTTGTCCGGGCTCATCCACAGGCCGCGACCGCACGCCAGGCAGATCTTGCCGCCGACCTCGACCTGGTGGTCAACACCTTGATGCGGCGGCAGGCAGGGGCGCTGCGGCAATGACGCAAGCAGATGTGCGGCTGGCACAGGCCAGGCCATCGGCTGCGGCGCGGGTGCTGATGGTCCTGATCACCGGCTACCGCCGGTTCGTCGGGCCGATGTTCGGCCCGCGGTGCCGGTTCGCCCCCTCCTGCAGCGCGTACGCGCTGGAAGCGGTCCGTGAGCATGGGGCGCTGCGGGGCAGCTGGCTCGCTGTTCGCAGGATCGGCCGCTGTCATCCGTTCAACCCCGGCGGGTTCGATCCGGTGCCGCCCGCCCCGCTCGGTCGCCGATCCCGTCCCGAGGGAGCAAGGTCGTGACGAACCCTCTCAACCCCCTGTATGAGGCCGTCGCATGGGTGATGGAGCAGATCCACACGGGTCTGAGCACATTCTTGAACCCGACAAGCGGCTTCGTCTGGGTGCTGACAATCGTCATCCTCGTGGTCCTCATGCGGCTGCTGCTGGTGCCGCTGTTCATCAAGCAGATGCACGCGACCCGGAAGATGAGCGCGCTCGCGCCGCAGATCCAGGAACTGAGGAAGAAGTACAAGAACGACAAGCAGACCCTCAACCAGGAGACGATGCGGCTCTACAAGGAGAACGGAGCCAACCCGCTGGCCGGGTGCCTGCCGCTGCTGGGGCAGCTGCCGCTCTTCTTCGCGCTGTTCAGCGTCCTGCGGGCCATCTCGATCTGGCACCCCGGGGAGACCCCGCCCTACGGGCTCAGCCACGCGTTCGTGGTGTCGGCACAGCACGCGGACATCTTCGGCGCCACCATCTCCGACAAGTTCCTGTTCTCGCCCACCACCCCGCTCCACGCCAAGATCGTCATCCTGATCGCGGTGATGATCAGTGTCGCCACGACCTACCTGACCGTACGGCAGAGCACGAAACGGGGCATGACCCCGCAGATGACGCCCGACAACCCGATGGCGGCGTCGCAGAAGTACATGGCGTACATCGTGCCGCTGTTCGCGCTGTCCGGCCTCTACTGGCAGTTCGGGCTGGTCCTGTACTGGGTGACCACGAACCTCTGGACGCTTGGCCAGCAGTACGTGCTGTTCAAGCGTTACCCGATGCCGGCCGTGGCGGGCGCCCCGGCGGTCGTGCAGGGCAAGGTGGTGCCTCCCGGCAAGTCGTCCGGCCCCGCCAAGCCCGTGTCGGGCAAGGCCGCACCCGCCGGCCGGGCGCCGGCAGACGGCAAAACCGCGCCGGCGCGCAAGCCGGCCCGGGGCGGCGGAAAGCCGGCCGCCGATACGGGCAGCGGGCAGGGCTCGGCCAATGGGTCGGGGGTTCTGCGCAGACTGACCAAGGGGCGGCCGGAGCCTGAGCCACAGCCGGCCGAGCCGGAGGCTAAGCTCGTCAGGCAACAGCGCGTGCGCCAGTCCCGCAGTAAACGCTCCGGCAAGCGGTGAGGCGGCCCGGAGCCCACCGTCGGCCGGTCGCGCCGGAAACCCCGGCGTGGTGCCAGACGCTGGGTCATCCGGAGCGCAGCCGTGCCGGCCAGCCGGGGGGCAGGGTGTTGAGTAACCGCGGACAGTACGGTCCCGCGACGAGGAGGACCCGGTTGTGACCCAGAGGGAGAACGTGGTTGCCGTGACCGAGGACGACAGCGCGGGGCCACCGCCTGGGGCCGACCGCGCGGTCACCGACGAGGCTGTGGCGCCCGCGGGTGAACCGGCTGGCGAGGCAGGTGACGTCGGCGGCGCTGCGCAGGCGGACGCGCACGGCGAGCCATCCGGGCAGGACGGGCAGGACGAGCCCGGCGGTCGGGACGAGCCCGGCGGGCAGGACAGGCCGGGCGAGGCCATCGTCGGCGATACCCGTGCTGTTGCGGACGCGGACGAAGACGGCGAGGCGGACGAGGACGACGGGGCGGAGGAAGACGGCGAGGAGGCGCCGGGCGAGCCCGGGCGCGAAGTCGCGGACCTGGAGCAGGAGCAGGAGATCGCCGCCGACTACCTGGAAGGGCTTCTCGACATCGTCGGCGACCCCGACAGCGAATTCGACATGGGCGTCGAGGGCGACCGCGCACTGGTGTCCGTGGTGGGCGGCTCCCTCCGGGAACTCGTCGGGCCCCGCGGCGAGGTGCTGGAGGCCCTCCAGGAGCTGACCCGTCTGGCGGTCCACCGGCAGACGGGCGTGCGGACCAGGCTCATGCTCGACGTAGGCGGGTACCGGGCGCGGCGGCGTATGGAGCTGACGGCCCTGGGGCGGGACGCGGCCGAGGACGTCAGCCGGACCGGCGTCGCGCGGCGCCTCGAACCGATGACGCCGTTCGAGCGCAAGATCGTTCATGACGCGGTCGCCGCAGCGGGCCTGCGCAGCGAGTCTGAAGGTGAGGAGCCGAACCGGCGGGTGGTTGTCCTTCCCGCGGGCTGACCCGCCCGCCCGGCGCAGCACCGCCCAGCCCGCTGGTGCCAGTGAGGCTGGTGGGACTGGCGTGCCCACTGAGGCGTTCGCGCACTCGCCGCCGCCCGCCCCGCCACCGGCAGTACAGATATTCGGGCCGGCGACGGCCGCTGCGGAGCGCTACGCGCACCTGCTGGCCGGCCCTGGGGTGGCGCGCGGCCTGATCGGGCCGCGCGAGGTTCCCCGGCTCTGGGAGCGGCACCTGCTGAACAGCGCGGCGGTCGCGGAACTGGTCCCCCGCCCATGCTCGCTGGTCGATCTCGGGTCTGGCGCCGGGCTGCCCGGCATCGTACTGGCGCTGCTGCTGCCGGATATCACCGTGACGCTGCTGGAGCCCATGCTGCGGCGGGTGACGTTCCTCGAGGAATGCGTGCGCGCCTTGGGCCTGAAGAACGCACAGGTACGCCGGGGACGGGCAGAAGATCTCGCGGGCCAGCTCGCGGCGGACGTTGTCACCGCGCGTGCGGTCGCCCCCCTGGACCGCCTGGCGGCGCTGGCGCTGGGGCTGGTACGGCCCGGCGGTACCGTGCTGGCCATCAAGGGCGCGACCGCCCGGCAGGAGGTCGCTGCGGCGCGGCGTGCGTTGGACAGACTGGGAGTCCGGAGCGTGGACGTCGTGCGCGCGGGGGGCGGTAAGGTCGATCCCGCTGCGACAGTGGTCCGGCTGATTGCGGGCCCGTGAGACGCGCGGGGGCGGGCCGCAGGACGGTGCGGCAGGAGAGGTGCGGCAGCGAGAGGAGCGGTGATGGCTTCCGCGGATGGCCTGGGGTGGCCAGGAGAATCCCGGCGGCCTGCCGCACCTGCTGGTGATCAGTTGCACGTGGAGCCGAGCGGGCTTGGCTGGCCGGATAGGCAACCGGGCCGCGCTCCCGATCGGGGTAGTCAGCCCGGGGCGGATAAGGAGCGAGAGGCCGTGGCGCAAGCGCCGGATCAGCCGGCCGAGGACGAGCCGCCCGCCCGGGTGAGGCAGGCGCTGTCGGCGGCGGTTTCACGTGAAACCGGAGACCGGACACCGGGAGATGACGCCGTGGGCGGAAGACCAGGCGGTGACTCGCCATCGGGCGGTTCCGGCCGGGCGGCCGGTGGGCGGGTAGCCGCCGGGCCGGGCGCCGCCGGGCCAGAAGGCGGATCGGGAGCGGCCGGGCGGGGAGTAGCGGCCGCGGCTGCCGGACTAGAAGACGCGCAGGCAGTGGCGACAGCGACTGCGGGCCAGGGGATGGGCGCTGGGGCCACCGGGCAGGAGATGACTGCTGGGCAGGGGATGGCTACCGGGACCGCTGGGCGGGGGACGGTCGCCGGGGCCGCCCGGTATGGCGGCGCGGAGGCAGTGGCGGCTCGGCCGGGCAGGTCGGCGACGACACCGGCGGAGGCGGTCCTCGCTGCCCTGGGCGGGACGGCTGCACGCGAGTGGCCCCGGCCACGTTCCTGCCGGATGATCACGATCGCGAACCAGAAGGGCGGCGTCGGCAAGACGACAAGCGCGGTCAACCTGGCGGCATGCCTGGCCCTGCACGGAGCGCGGGTCCTGGTGGTCGACCTTGACCCGCAGGGGAACGCCTCGACCGCCCTGGCAGTGGAGCACCGGGCCGGCACGGCCTCGGTCTACAACGTCCTGGTCGAGGATCAGCCGCTGGCGAGCATCGTCCAAGCCGTGGCGGACATCCCCGGGCTCTACTGCGCACCCGCCACCATCGATCTCGCGGGCGCCGAGATCGAGCTGGTGCCGCTGGTGGCACGGGAAGCACGGCTCAGCCGGGCTTTCGCCGACTACGACGCGTCCAACCTGGACTACATCCTGATCGACTGCCCGCCATCGCTGGGGTTGCTCACCGTCAACGCGCTGGTGGCCGTGGCGGAGGTGCTCATCCCCATCCAGTGCGAGTACTACGCGCTGGAAGGGCTCGAGCAACTGCTGCGCACCATCGACCTGGTGAAGAGCCACCTGAACCCGACCCTGTACGTCTCAACCATCCTGCTGACGATGTATGACGGGCGGACTCGGCTGGCCTCCCAGGTAGCGGAGGAAGTCCGGGAGCATTTCGGGCAAGTGGTGCTCAGCACCGTCATCCCGCGCAGCGTACGGGTATCCGAGGCACCCAGCTACGGGCAGTCCGTGATGACCTACGACCCCGGTTCCAGCGGCGCCCAGGCATACCTGGAGGCGGCGAGGGAGGTAGCCGACCGGGCCGCGGAACTGGGGCAGACAGGCTGACCGCGGCGATGCACCGTCGGCTGATCGTGCGTGGGCTTTCCGGCGCGGCCGGCCGGGCGTGGGCGTCGTCCGATGACCCTGCGGCGGCGGGTCCGCGGCTGGTCGAGGCGGCGGGCCAGCGGCTGGTCCCGAGGCGGGTCCGCGTCTGGTCCTGAGGCGGCGCGGGTCTGCGTCTGACCGCCGCGGCGGCTGGTGTCCTGCGCCTGTGGCCGACGGATGGCCAGGATCGGCATGGCGGTCTGTGGTACGGGGTGGCGGGTGGGATGCTCTACTGGGAAGCCTGACCGGGCGGTCGTCGGTAGCGGGGACCGTCGGCGCGGTGAGCGAAGGCGGCGCGAGGAGATGGTGATGGCGCAGCAGAAGCGTGGCCTGGGAAAGGGACTCGGGGCCCTCATCCCCACGGCGCCTTCCCCATTGGCGCGGACCGGTGCCAGCGACGGCGAGCCCGGCGCCGGAGCGCTCGGGAGCGCGCCGGCCGACAGGGGCCGCGGTGCCGACATGCAGGGTGCCGGGGATACCTACTACGAAGAAGTGGCGATCGGCGCCATCACACCGAACCCGCGTCAGCCCCGCCAGGGCTTCGATGAGGATGCGCTGGACGAACTGGCGTTCTCGATCCGGGAAGTCGGCCTGCTCCAGCCGGTGGTGGTCCGCGAGGTCATGCCGGGGCGCTATGAGCTCATCATGGGAGAGCGGAGATGGCGTGCGTGCCAGCGCGCCGGCCAGGAGCACATCCCGGCCATCGTGCGGGGCACCACCGACGATGACATGCTCCGCGAAGCGCTCATGGAGAACCTGCACCGCGAGCAGCTCAACCCGCTCGAAGAAGCGGCCGCCTACCAGCAGCTGCTCGATGACTTCGGCGCCACGCATGACGAACTCGCACACAAGGTGGGACGGTCCCGGCCGCACATCTCCAACACCATCCGGCTGCTGCACCTGCCGCCCGGGGTCCAGCGCCGGGTGGCGGCCGGCGTGCTGAGCGCCGGCCATGCACGCGCCTTGCTCGCGCTCGACGACCCGGATGCCCAGGACCGCCTGGCGCACCGGATCGTGGCCGAAGGGCTGTCGGTTCGGGCGGTGGAGGAGATCGTGGCCATGGGCGGCGACGGCGCCCCCAAGGCCCGCCGTGCCGTGGCCAGGCAACCCACGGCGCCCGGTCTCACCGAGCTCGCGAACCGGCTGTCGGACGCGTTCGACACCAAGGTCAAGGTGGAGCTCGGCCGCCGCAAGGGGAAGATCGTGGTCGAGTTCGCCTCCCTGCAGGACCTGGAGCGGATCGTTACCGCCATGTCCCCCGAGTGGACGCAGAACCTGAGCGCCTGAGCTCCCGGCCCGGGCCGCCGGGCGGTCCCGGGTGGCGGCCGGGCGAGTGTTTCACGTGAAACCGGCGGGCGAGCTATTGGGCGCCGCCGCGCGCACGGCCGCGGCGAAGGCATCCACGTCGGCCCCGGTGGTGTCGAAGGCGGTCATCCAGCGCACCACGTGGGTCGTCTCGTCCCACACATGGAACTCCCACTCGCGCTGCAGCCGCTCGATCTGGGCCGGGGACAGCGAGGCGAACACGGCGTTGGACTCGACAGCCTGCCGCAGCTCCACTCCCGGGACGCCGCGCACGCCATCCGCCAGGCGGCGGGCCATCAGGTTCGCCTGGGTCGCGTTGCGCAGCCAGAGCCGATCCTCCAGGAGCCCGAGGAACTGCGCCGCAAGGTAGCGCATCTTGGAAGCGAGCTGCATCTGTTGTTTGCGGTGGAAGGACACGCCTGGCATCAGGTCCTCGGCCATGACCACGACCGCCTCGGCCCCCACGGCGCCGTTCTTCGTGCCGCCGAAGCTCAGCACGTCCATGGGCGCGGCGATGTCGGCGAGTGAGCAGCCCAGCCATGCGGCGGCGTTGGCGAGCCGGGCGCCGTCGGCGTACAGCCGCAGTCCCTCGGAACCGCAGAACTCGCCCAGCGCCCGCAGCTCATCGAGCGTGTAGCAGGTGCCGTACTCGGTCACCTGGGAGATCGCGACCGCCCGCGGCTGGACCCGGTGCACATCGCCCCGGCCGCCCAGTCGGCTGGCGATCAGGGCAGGTGTCAGCTTCCCGTCCGCGGTGGGGACCGTCAGTAGCTTGCAGCCGAGGATCCGCTCGGCCGCCCCGCACTCGTCCACGTTGACGTGCGCGGTCTCCGGGCAGATCACCCCCTCGTAGGGCCGCAGCAGGAGGCTGAGCCCCAGCACGTTCGCCGCTCCCCCGGTGAAGACGAGGAAGATACCTCCCCGGGCGCCGAACAGCTCCTGGAGCTCGCCGGAAGCCCGCTGCGTCCACAGGTCGTCGCCGTAGGCGACCGCGTCACCGGCATTGGCGCGGGCCATCATGCTCAGGACGGCTTCGTGAGCACCCGCGTGATTGTCACTGCCAAAACTCTTGCGTGGGGTCACCAGTAGCTCCCAAATAGCGGGTGTGGCTCGCCGCCGCGGCGGGCGGTCGCGGCCGCTGTGGTTCAGCTTCCCCGGGCCGCCGCGAGGCTCAGCAGATCCCGGCAGACCACGCCGAGCGCCCGGCCCGCCGACTCCATCGCCATCGGCAGGGTACTCGTCTCGGTCATCCCCGGCGCCACGTTGACCTCGAGGAAGAAGACCCGTCCGTCCTCAACGATCAGATCCGTCCGGGACAAGTCACGCAGGCCCAGCGCACGGTGGGCGGTGACGGCCGCGGCCGCCGCCGCGGCTGCCTCATCCCCGGAGAGCCGGGCCGGGGTATAGAAGCGCGTCTGGCCGGCCGTGTAGCGGGCCGCGTAGTCGTAGGCGCCACCTAGCGGGTGGATCTCGACCGCGGGCAGCGCCTGCGGGCCGTCACCGAGGTCCACGACCCCGACGGCGATCTCTGTGCCGGCCACGCAGCGCTCGATCAGTGCCGTGTCGCCATAGGCGAAACAGCTGATCATGGCGCCGGGCAGGTCGGCGGCTGCCTCGACCCGGGTCGCGCCCAGCGCCGACCCGCCGCGGGCAGGCTTGACGAACAGCGGCAGCCCGAGCGTCGCCACGATGCGCTCCAGCACGGCGGTCGCGCCGAGATCGTGGAAGGTTTCCTTCGGCAGCGTCACCGAGGCAGGGGTCGCCAGGCCCGCGGCCCGGACGACGGCTTTCGCCACCGGCTTGTCGAAGGCGAAACGGCAGGCATCCGCCGTCGCCCCGACGAACGGCACCCTCAGCAGGGCCAGCACTTCCTGAATCGACCCGTCCTCGCCGTAGGCGCCGTGGATGGCGGGGAAGGCCGCGCTGGGAGGGTCGCCGGTGATCGCCGGGATGAGCCCGGCGTCCGCGTCGGCGATGTCCGCATCGACGCCCGCTTCCCGCAGCGCATCCCGCAGCCGACTGCCCGAGCGCAGCGACACCTCCCGCTCGGCGGACAGCCCGCCGGCCAGGATCAGCACATGGCCCAGGTCGCTCATGTCATCGCCTCCCTCGCGGTGCGTCGTGCCGGAGGCGCGCACGCCAGCACTTCGCATGGTGGTGCCGGAGGCGCGCAAGATGGCTCGGTGGGAGGCTGGCCCTCGGCGCCAGGACACCGCTGGAGTGAGGCCGTGCCGGGGCGCGCCGGCAAGCGCTGCGGCCCGACGGCTGCGGTGCCCACGCCCAGCCCGGAGGCAGCGGCTGTCTCACGGCGGAGCATCCGCACCGGCCGGGCCGGTCAGGACGGTTGGGCCCGCCCCGGACCTGCGGTCGGCGGCCGGGACGCCACCGAACGTGGACCGGAGCTCGATCTCGGTGCCCACCACGTCCGCGAGACGCCGGACCCCCTCCCTGATCCGGCCGGGATCGGGGAAGCAGTACGAGAGGCGCAGATGCCCGGCGCCGGATCCGTCGGCGTAGAAGCCCGTCCCTGGCACGTACGCGACCCGGGAGGAGATGGCCCGGGGAAGCATCGCCTTGGAGTTCAGGCCCGGCGGGAGCTGCAGCCAGACGTAGAACCCGCCGGCGGGCCGGGTCCACCGGCAGCCGTCCGGCATAACCGCGGCGAGCGCATCCAGCATGGCGTCCCTGCGCTCCCGGTACAGCTCACGGAAGACCTTCACCTGCTCCTGCCAGGCCTGGCCGGTCAGGTACTCACGGACCATGAGCTGCGCGAGGCTGGAGTGGCACAGCACCGCCGCCTCCGCGGCGAGCACCAGCTTGTCCCTGATCCCGGGCGGGGCCAGGGCCCAGCCCACCCGCAGCCCGGGCGCGATCGTCTTGGAGAACGTCCCCAGGTAGACCACCCCATGCGGGTCCTCGGCGCGCAGCGCCCGCAGCGGCTCCCCGTCGAACCCCAGCAGGCCATAGGGGTTGTCCTCGATCACGAGCAGGCCGGCCCGCTGGCAGATCTCCAGCACCCGGGCCCGGCGCTCCACGGTGAGCGTCACCCCGCCGGGGTTGTGGAAGGACGGGACCGTGTAGAGGAACTTCACGCGCTGGCGCTCGGCGGCCAGCCGTGCGATCGTCTCGGCCAGTGCCTCCGGGACCAGCCCGGCGTCATCCATCGGGACGTGGACGACGTTCGCCTGATAGGACGCGAAGGTGCCCAGCGCGCCCACGTAGGACGGCCCCTCGGCCAGCACGACATCGCCGGGGTTCACGAAGATCCGGGTGATCAGGTCGAGTGCCTGCTGCGAGCCGACCGTGACGACCACCTCGTCCGGGTGGGCGTGGATCCCCTCCAGTGCCATTACGTCACAGATGCACTCGCGCAGGCCCGGGTCTCCCTGCGCCGACATGTACTGCAGGGCCACGGCGCCCCGGTCGGCCACCAGCTGGCCGGCCATCTCGCCGACCGCGTCCAGCGGCAGGGCGGTGATGTAAGGCATGCCACCTGCAAGCGAGACGATCTCGGGCCGGGCCGCGACCGCGAACAGCGCCCGGATCTCAGAGGCGACCATCTCCTGCGCCCGCGCGGCGTAGCGGCCGACATGCGGGTCCACGAGGGACCCGTGGGGCGAAGGGGACTCATGTGACTCCTGTGACCCGGGGCCGGTGCCGCTGGTGTGGCCAACGCGGGCTGGTGTCGCGTCCTCGATCGCCACGGCCTCTCCTCACGTCGATGGGTACCATGTCAGGGTACGGGCTGGACGGGATCTGGCCGGGGTAGTCGGGATCTTGCCATCGCAAGATCCGTGCGCCTCACGGCAGAGTTAAACCAGCGCAATCCGCGGCAACAGACCGATCTGGCCGCAACAGCTTGATCCGACCGCACGGACGATCCAACCGCAGAGGTGCCAGGTGCCGCGTCGTCTCGCCAACGTCACCCTGGACAATCTCGACGACCTGCCGCACAAGTGCCGGCGGTGCGTCTTCTGGGAACTCGACCCGGTGAGCCACACCCGGGCGCAGGCCGCGGGTGACCCGGCCCTGGAGAAGGAGGCGTGGATCTCCTCCACGCTGCTGGAGTGGGGCAGCTGCGGCAAGATCGCATATGTGGACGGTGCGCCCGCCGGCTACGTCCTGTACGCGCCGCCGCTGTACGTGCCACGCTCCGTGGCCTTTCCCACCAGCCCGGTGAGCGGCGACGCGGTGCTGCTGATGACCGCCTACATCCTGGATGAGTTCACGGGCGGCGGGCTGGGCCGGATGCTCGTCCAGGGGGTGGCGAAGGACCTCACCAGGCGCGGGGTCAAGGCGATCGAGGCATTCGGCGACCGGCGCCGCGAGGACGGGTCCTGTGTGCTGCCCGCGGACTACCTGCTGGCGGTGGGGTTCAAGACGGTCCGCCCGCACCATCACTACCCGCGGCTGCGCCTGGAACTGAAATCGACCGTGTCCTGGCGCGAGGACGTCGAGGTCGCGCTGGAGCGGCTGCTGGGCTCGATGACCCCGGAACGGGCGCTGCGCATGGCCTAGCGATCCGGATGATGAGCGGCCTCGGGATATTCCGGTGCCGGCAAGCGGGTAATGACCGCCCTTATCCTCGCATGTAGTGAAACGCCCAGCAAAGGCAACCGGATCCCGGGCCTGGTTGCAGATCAAGTTAAATTCGAGAACTCGGACGGCACAAAGGCCGGGCTGATACGCCAGCCACCATTCATTAGCTGAATCCGGGCCGAACCGGGCTGGAGTGGCCAGCGGACCGTGTCGCCGACGCGCACCACCCCGGCGTATGGGCGCCGGTGAGCGGCACCTCGCGCTCCGCCCCATCCACAGCGGCATCGTCGCACTCTCGCTGCCGCGGGGTGCGCTGTTCCGCC
>DASYQM010000229.1:0-9238 GCA_036005525.1 Streptosporangiaceae bacterium
CCCGCCACGGCCAGGCCAGTATCCGCGGGCAGGAACGGGCAGAAGCAGCCACCGTCAACTGGGAGGCTCAGAATACTTTCATTGCGGCAAATAAATGACGCGGCCGTTTCCTGCCCGGCTGCGCTGTGGATAACGGCCGGCTGTGATGTGATGATGGGTTTGTCACAGGGGGTGAGTCATGGGAACAACCGAGCCTGCGTATTCGCCGCAGCCTTTGCCGCACACCCAGCCCCGGCCTCGCAACGGCCTCGGCGTGGCGGCGCTCGTCATCGGGGTGGCAAGCCTGGTGGCGGCCGTCTCCTTCGTCTTGTTCCCGCTGGGCCTGCTGGGTGGCCTGGTGGGCCTGATTATCGCGATCGTCGCGCTCGCCGGCGGGAGAAACCGGGGCGCGACGAACGGGGGCCAGGCCGTGGCCGGCCTGGTCTGCTGCATCCTCGCGCTCATCATCGCGATCACCCTGTCCGTGCGCGTAGGGACCTGGGCCGCCCGCAACACCGACGTGTTCGCCCGTTTTGATAAATGCGTCGCCCAGGCCGGGGACCGGGCAGCGGTCTCGGTGTGCATCGCCAACTTCGCCGACGACGTCCGCCGCTGACCGGTCGTTCGTGACCTCGGCCGGGCGGGGCCGGAACTACGGCCGCTGGTCCTCCCTGCGATGGCCGGCGGCGAGTTCGCGCAGATCCACGACCGGAAGCGCCGCCGCCTGGTAGGAGACGATGCGGCAGTCCGTCAGGGCGCGGACCGTCGCGGTGCGCCGGCCCTCCTCAAGCGACGCGCGCTCGCCCAGGACGGCGCCGGGGCCGAGTTTCGCCAGTTCGGTGCCGCCGGCCTCCACCTCGACCATGCCGTCGAGCACGAGGACGATTTCGTCCGCGGCTTCGCCCTCGGCGAGGATCGTCGCCCCGGCCTTGACCTTCGCGGTGCGGGGCTGCGGGCCGCCTCCGCGCATGATCGCCAGGGACAGGCGCCGCTCCAGGGCGGTTTCCGCCTCCGTTGCGAGGGCAGCGTTCTCGTGGCCGCTCCAGGGTGAGCGCGCCAAGGTCGCGGCCCGGTACCAGGTCTTGAAGTCGATCAGGGCCGACTTTCCGGCCAGTGCGCCGTTGCCGTCGTAGATCCAGTGCCGGGGGAAGGAACTGGCGCCGACAAGCTCGTGCCCGGTCGAGCCGTCGGCGTAGAGGGTCAGCGCCAGGGTGGTCCACACGGCCGGCCCCTCGCTCTTCACGAATGGCGCATCCTTGACCAGCCGGGGCGCGGGAAGGCCGGCCCTGCCGCCCGCTGTCTGGCTGAACCGGACGAAGTCCTCACCGACAACCGGCTCCGGCGTGAGGTCCGGGTAGCCCAGGGCCTGCACCAGGACCCGGATCCCGCCGAAACGGACGAGGGTATCGGAGACCCGCCCGGCACCACCTTGCCCATACCTAACGATCCTGCCGTCTTCGACGTCGATCCAGGCGCGCAGGTCGTTGGCGAAGCGGGCGCCCTCCGAGCCGACCACCGAATCCAGGTCCTTCCATTCGTCCGGCGGAGGATCGTCGTAGTGCGTCACTCCCAGCTCGAACGGGAGCCGGGTCACGCCGGCAATGGCCGCCGACGGGATCCACGAGATACTGGCAACCGACGACTCGATACGCATAACCGAAGCCTCACCCTCTCGTCCAATCCAGCCAAGGCGGGCGACGGCCCGCACATCCCTGTGTCCCGCGCCTCATCGGGCGCGCTCCACGGCGAACAGCTGCCACCTGTCCGGAACGCCCTTGAGCGTGTGCACGCCGCGGTCCGCGAAGCCGATCCCCGAGCCAAGCACCAGTATCTGCACGGTGCTGGTGACCAGGACCTCGCCTGCCTGGGCGAGAGCGGCGACGCGCGCGCCGACATGGACCGCGAGGCCCGTCACCGCCGCGCCCCTGCGTTCCACCTCGCCGGTATGCACACCGGCCCGGATCTCGATCCCGATCTCCCGCACCGCATCCCGGGCGGCGCAGGCGCACCGGATGGCCCGCGCGGGCCCATCGAACGTGACGAAGAATCCGTCTCCCGCCGTGTCAACCTCGCTGCCGTGGAACCGGTCCACGAGGCGCCGGATGCGGGCGTGATGCTCGTCGAGCACATATCCCCAGCGGCGGTCACCGAGCTGGTCGGCCAGCTGCGTGGACCCGACGATGTCGGTGAAGAGCACCGTGGCCAGGCTGCGGTCGGAATCCGGTGTCCCCTGCGCGCCGGTCAGGAATTCCTGGACCACGTCGAGCAGCGCGTCGGCGTCGCCAACGTAAGGCAGTTCGTCGCCACCGGGAAGCTCGGCGCACCTCGCATCGGGGATCAGCTTCGTCACCGCCCGCCCTGGCTCCGGGCCGAACAGCACGTTGCCGGTGCGGTGCAGGATCAGCGTCCGGGCCTGGATCGCCGGGAGGACCGGCCCCAGATCGAACTCCATGGCCCAGCGGAGCGTCGCAGCCGCCGCGCTCGGGGTAGACGACATTCGCTCCCACCGCCGGTACCAGGAAAGGAACCGGGCGTCATCGGCCCGGGACGGGGCGAGGACCGGTACCAGGCTGGCCTGCCCCCAGCCCGTTTCGACGGCGGCGGACAGCGCCTGCAACACGGCCGGGTCGGGACGCACCAGCTCAGGGCCGTCCGGCAGCTTGACCGGCAACGTTCCCAGGACCAGCGCGGCGACCCGGCCGGGGTGGGCGGCCGCGAACATGGCGGCGATGGCCGCTCCCTCGCCCCACGCGATGATCGCGGCCGTGGCGGACCCGGCGGCGTCCATGACCGCGCCGATGTCGTCGGCGCGTTGCTCAAGCGTCGGCACGCCAGCTACCCGGTCCGACAGCCCGGTGCCACGCTTGTCGAAGAGGATCAGCCGACCCATGGCCGCGAGACGGTCGAGAAAGTGGGCGAACTCCGGGAGTTCCCACATCACCTCGAGATGTGACACCCACCCCGGGACGAACACCAGGTCAAGCGGGGCCTCGGGGCCGACGACCTGATAGGCGATGTCGACGTCGCCGACCCTGGTGAACCGCGTCTCCGGCGGCTGCGACATGACGATGGCCCCCCGTCTGCACGGTCTCGCGACCGGGACGCGCAGCAGCGCGGCGGACGTGGCTCAAGGTCTCCCATCTCCGCCGCAATCCCTGGATCAGCGTATATCTTCTCCCGTTCTGTCCCTCGTGACGGGCGTCCCCGCTCCGTCGCACCAAGGGGCGCGCGCCCGCTGTCAGGCGGGCGTGCTCGTGATCACGGCGAACGCCGCCCCGGCCGGGTCGGCGAGGAACGCGAACCGGCCCACGCCCGCGATGTCCTGAGCCGGTGCGGTCACGGTGCCACCCTGCTCTGCCGCCTTGGCCACCACCGCGTCGCAGTCGGCCACTTCGAAGTACGGCCACCAGCTGCTGCTTGCCCCCGCGGCCGTCCTCTCGGGGCTGAGCTGCATGATCCCGCCCTGGCCGCTGTCCTCGCCGCCGCCGACGGGCTGGATGACGGTATAGGTGAAGCCCTCCATCGGCATGTCCTGCGTCACCCACCCGAACACGGACTGGTAGAACGACGTGGCCGCAGCCGGGTCGGTGGTGTGCAGCTCCGTCCAGGCCAGCGTGCCCGGATCGGTGACCGCGCCCAGGCCTACGGTCTCGCCCGGCTGCCAGACCGCGAAGGTCGCACCGGCGGGGTCGGTGAACTGGGCCATCCGGCCCTGGGTGAACACGTCGAACGGCTCGGCCCGGACCGCGCCGCCCGCCCGCCTGACCGCGTCCACGGTGGCGTTCGCGTCCGGGGTGTGGAAGTACAGCGTCCAGGATGGGGACGCGCCCTCACCCATGAGCGGGCCTACCGCGGCGACGGTCTTCCCGCCCAGCGTGAACATGCCGTAGCCGCCCGCGTCGGGCCCGGCGGACTGGAACTGCCAGCCGAACACGGCGCCGTAGAACGCCGCCGCCGCGTCGACGTTGGGTACCCCGAGGTCCAACCAGTTAGGCGCCCCGGGCACGTATTTGGTGGTAAGCATGACTCGGCCTCCCGCGCGTCACGGTCGTGATTCAGCCCGCCAGCAAAGGGCCGGCCGGGCTGCCCCATGTGGTCAGGCCCAGCATCGCACCAGCCGCCGACAATCACGCCGGGCCCCGGCACGGCAGCCACCCAGGCGACAGCATGGTCGCGGTGGCCTAGCGTGGGCGCATGGCGAAGCCGGTGCTCGTCGCCGTCGACAGCGAGGAAGCGAGCCGTCAGCTGCTTGCGGGCGAGATGGAAGCCCGGTACGCGGTGCATTACAGGATCGTCTCCAGCACATCGCCCGGGACGGCGCTGGCCGCACTGGAGCGGCTCCGGGACGAGCGGGCCGATGTGCCGCTGGTCCTGGCCGACCAGTGGATGCCCGCGACGCCGGGCGCACAATTCTTCGCGCGGGTACGTGAGCTCTATCCCACCGCACGGCGGGCTGCGCTGATCCCCATGGGCGACCCGTCGGCCTGGGTCGCGGCGGCGGCCCTGAGCCAGATCGACTTCTGCCTGGTCAGGCCGAGGTGGTCACCGGATGAGCAGTTCCACCGGGCCATCACCGAATCGCTGGAGGAGTGGTGGCGACAGCGGGGCGGGCGGTTCGAGGCGGTTACCGTGATCGGGGAGGAGCCGTCAGCCCGGGTCTACGAGCTCCGCGACCTGCTGACCCGCAACAACGTCCCATTCGGGTTCCACCGCGCCGACTCTGCGGAGGGCCGCGCGGCCTTGCGCCGCTTCGGCGTGGGCCGGTCCGCCGGGCCCGTGGTGGCGCTCTACACCGGCGCAGTGCTGGCCGACCCCACGAACGCAGAGGTGGCCGAGGCGCTCGGGGCGGACATCCGGCCGACGGAGACGACGTATGACGTGGTGATCGTGGGGGCCGGCCCGGCCGGCCTGGCCGCCGCGGTGTACGGGTCGTCGGAGGGACTGCGCACGGCACTGCTGGAGCGGGAGGCCTTCGGCGGCCAGGCCGGTACGAGCTCGCTGATCAGGAACTACCTAGGCTTCCCCCGCGGGGTCAGCGGCGCCGCGCTGGCCGAGCGGGCGGCCGAGCAGGCCATGATGTTCGGCACGCAACTCGTCTATGGCAACCCGGCGACCTCGCTGGCCACAAACGGGGATCTGCACGTGGTCGGGCTCCAGGACGGAACCGCGGTCACCAGCCGCGCCGTGATCATCGCGACCGGCGTTTCCTACCGGCGGCTCGCGGTTCCCGAACTGGAATCGCTGGCGGGCGCCGGTGTGTTCTACGGCGCCGCGACGGCAGAGGCCCAGGCGGTGGCCGGGAAGCGGGCATTCGTGGTGGGCGGCGGTAACTCCGCCGGGCAGGCCGCCATGCACCTGTCGAGGTACGCGCGGCAGGTCACCGTCCTCATCCGCTCGCAGTCCCTCGCGGCCAGCATGTCTCAGTACCTGATCCGCGAGATCGAAACCGCGCCCAACATCGACGTCCGCTACCGCACCGAGATCGTGGGCGCCGGCGGTGACGGGCACCTGGAGCGGCTCACGCTCCGGCACCGGGACACGGGCGATACCGAAGCAGCGCCGGCCGACGGCCTGTTCGTCCTGATAGGCGCGCAGCCGTTCACCCAATGGCTGCCTCAGGCGGTGGGCCGCGATCGGTGGGGTTTCATCCTGACCGGGCCAGACGCCGCCGAACCCGGGGCCTCGCTGCGGGCTTCGCTCCTGCTTGAAACCAGCACGCCCGGGGTGTTCGCGGCCGGCGACGTGCGGCACGGCTCGGTGAAGCGCGTCGCGTCGGCCGTCGGCGACGGATCGATCGCCATCCGCCTCGTGCAGGAGTATCTCGCGTTACGAAATCCCACGCCGGCGACCACCTGGCCCACCTGACGGGCTCGTGCCCGATCGCGCTGGCTCCTACCCGGCCACGATGAGGTCGGCGACCCGGTGTGGCTGGTCGACTTGGACGTAGTGCCCTGGGCCGCCGGGCCGGGCGGTCCTCCGGTCGTCCTTGTCCACGACACCTGCGGGAACGTCACCCAGCCGGTCCTGACCTGCCCGCACTGCAACGGCGAAGTCAGCCCCGGCAACACCCACAGCGAGCCAGGCCCGGGAAGCCGCCAGCCCCAGCAAGGCGGCGGAAAGCGTCATCATGACCCCGTGTAGTCAGAACAGCAGCCAAGTCATGATCACAGACCGGGCCGGTGAACCTCAGCGCGGGACGGGGCTCGAGACGGGGATTGCGGACGGGACCTGAGACGGGGATTATGGCCCGGCTGGGTCCTCGGCGACGATCTCGCTGGCGAGGCTGATGCAGTCCGCGCAGATCCACACGCCCGGCCCGGCGACCAGCCGCACCTCGCCAGCGGCCGGTGTGCCGCAGAACGAGCACTGCTGGTCGGCCTTCTTCCCCCACCGGCGCCGGCGCCGCCTTTCCGGGCCGAGGTAACACTCGAGCTCTTTTTTGATGGCCGGGATGCTGACGTCGAGGTGGGCGAGTACCCGCCGGGCGCGCGATCCCGGGTCGAGCGCGAGCACGCTCAGCAGGTGCTCGGTCCCGACATGGCTGAGCCCGGCCCGCCGCGCGAGCCTGGCCGCGAGCCAGAGCGCCTCGCGTGCCTCGGCAGACTCCGGCGGCGGGACATCACCGGGCAGGCCGCCGCCGGGGAACAGTTCGCGCCCGGCCCAGCGCACCGCCGTGGCCTGCACCCCGAGCCTTTCCAGGATCGCGGCCGCCACGCCCTCCTGGCACAGGCCAATGAGCTGATGGTGGGTGCCGATCTCGGCGGCGCCGTCGGCGGCGGCCGCGCGGCCGGCGGCCGCGAGGCACGCCAGCAGCCTCGGCTGCCGCTCCGGGCCGTTCTCGCCGGCAGCCGGCAGCCGGTGGCCGAAGCGCTGCCGGGCGGCCTGCTTGGACACTCCGATCCGGTGCCCGATCTCTGTCCACGAGCACCCCACCTGTCGCGCATCCGCCACGAAGTGGCCGATCAGGTCGTCGGCGCTGGATGTCAGTTCTTCGCTGACCATCAGGGCGGTCGCGATCCGGTCGAGCGGTGAGTCGGCCGACTGCTGCCTGACCGCCTCCACCAGCGTGGGCAGGCTCATCATCTCCATGGCGACAACTTAAGGTTGTCAGCCCGGTTGGTCAATCTTACGTTGTCGCAACCGGCGGCCAGGGCCCGGCGGCTGCCGGCCCCGCGTTACGGGGCAAGCTGGACGGCGACGGCACGCAGGTTCGGTTCGCGGACGGATTCCTGCACGCAGCGGGCGAACAGCCAGAGCCGCACCCGGTCAGCGTCGAGGTCGAGCAGGCCCGCCATGCGGCGGGCGAAGCCGGCCGGATCGGCCGCGAGACGGCCGGGAAAGTTCAGCATGTGCTGGAGGGTGTCGTAGGCGGGGTCGCCGATGTAGGGCTTGGGGTCGATGGCCAGCCACGGCTCACGGGCGGCGGCCAGCACGTTGCCGTGATGCAGGTCGGTGCACAGCAGCACGGGGCGCTGCACCGTGCCCGGCAGCTGCCGGAACAGCTCGATGCCGGCACGCGCGACGGCGGGGTCAAGCTGGCCCTCGCCCCGTGCCCGGGCGGCCGCGTAGTCCCTGTCGAACTCGGCGGCCCACCGGTCGCACATTGCCTGCAGCGGGCGGAACGGCTGCCCGGCGGGTGGCGTGATCCACAGCCTGCGCAGCAGGCCGGCGACCACCACGTCCTGCTCGGCCTCCGGCAGGGCCCCCGACAGGGGGGTGCCGGGCTCGCAGGCCTCCAGCAGCAGGGCGATAGTGCTGGCGGTCGCCAGCGAGTCGAGCAGCCGCACCGCGCCGTTGCCCGCCCATAGCCGCAGGCCGTCGCCCTCGTGCAGCGCCTCATCGTGCCGCCAGCCAACCTTCAGCACGACGTGCTCACCGGTACCGGTCCGCGCGGGAGCGACCCACGATGCGCACCCGCCGGGCTGGAACGGCGGGCCGACCTCGAGCGACCATCGGCGCGCCAGGTCGGCGACGATGCGCGGGAGCCGGGCGATCCATGCCGGATCCAGGTCGCTGCCGCAGGCCAGGCTGCTCGGCAGCTCAAATCCGGGCACGCCTGCATCCTGCTGGGCCGGGCCGCGGGGCGCAAACCCGCCGGCGGCAAGACGCGAGGAAGGCGCGGGGCCGGTACGGGCAGCGGGCCGACGTTGTGGAGACGCCCCGCCGGCGCAGGGAGTGGCTCTGGCCGGCGGGGCGCGCTCGATGGCCCTCCCGGTATGGCAAGGGATGGCGCGCGCCGGGAGGGGCCAGCACCTAATATCACCAACGAATCTGACCGCTCGCTGGACATTACCTGTAAGTAATCTGGGTATTCGGCGAGCGCAGGCTGACCGGCGCCGGCGGGTCAGGGCGCGGTGGCCGGTCGCTTTCCCTCGGTGCTGAGCAGCACCAGCACCGACGATGACGTCACGGAAAGCCCATCGCGGCGCCCGCCCGCACCTGGGCCCGTCAGCGCCGCACGGGCGCCAGCCAGCGGCGCCGCTCCGCAGGGCCCGGCCGGGACGCCGAGCCGGCCCAGATCGGCCGCCGCCCGGACGGCGGCCCGGTCGGGGACCGCGGTCGCCGCGTCCAGGCCGGCGGCGAGCACCGGCCACGCGAGGCTGGAGGGCGTGCCACAGTTCAGCCCCACCATCACGGTGTCTGCGGTCGGCACCGAGCGCGATGCTCCGTTATGCAGGCTTGCCAGCAGGCACGCGGCCGTGTCCGGTTCCACGGACAGCACCGCCGGCGCGGAGGTGCCGCGCCGCGGCGGGCGGCTGCGGTAGTGCGCCACCACCGCCTGCGCGAGAGACCCGACGCCGACCGGCACGCCGACCAGGTCGGGGCCGGGCAGGCCGTGCTCGGCGAGCTGGGCGTCGACCTCGCGGAGCAAGGTGCCGTAGCCTTCCACGATCCAGCCGGGCACGCGTTCATAGCCCGGCCACGCCGTGTCCTGCACCAGTGCGCGCCGCCGCCCGGCAGCGGCGCGGGCGGCGGCCAGCTCGACCGCCCGGTCGTAGGGCCCGTCCACCACCGTCACCGTGGCGCCTTCCGCGGCGATCGCCGCCGAGGCCTCAGCCGGGACCACCCTCGGCACGAACACGCGGGCCTTCAGGCCGAGCAGCCGGCCCATCCACGCCACCGCCCGCCCGTGGTTGCCGTCGGTCGCCGTCACCAGTTCGACGGGGTGGCCGGCCGCCCCCCGGCGCAGCGCAGCGACAGTGAGGCCGGCAGCGACGCCGGCCTCACCAGGCGTGGACGACGCGGCCAGGACTTGCGC
>DASYQM010000230.1:0-8277 GCA_036005525.1 Streptosporangiaceae bacterium
CCGGGACATGGGCCCGCCGGCCCGCTGGATCCTGGTCCATAACGACACGCACGTCAACGCGATGGATGACCCCGTCGGCTGCGGCTCGGGACTGGTACAGACGTTCATCAGGGACCCGGGCAGGCTCACGCACATGAACGAATCCGGGCACGGCCGACCGTTGCCGGGCCAGGGGGATCTCCGCCGCGGTCCGGCTCCGCTGCTCCGACTACGCCCGGCACTCGGCAGCCAGCCTGTCCGGCCGCTACCGGGGGAACGGATCGCCGCCACGATGCCGACCCCCTGACCGCTGACTGGGCCGGAACGGTGGGGGCCCTCGCCGCCACGTGGCCGGTTCGGCATGTGATGCAGGCGTGACGCGCCGCCGGTCAGACGGCGTGCAACACCTCTCCGCCGTACACGAGCGGGTCCTCGGGCTGCAGCGCGTCGGCGAGACGGTTGAACTCCTGGAAGCCGGGGTCGGCGTCGTGCTCGCTGTGCTGGGCATGGGTCGGGACCTCGACGACGATGACGTACTTGGCCACGTCGTTCCGCTGGTCGGTGCCGAACGCCGTGCGGGAGATCCGGGCGCTGATAAACGCGCCCCGTGCTTTGTATTCGCGCCAGCGCGGCAGCTCCCGTTCGGCGAAAAGGCGCTCGTACTCCGCGACCTGCTCGGCACGGATGTGGATGACGATGACATCCAGTTCGCTCATGGCTGCGGCTCCTTCGTTGCTTTCGCCGGCGAGTTCTGCGCGGTCAATCCATTCTGAACGCGGGCGCGGCGCGCAGTTGCCCCGGGCCGTCCCTGCCCGTGCCGCCGGTTACCCGGCGCAACGATCCCCCTACCGTCCGCGCGATTCCGCCGGATTCCATGGGCCGGCTGGCAAATGTGCCCATAGGAGCGGCCGGTAAGGGGTGTCGCGGTTATTAGGGCATCGCGTTTGGTCGGTACCGTGCAGATAAGCCCATCGCAGTCATGGAGGTGGAGATGGCAACGAGGATAAGCGTCGCGCTAGAAGACGATCTTGACGGGGGGCCGGCGGACGAGACGGTGCGGTTCGGGCTGGGCAACTCGGAGTACGAGATCGATCTGAATAAGAAGAACGCGAGGGCGTTCCGGAGGCAGCTCGCGCCCTTCATCGAACATGCGCGCAGGGCAGGAAGGGGACAGCGGCGCCGGTCGGTGCGCACCGCATCGAGCCGTCAGCGCAGCAGCGACATCCGGGCGTGGGCGAAAGACAAGGGCATTCCGGTCAGTGACCGCGGGCGCATCCCGGCGAGCGTTGTTGAGCAGTACGACGCCGCTACCCGGGGACGCTGAGGCAAGCTCAGATCGCGGGGACGTTTAGGAGGGCGCAGTCCTTTACGGGCTACTTCTTCTTGGGTCAACACGCCGGAGATTACCCGCCGGGCCTTGAACGGCACGTGGCAGTACATTTGAGGCCCAGGTCGCGCAGACCATCGCAATAGACCTGCTATCCGGGGTGTGGCAACGGGGGCAGTCGCTGGTATGGGATACGACGTCGTGGTGGTGGGCGGCGGGTCGGCCGGTTGCGTGGTGGCCGCCCGTCTCAGTGCGGACGAGCGCCTCGACGTGCTGCTGGTCGAGGCGGGCCCGGACTATCCGCGGGTTGCGGATCTGCCGCCCGACATCGCGGATGAATCCATGCCGGCCATGAGCCACGACTGGGGCCTGGTGTCGGACCCGGACGAGTCCGGGCACTCGATCCCGCTGCCCCGGGGTCGCCTGGTCGGCGGCTGTTCGGCGACCAACGCCTGTTTCGCGCTGCGGGGATGGCCGGCGGACTACGACGGCTGGGCGGCCAGGGGCAACCCCGGCTGGTCGTTCGCCGAGCTGCTGCCGGTCATGGTCGCCGTCGAGTCCGACGCCGATTTCGGCGGGGACTGGCACGGCAGCGACGGGCCGGTCCCGATTCGCCGGCCCGCCCGGCGCATGGTCGCCTCTGCAGCGGGCCTTCGCCGACGCCGCCGCCACCGCCGGACACGCGGTGGTCGGTGACCACAACCGGCCCGGCGCCGTGGGGATCGGCCCGGGACCCCGCAACGTGCGCGACGGCCTGCGCATGAGCAGCGCGCTGACGCACCTCGCGGCGGCGCGCGGCCGGCCCAACCTGACCATCCGGCCCGGCACCGTCGTTGACCGGGTGGAGCTGCGCGGCACCACGGCGCGGGGAATCCGGACCGCCGGCGGGCAGATCGTGGAAAGCGACGTGGTTGTGCTCGCCGCCGGCTCCTACGCCAGCCCCGTCATCTTGATGCGCTCGGGTATCGGGCCTGCCGCCGGGCTGCGCGGGCTTGGTATCCGGGTGACCGCCGACCTCGCCGGGGTCGGGGGCAACCTCATCGACCACCCGCTGGCCGCCGTCGACCTGCCCACCTCGCCCGGCTATGCCGGGCCCCGCTTCCAGATGATGCTCACGATGCGCTCACGTCATGCCCTGCCGGATGGGCCGCCCGATCTGCACCTGTTCGCCGCCGGCCCGTTCGACGACGACGCCAGCCCGTCCGGCGGCGTGTTCGGCATCGTCACCGGGCTGTTGTCGGTGCGCTCGCGGGGGACGGTGCGGCTGCGCTCGGCCGACCCGGGCGATCCGCCGCACATCGACCTCGCCCATCTGCGCCATCCCGAGGACATGGCGCGGATGGTGGAGGCGACCCTGGAGGCACGCCGGCTGAGCCGCACACCGCCGCTCGCCGGGTTCGTCACAGGCGCCGAGCTCGCTCCCGGGCCCGCGATCGGAGATGGCGACACCGCCGCGCTGGCCCGCTCGATCCGGGGACGGGCCGGCACCTACCACCACCCAGTGGGAACCTGCGCGATGGGACCCAGCCCAGACGACGGCGCGGTGGTCGACGCCCGCGGGAGGGTCCACGGGACCGACGGGCTGTGGGTGGCGGACGCCTCGGTGATGCCAGCCATTCCCGCCGCGAACACCAACCTTTCAACGATCATGGTCGCCGAGCGCGTGGCGCAATGGCTACCGGTGGCGTGACCCAGCACAGGGCGTTGAAGACCCATGAAGGGAGACGAACCATGCCATCACCAAGGAAGATCGCAGTCGCGGGGGCGACGGGACGAGTCGGCCATCACGTAGCCGACGTGCTCATCGCGCGGGGATATGACGTCGTGCCGATGTCGCGCTCACATGGAGTGGACGTGATCACCGGGGAAGGCCTCGCCGCGGCGCTGGCCGACGTCGAGTGCGTCATTGACACGGCGACCGGGCCCTCGTCCGAGCAGCAGGCGGCCACCGCGTTTTTCATAACCGCCGCCCGGAACCTGCAGCAGGCCGGCCGGCGGGCCGGCGTGCGACGGATGGTCGGGGTGTCCATCATCGGCACCGACCGCTTCACCGCCGGCTATGGCGCGGCGAAGATCGCACACGAGCGGGCCATGCAGGCGGGCCCTGTCCCGGTGCGGGTGCTGCGCGCCGCACAGTTCCACGAGTTCGTCGCGCAGCTCGTGGACTGGGGGACCCGCGGCGAGGTGAGCTACGTGCCGCAGATGCGCACCCAGCTCGTCGCGGCCAGGACCGTCGCCGAGATACTCGCCGACCTGGCCACCGAGCCTGGGACGGCCTGGGAACCGGTCACCGAAGTCGCCGGCCCGCGGGAGGAGAGCCTGGTCGAGATGGCGATGCTGCTCGCCGCCCGGCGCGGCCACCCAGCGAAGATCGAGGGCGTGAGCGACCCGGCCGACCCCGACCGTGAGCTGAACGTGAACGGCGCTACGCTGCCGGGCCCCGGCGCCATCCTGGCCGGCCCGACGTTCCAGGAGTGGCTCGACTCGGAGTTCTGACCCAGCCTGCCGGGCCGGGACCACGGGATCTTCCCGCGAGCTGGCGGGGGTGCCGGAGTAGGCCGTCTCCAGGCCGGAACCCGGGAAATGCCGTAGTTCTGCGGTATCCGGCGAGCTTCCGCCCGTCCTACCGTCGGCCCAGCACCGGTGAGTGGCCGGGAGCTGGAGCAGGCCGGCCGCACCTGAGGAGAGAGAGGCAGCGATGGCTGGAAAGGCAGTGATCAGTCTCACCACCGGCCTGGAAGACCCCGAACAGGTGACCGTGGCGTTCCTGGTCGCGGTCGGCGCCGCCGAAGCGGGCCGGCCGACCCTGATCTTCCAGGCCAAAGAGGCGGTCCGGCTGGCGCTGGACGGCGTGGCCGTCGGCGTCGCCTGCGACGGCTGCCCGCCCCTGCGCGACCTGCTCGTGCGCTATGAGAAGGCGGCCGGGCGGTACCTGGTCTGCCCGATCTGCTTCAACGCCAAGCAGCTCGACAAGGGTAACCTGCTGGCCAACGCCGAGCTCGGCGGCAGCGTCCAGCTGTGGGAATGGATCGGCGACGACGCAGCAACCACCTTCAGCTACTGACGGACTGGCGGACGCGGCTGGCGGCCGAGTGTGCCTCCGTGAGCGCTGGCCGGCGCCGGCCACGAACAAGCCCGTCACCCGGCACTGCTCCGAGGGGTCTGCCATCGCGGCAGCGCATCCATTCCGTTCTGGATGATCGGGTGGGTAGCCTTGCCCGGTGCGGCTGGGCGTGAACGTGCCGAACTTCGGACCGGGCACCGAACCGGGCGTGCTGCGCTGCTGGGCACAAACGGTGGAAGGACTCGGCTTCGACCTGCTGATGATCTCCGACCACATCGCGGTGACCCCCGACGTCGCCGAGCAGTATCCGGCGCCGTTCTACGAACCGTTTACCACGCTCGCCTGGCTGGCCGGCATCACCGGCAGGGTCCGGCTCGGGACGACCGTGTTGATCGTGCCGTACCGCCACCCCCTGCTGATCGCCCGGATGGCCGCGAACCTCAACGACCTCAGCGGGGGGCGCCTGGTCCTCGGGGTGGGCGCCGGCTGGGCGGCGCAGGAGTTCGGCGCGCTCGGCGTCCCTTTCCGGCAGCGGGGGAAGCTGACCGACGATTACCTGCGGGCCGTCCGCGCGGCGTGGGAAGACGAGGCGGACTACCGCGGTGGGCGGATACCGATCTGGGTCGGCGGCAACAGCGATGCGGGCGTGCGCCGGGCGGTGCGTCTGGGCGAGGCGTGGCATCCGCTGCGGTTCACCATGCCCTGGCTGCGCGAGGCGGTCAGCCGGATGACGACGCTCGCGGGCGAGCAGCGGCGGCCGGTGCCCGGCCTGGTGCCGCGCATCGCATTGCGGCTGGCCGAAGCGCCGGTCACCGGCACCGGGCGCCTTGCCGGTGAGGGAACGATCGACCAGGTCCTCGACGACCTCGCCCAGCTGCGTCTGCTCGGCGCCGACACCGTCGTGCTCGATCCGTTCGGCGGTGATCCGGACGAAACACGTCACCCGGAGGCGGCCTGGCAGGCGCTCGCGACCGTCTGGGCACGAACACGCCACCTGAGGGAGCAACCATGACAACAGCGGTCACCGAGGCCGATCTGCCACACCTGCGCCGCTGCGTGGAGCTGGCGGCGGAGGCCGTTGCGGCGGGCGACCATCCCTTCGGATCCGTGCTCGTCGCCGCGGATGGGACCGTCCTGGCCGAGGACCGGAACCGCGAGGTGACGGCGGGGGACGCGACGCGCCACCCGGAGTTTGCGCTGGCGCGATGGGCGGCGGCGAACATGGCCCCGCAGGAACGGGCTGCCGCGACCGTCTATACCTCGGGTGAGCACTGCCCGATGTGCGCCGCCGCCCACGGCTGGGTCGGGCTGGGGCGCATCGCGTACGCGACCTCGTCGCAGCAGCTGGGCGTCTGGCTCGCCGAGCTGGGAGTCAGCCCGGCCCCGGTCCTGCCGCTGGCGATCACGGAAGTGGTTCCCGGTCTCGTGGTGGCGGGCCCGGTCCCCGAGCTGGCGGAGCAGGTGCGCGACCTGCACCGCAGGTTCCGCTCCTGACTCAGGGCGCGCCCGCAGACGTGGTCATCTACGACGCCGACCCGCGCCGCGACCTCAGCCAGCTAGACGGGCCGCGAGCGGTCATCCTGCGCGGCCGGCTGATCCTCCCGGGAATGGGCTGGGCGCCTGTACGGAAGGGGGTTGAGCGGTGACCGCCAGACAGCCGGAACGCGGCGCGGTTCTGACCGAGGACATGAAGCGGGTGGTCCGCGAGCAGCGGCTGGGGTTCGTGGCCACCGTAGGCCCGGACGGGACCCCCAGCCTGTCGCCCAAGGGGACGACCAGGGTCTGGGACGACGAGCACCTCGTGTTCGCCGACATCATGTCCCCGGGGACCGTTGCGAACCTGCGGGCCAACCCGGCCGTCGAGGTCAACGTCGTCGATCCCATCGCCCGGAAGGGCTACCGCTTCAAGGGAGAGGCCGCGGTCCTGACCGAGGGCCCGGTCTTCGATGAGATCCTCGCCTTCTACGAGAACGGCACTCCGCCAATGCGGGATGCCCGCTCGCGGATCGTCAGCCTCGTCACGGTCAGGGTCGAGCGGGCCCTCCCGCTCGTCTCGCCGTCCTACGACCTCGGCCTCACCGAGGAAGAGATCAGCGCGACCTGGTGGGACCACTACGCCGGGCTCCGGAGCCGGCGCCAGCACCATCCGGACCAGCCGTCCCGGTCATGACGCACGGCGCCTCGTTGCCTGCCGGGTCGCGGACCGGGCAGGCTGGAACATGGCTGATATCCGGATCCACCACCTCAGCTGCGCTCATATCCAGCGCATCGTGCTGGGGGGCCTGCCGCTGGCCTGCCATGTGCTGCTGGTCGAGACTCCCACATCCGGGCTGGTCCTGGTGGACACCGGTCTTGGGACCGCCGATTACGCCGCTATCAGCTCGCGGCTCGGGCGGGCGTTCGCATATGGCTACGCCCGCCCGTCGATCAACCCTGCGCTGGCCGCCATCCGGCAGGTCGCGGCGCTCGGGTTCGACCCCCGCGACGTCCGGCACATCGTGCAGACCCACCTGGACCTCGATCATGTCGGCGGCCTGTCGGACTTCCCCTGGGCGGCCGTGCACGTCCACGAGGCAGAGCTTGCCGCCGCCACGGCCCGCAAGGGCGCCCGGGCGCGGGGGCGCTACCGGCCGCCCATGTGGGCGCACGGCCCCAAGTGGCAGACCTATTCGGAACAGGGCGAGCCGTGGTGCGGCTTCGGCGCGGTGCGCGTCCTCGCCGGCCTGCCGGAGCAGATCATCGCCATCCCCCTCTTCGGGCATACCCCCGGCCACTGCGGCATCGCCGTCCAAACCGCGCAGGGCTGGCTGCTCGACGCGGGAGACGCCTTCTACGACGCTCGCGAAGTGCACGGGCCCAGGCGCGCTTGCACCGCCCGGGTGCGCCTGTTCGAAGCCATCGTGACCACCAACCGGCCGCAGCGGATCGCCAACCAAGACCGGCTCCGCCGCCTCACCGCCGAGCGGCCCGACATCGAGGTGTTCAGCGCACACGACCCGACCGCACCGGCACTGCGCTAGCCCGCGCCCGCCGCGCCCGCGGGAAGCCAAGCGGAACCCGTCCGGCCGGCTCTCCCCCGCCGGGCATGTCCTTAGGCAGCAGTTCGTTTGACGGTCGTGGACTGGCCGAGCTGCCGGCCGCTGGAGTCATGCGCGGTCACCGCGAAGTAGGGTCCCTCGCTGTTCACGGAGATTATCGTCTCGAAACCGCCCCGCCGCTGTGATCCGGCCGCCGCCAGCGCGGATGGGCTCCGGCCGGCGAGAACTTTCCACGTCTCGACGTCTGTCGCGCCGTTCCAGCTGACGTGGACGGCCGAGCCACGGGCCGGGTTGGGGCGCACGGCGACAGCCGGCTTGTCGGCGGGGCGCCCGGTCCACTTGAAGGTGAAAGCGCGGTAGGACTGGTCGTTGAGGGGATACTGGCCGTCCAGGAGCAACTCGCCGTTGGCGGCGAACTCGGAGAAGTACGGCTGGGCACCCCAGCCGACGAACACCCGTCCGTCCGGCAGGAGCTGCATGCTTCCCTGGTTATCGGCGAGCAGGCCGGCCGGGTGCGCGTACGCGTGCTTCAGCGTGACCCGCATGGCCGCGGTGTCCACGTGCAGCAGGAGAGCCCGTGACGTGGGCTCCTCCGGCGGCGCGGAGGCGTTGTCGAAGACGGTGAGCAGATCCGGCGCGGGCATTTGCGCGTCGTGCTGCCAGGAGAAGGCAGCGCCTGGCCCCGCCTTGAAATCGGACTTCTTCCCGCCAAGCCGCCACCGGATCGCGCCGCTCCGGCGGGCGACCTTGTAGACGGTCCAGGTATTGCGGGACGAGATGAGCAGGTCACCATCGGGCGCGAGAGCGATGGAGTTGATATGGAAGTAGTCGTAGGTCTTGCCCGAGTCCCGTGGGAGGCGGTAGTACGA
>DASYQM010000231.1:0-5173 GCA_036005525.1 Streptosporangiaceae bacterium
TGGCGGAGGCCGGGCTGGCGGAGGCCGGGCTAACGGAGGCGGGGCTAACGGAGCCGGGGTGGCGGAGGCCTGCCTGGCGGAGGCCGGGCTGGCGGAGGCGGGGCTAACGGAGCCGGGCGGACGGAGCTGGGCTGACGGAGGCCCAGTTAACGGAGGCCGGGGTAGCGGCTGGCAAAGCGGATCAGCGGCTCGCCGGTTTCGGCCACGTAGGGGACCCGCAGTACCGAGGCGATGACCAGCAGGTGGTCCCCGGCCGGGACGCGCTGGACGGCCTCGCACTCCAGCGCCGCCACACCGCCGTCGGGGATGAGCGCGCCCGACGTGGGGCCACGCTGGTGCGGGACCCCGTCCAGCAGCAGCCGGGCGCCCGGCCGGCCCGCCACGGCGAACCGGCCGGCGAGCGCACGCTGCCCTGCCGCGAGCATAGTCACCGCGAACCTGTCCACCCGGCCGAGCACATCGGCCGGGTAGGAGCCGGCGATCAGCGAGACGAGCACTAGCGGCGGCGACAGCGACACCGGGCAGAACGCGCTCACCGTGGTCCCGATGTCGTCCCGCCCATCCGCCACCATCACCAGGGTGACACCAGTCGCAAACGATGCCAGCGCCTCCGCGAGGCCATGCACATGCTCACCGGACGGGGTTGAGCCAGGTGGCGACGCCTGGCCGGGCGCGAGGCGTTCGGTCACCGGATGATCCACCGTCCCGGGAGCTGCAACGGCCCGAAGAGCGGCAGGCCTGCGCCGGCCGCCAGCTGCCAGACCGACCCCCAGCTCTCGGCGAACAGGCCGGCGCGAGCGGCGGCCCGGTCCTCACTCGACTCCGGCGGGCGCAGCCGGTCCAGCGGGTGGGCGCGCGGGAAGAGCCGAAGCGGCGCGGTGTCCGGCAGGCCGCTCTTGCGGCGGGCGAGCGCCACCGCCGTCTCCAGCCCGCCAAGCTCGTCCACCAGCCCGTTGGCCGCCGCGTCCGCCCCAGTCCACACCCGCCCCCGCGCGACATCGTGGACCTGGTCCATGGACAGGCCACGGCCGTCAGCGACCTTGCTGGTGAAATCCTCGTAGATCCGGTCGAGCCAGGTGTTGAGCCTCGCCCACTCCTCGTCACTGAACGGGCGCGTGGTGGTGAACATGTCCGCGTGCCGGCCCTCGGTCACCGCGTCCACGCTCACCCCGGCCCGCTCCAGCAGATTGGCCGTGACAGGCTTGCCGCCGAGCACCCCGATCGAGCCGGTGAGTGTGCCCGGCTGCGCCACGATCGCGTCGGCCGCCATGGCGATGAAGTAGCCGCCGGAGGCGGCCACGTCCGCCATCGACACGACCACCGGCGTGCCGGCCGCGCGGGCCCGCACCACCTCACGCCAGATCGTGTCGGACGCCACGTAGGAGCCACCCGGGCTGTTGATCCGCAGGACGATCGCCTGGGCCCGGTGGTCCTTGGTGGCGGCACGCAGCGCGGCGGCGATCGTGTCGGATCCCATCGCCCCGCCGCTGGCGGGGCCACGACCGCTGCGGCCGCGCCGGATCGGTCCGGTCGCGTGGATGAGGGCGACCACGTTTTCGGACGGGTTGGGCAGCTTGCGCGCACGCTGGGCGATGGCGCGGGAGCGCTGGTAGCGGCCGAGGTAGAGCAGGAAGGCATCGGGTCCGGCGTCCTTGCGGACGTCGGCGTAGACCTCGTCCCGGTAACCGAGGGCGTCCACCAGCCGGTCGTTCAGCGCCTCGGTGGCCAGGAACGGGCCGTGGTCGATCAGCGCCCTGGCCTCGCCGTCGCCGATCTTCAGCCGCTCGGCGATCGCCTCGGTGAGCTGCTGCGTGATCGAGGCCGCGACCCGCTGCATCGCCTCCCTGGCGGGCCCGGTGAATCCCCGCTCAGTGAGCCGGTCGGCGGCGTTCTTGTACTCCTGCCGCTTCGCGACCTGGTAGTCCAGGCCGAGCTTGTCCATCGTGTCGCGGAAGAACAACTGCTGGAGGCTGATCCCGGTCAGGTCGAGTTCCCCGGATGGCTGGAGGTAGATCCGGTCGAACGCGGTGGCGAGGTAATACGGCACATTCCCGGGCGAGAACTCGCCGAACGTCTCCGCCCAGGCCACCGTCGCCTTGCCGGACCGGGCGAACTCCCGCACGGCGGCCCGCAGTTCCTGGACTCGGGCCAGCCCGATCGCCCGCCCGCCGACCTTGACCACCAGTGCCCGCACCCGGTCATCGGTGCGGGCGCGGCGCAGCCCATCCAGCACGTCGGCGAGGCGGGGGCGGCGGATGGTGAGAAAGGTGGAGACAGGATCGGTGGGCGGCTCCTCGGCGAGCCCGTCGGTGAGATCCAGTTCGAGGATCAGCGGGGCGGTCCGCCGTTGACGCATCCTGGTGATTTTCTGCTGAAGCATCAACTCGGCCATGCGTTCCACCTTACGGGGCGTGGGCACCGACGCCAGGTAGCAGGATCGTCGGCTCTGGCCGTGAGCCCGGCCGGGACGGTCGCTGCCTGAGCTATCGTCGGCTGAAATGACGCAAGGCGATGGCAACGGCTGGGTCGGCTGCGACCAGGACCACAGGCACTGGGGAAGGCACGGCGCGGCCGGGTTGCTGATCTGGGCGCCGGACAGTGCCGGGCGGCCGCTCGTTCTGCTCATCCGGCGGGCCGGCTGGAGCCATCACGGCGGCACCTGGGGGCCGCCCGGCGGGGCGCGGGACAGCCACGAGTCTCCTGCCGAGGCGGCGATGCGGGAGGCCGCCGAGGAGTGCGGCGCGCCTCCGGGTGTAGTTCACATTCACGGCCTGCTCAACGACGATCACGGCGGCTGGAGCTACCAGACCCTGATTGGCCAGGCCACGGAGCCGTTCACCGTGCGGCCCGGCCAGGAGGCCACCGAGACCGCCTGGATACCGGCCGACGACGTCGCATCGCTCGCGCTGCATCCGGGTTTTGCCGCCACCTGGCCGGTCATACGCAAGGCCCTCGAGCCGGTCACCCTGATCGTTGACGGCGCCAACGTGATGGGGTCGCGGGCCGACGGCTGGTGGCATGACCGGGCCGGCGCGATGCTGCGGCTGCACGGCGAGCTGGCGGTTCTGGCGGCCGACGGCGTCGCCCGGCTGCCCGGTGATGGCGACGAAGCGGCCCTGGACCGCTGGTACCCGCAGTTCGTGCTGGTGGTGGAGGGTAAGGCCCGCACGGTGCTGGACCGTTTGTCTAGCGCCGAGGCGGTGCGGGTGGTGGCCGCCCCAGCGGCAGGTGACGACACGATCGCCGACCTGGCTGGCCGGCTACCGGGTCGCCGGTTCGTCGTCACCGCGGACCGGGAACTGCGGCGACGGTGCGTGGCAGCGGGTGCGGCCGTCACCGGGCCACGGTGGCTGACGGCTTTGCTCACGTGACGTGCTCGGTGTGGCGTCGGCCCGGTCGTGCCCTCCGCGGCTGGGGTGCCGCAAGCCATGATCATGGGATCGTTGAGTCGGCCTGGGGCGCGGTGCCGGGATTGCTCCTGGTCCGTTTCCCCAGGCCGCTCGCCGAACCCGCCGTGCGCCTTTCAGCGCAACGGGCTCTCCACGGTTGCTGCCGTCAGGCGGGGTTGAGAACCCACCGGCTGGGGATCGTGCTGCCTCGGTAGCGGTACCGGGTGACGGCACCGTCGCCATGCTGAACAGTTCGACCCCGCCTGCCGTGATCGGCTTCCACCGCCCGTCGGGGGTGGTGAAGGCCTTGCGGACGTCCTTCCAGCGCCAGTGGTGCAGCGTCCTGAGCCAGCGGATCACCCGCCACCAGGCGAAATTCGCCAGCTTGCCCAGGGTGTGCTTGCAGACCGCGTGCCGGAAGTAGTTCGCCCAGCCGCGCATGACCTGGTTGAGCCGGATCAGCACGCTGGATGGGTTCTGCTGCGAGTTCCTGTAGGTCAGGGCACGGATCCTTTCCTTCAGCGACCGGATGGGCCGGCCGGCGATGAAGGTGTAGACGTGCCAGTCGGCGCTGCCCCGCTGGCGTTTCCACTGGATGCGGAAGCCGAGGAAGTCAAACGCCTCGCTCATGTGCACAATCCGGGTCTTGGCTGGTGACAGCCGCAGCCCCAGCGGAGCGAGCACACGGGCGGTTTCTTCGCGCAGAGCCTGGGCGTCGGCCTGGGTGCCGTGCACGAGCACGACGAAGTCGTCGGCGTAGCGGACGATCCGCCAGTTCGGCAGGCCCTTGGCCCGGCGCCACCCGCGCTTTGAGCGAGTCTCCATCGGTCCGCCGGGCTTCCACGGCCGGTGCAGGTGCTCGTCGAGCACCGACATCGCCACGTTGAAGATCAGCGGGGACAAGATCCCGCCTTGCGGAGTGCCGGTGTGCGAGCCCTCCCGCAGGCCGGTCTCGGTGAGGACCCCGGCCTTGAGGAACGCTTTCACCAGCGCGAGCACGCGCTTGTCCTTGACCCTGACCCGCACCCGGCCCATGACCGCGGCGTGGGACAGGTTGTCGAAGGCCGCCTCGACGTCCGCATCCAGCACCCAGCGGTACCCGCAGGTGCCGTAGCGGTGAATCTCGGCGATCGCGTCGTGCGCTCTCCGCCCGGGCCGGAACCCGTAGGAGACCGGCTCGAAGTCCGCCTCGAAGACGGGCTCGAGCACGAGCTTCAGCGCGGCCTGGACGACCTTGTCCGCCAGGGCGGGGATGCCCAGCTTGCGCAGCTTCCCCGACCCTCCCGGCTTGGGAATCAGCCGTTCCCGCACCGGCAGCGGCACGAACGCGCCCGACTTGAGCTGGGCGCGCAGGCCGTCCAGGAACTCCCGGACCCCGACGCGCTCCTCGACGTATCGGACAGTCGTGCCGTCCACGCCGGGGGTGTTCGCGCCCCGGTTGCCCGCGACCCGGCAGTACGCCACATACAGCGTCGCCGGGTCGTGCACGAAGTTGAACAGGTCATCGAACCGGCGGCCCGGATCGGCCACCGCCCAATGGTGAAGCTTGGCCTGCATCCCCGCTACCCTGGACCAGGAACCGTTCCGGGCCTGATCCTGGGCGCTGCCGTTCGGCGGCGCATCTTGCGGCATTGCAGCCTCCTCCCTTCGCGTAACCGCTGCCGCCCTTCCCCATGTGACCGGCTCTCCCGGCCCCGGAGTACCACGGCGGCTCCGCCCCGCCCGGCCCGTTCAGCGGTCGGCGCGCCTATCCCCGCTGCCGGGCCGGATGCCCGCCACCGGGG
>DASYQM010000232.1:0-2771 GCA_036005525.1 Streptosporangiaceae bacterium
GCGGGCCGAGTTCTGCGTGCGGGTCACCGGCGAGGTGGAAGTGGTCGCGGGCGGGCCGGGCGGCCCGGGCGGGCTGGAGGTGCTGTCCGAGGCCGCCCCGCTGCCGTTCCCGGTCGAAGGGGGCGGGGAGCTGAGCGAGGATGTCCGGCTGCGTTTCCGTTACCTGGACATCCGGCGCGCGGAGACGGCCGCGGCCCTGCGCATCCGGTCCGAGGCGACCTACCTGGCCAGCGAGGTGCTCCGGGCGCACGGCTTCGTCTACGTGGAGACTCCGTACCTGACCCGCTCCACCCCGGAGGGTGCGCGCGACTTCGTGGTCCCAGTGCGGCTGCAGCCGGGCAACTGGTACGCGCTGCCGCAGTCCCCCCAGCTGTTCAAGCAGCTGCTCATGGTTGGCGGGCTGGAACGCTACTACCAGCTGGCCCGCTGCTTCCGCGACGAAGACTTCCGCGCCGACCGGCAGCCGGAGTTCACCCAGATCGACCTGGAGATGAGCTTCGTCACCCGGGACGACGTGATCGAGGTCGCTGAGGACCTTGTCGGGCGGTTGTGGGCCGAGCTGGCCAGCTACCGGGTGCCCCGCCCGATCCCGAGAATGACCTATGCCGAGGCGATGCGCCGGTTCGGGTCCGACAAGCCGGATCTGCGGTTCGGCTGCGAACTGGTGGATCTGACCAGCTACTTCGGGCAGACCTCGTTCCGTGTGTTCCAGGCCCCGCACGTGGGGGCGGTGGTCATGCCGGGCGGCGGCGGGCAATCGCGCCGGGAACTCGACGGCTGGCAGGAGTGGGCGCGCGCCCGCGGCGCCCGCGGCCTCGCCTACGTGGCGATCGGCGCCGACGGGTCGGTGTCGGAGTCAGGGCCGGTCGCGCGGCACCTGTCGGACTCCGAACGGGCCGGGCTTGCGGATGCCGCCGGGGCGACGGCGGGTGACTGTATCTTCTTCGCCGCGGGCACTCCTGGCCAGGCCCGGGAGCTGCTGGGCGCGGCCCGGCTGGAGATCGGCCAGCGCTTGGGCCTGATCGATCCCGGCCAGTGGTCGTTCCTGTGGGTGGTGGACGCCCCCTTGTTCGAGGACGACGGCGCGGGCGGCTGGACCTCGGTCCACCATCCGTTCACCGCCCCACTGCCACAATGGGCGGACAAATTCGCCGTCGAACCGGCCGACGCGC
The DNA here is from genome assembly GCA_036005525.1 of Streptosporangiaceae bacterium. Lineage (GTDB taxonomy): Bacteria > Actinomycetota > Actinomycetes > Streptosporangiales > Streptosporangiaceae > UBA9676. The sequence continues at coordinate 1,173 of DASYQM010000232.1, forward strand.
TCGCCGACGCCTACGACCTCGTCCTCAACGGCACCGAGATCGGTGGCGGATCGCTGCGTATCCACCAGTCATCCGTTCAGCAGCAGGTCTTCGACGTGATTGGGATAAGCCCGGAAGAGGCACGGTCGCAGTTCGGCTTCCTGCTGGACGCCTTCCAGTACGGCCCGCCGCCGCACGGCGGGATCGCGTTCGGCTGGGACCGGCTGCTCATGCTGCTGACCCGCGTCGGCAGCATCCGGGACGTGATCGCCTTCCCGAAGACGGCCTCCGGTCTCGACCCGCTTACCGGCGCGCCCTCCCCGATCACGTCGGCCCAGCGCAAGGAGGCGGGTATCGATGCGGTACCCGAGCCCCGTGGCCCCAGCGGGTGATGGCCGGGCAGCGGTTGCCGCACCTGGATGGGCTGGCCGCTGGCCGGGATAGTGTCGTTGCGTGGGCAGAACCGGCAGCGGGCAGGCGGACAGCCTCTTCGATGAGGCTGCCGAGGAGGCCGCGCGCGGTGCCGCCCCGCTGGCCGTGCGGATGCGCCCGCACAGCCTGGACGAGGTGATCGGCCAGCGGCACCTGACCGGCCCCGGAACCCCGTTTCGCAAACTGATCGATCATGACGCGGCGATGTCGCTGCTGCTGTGGGGGCCGCCCGGGACCGGCAAGACCACCCTCGCCCATGTCGTGAGCGAGGTGACCAGGCGGCGCTTCACACAGCTGTCGGCGGTCACGGCCGGGGTGAAGGACGTGCGGGCGGCCATCGACGCGGCCCGAAGGGAACTTGGCCTGACCGGTGCCCAGACCATCCTGTTCATCGACGAGGTGCACCGTTTCAACAAGGCCCAGCAGGATGCCCTGCTGCCGGCGGTCGAGAACCGCTGGGTGTCGTTCATCGGCGCAACCACCGAGAACCCGTTCTTCTCCGTGGTCGGCCCGCTGCTGTCCCGGTCGCTGCTGCTCACCCTCGAGCCGCTCGGCGATGACGACATGCGCGAGGTGATCGGCCGGGCGCTCACCGACGAGCGCGGGTTCGGTGGCCGCTACAGGCTGGCCCCCGACGCCGCGGATCACCTTGTCCTGCTGGCCGGCGGAGACGCCCGCCGGGCGCTGACGTACCTGGAGTCGGCCGCGCTCGGCCAGCCGGACGGGGCCGAGATCGATCTCGCCACCCTGGAGCTGGCGGTGGACCGGGCCGCCGTGCGCTACGACCGCGGCGGAGACCAGCACTACGACGTCATCAGCGCGTTCATCAAGAGCATCCGCGGCAGCGACGCCGACGCCGCTCTGCACTACCTCGCGAGGATGATCGAGGCGGGGGAGGATCCCCGGTTCATCGCCCGTCGGCTCATCGTCCACGCCAGCGAGGACGTCGGGCTCGCCGACCCGACGGCCCTGCAGGCGGCGGTCGCGGCCGCCCAGGCGGTCGAGTTCGTCGGTCTGCCCGAGGCCAGGATCAACCTCGCGCAGGCCACCATCCACCTGTCGCTGGCGCCCAAGTCCAACGCGGTGATCAAGGCGATCAGCGCGGCCGCCGGGGACGTGCGGGTGGGGCTGGCCGGGCCGGTCCCCTCCCACCTGCGCGACGCCAGCTACCCCGGGGCGGCGCGGCTC
>DASYQM010000233.1:0-4373 GCA_036005525.1 Streptosporangiaceae bacterium
GCCGCCAGCCGCACCCGCTCACGCAGGGCCCGCCCGGCCGCAGTCAGCCCACCACCATCGGGATACCTCATGCCACCGGCATAGCGCACACCACGCCAGCCGTCAGCACAGTCTGTAACTCTCGTAGTTAAAAATCTTTAGCGGTAGTTTGTTAATTCGGGAGGTAGAGGTGCAGGCCGCAGCCTGCCGCGAGTGAGTTGATCAGGGCTTGCAGCGGCGGGGGCGGGGGCGCCTTGGACCATGCCGGCCACCAGCGCTGCAGTGCGATCCAGGGGGAAAGCCAGGCGCGTACCGCGCGCAGCGCCCGCGGCCAGGACGGCGCCGGCAGCGGTATGGCGGCGTGGGTGCCCCCTCTCTCCGCGGCCGGGTTCTGGCCGCGGGGGCGCCGCATCCTGCGGCGGGTGGTCAGCGAACCAGGCGCCCCAGCAGAAGCAGAACGCGCAGTTGACCAGGGCCTGGTGGCGGCGGATCGCGGTATCGGAGCGGACCTGGAAGTCGGCCCAGCCCAGCTGGTCTTTGACCTGCTTGTAGCTTTGCTCGATCCAGTGCCGGATGCCGTAGATCCGCACGATCTCGGCCAGGCCCGCGGCCGGGTGCGGGCTTTCAGCCTCGCGCGCGCTGCCCGGCAGGGGCAAGTTGGTGACCAGGTACCAGGTGGCTTTCTCCGGCAAGGTGGCCGGGTGGGCGGTGGCTACCACTAGGCGCCGGGCGCCGTCCGGCCCCCACCAGCCCAGGGCCGCGTCGGCGGCGTACCAGATCTCAGTGCGCCCGTCGCGGAAGGCCCGGGTCACCGGCTGCCAGTCGCCGGGATCCTCCGGCCCGTGCCAGGCCAGGGCGCGGGCCGCGTCCACCGGGGTGTGCGCGTTGGCGCCATAGGCCCAGGTCCCGCGGCGGGGCTTGAGGGCCATCACGAACGGCAAGCCGGCCGCGGCGAGCTCGCCCCGGAACCCGTCCTGGTCCCCGTAGGCGCTGTCGGCGGCCACCGCCCGGAACGCAAACCCCGCGCCCCGGGCCTGGATCGCCAGATCCGCGCCGATCGCCAGCTTGGTCCGGAACGCCGGATCGTTCTTCCCCTTGGCAAAGTGCCTGGCCGGGGTGTAGGGCACCGCATGCACCGGGTAATACAGCCGTTCATCGGCCCACAGCGTGGTGACGGTGACCACGCCGCTGTCGGTCTTGCCATACCGGCCCAGCCACTGATGACCCACATGCGCGGTCTTCGCGCCGTCCTTGCGGTCCCCGCTGTCATCAATCACCAGCACCCCCGCATCATGCGGGGCGGTCGCCGGATCCGATAGCAGCAGCTCCAGCCGCCGGGCATTCACCTGGCCGGGATCCCACCGGGACTCGGAGAGAAAGAACTGCAGCCGCTGCACCGCCGGGTGGCCCGCCCCGGTCACCGGCTCCGCCCCGGCCAGCGCGGTCAGCGTCTTGTTCCGGTCCCGCGGCGCCAGCAGCCCGGCCAGGTACTCCCGGAACCCCCGCCGCTGCGCCAGCGAGCCGAACAGGTCATCAAACCGGGCTGCATACCCCTCCAGCGGGCCCGGCGCCGCGGGACAGGGCTGGCGTCGCGTCATCATTCATCCTTGAGCACCTCACGCCACTACCCACCGGCATACCGCCAACCCGCTCCACAGTCAACAAACTACCGTTAGTCCGCGCCAAATCCTGACTTGTAGCGTCTCAATGATCCTGGCCAAATCTCAATGATCTTGGCCACTGTTTGGCCAATTGGCCATCGTCCCAGGTCAGAGGGCACATTTCGCGTCGACGCGCCCCACAGGAACCTTATTTACGCGGTGAATTGAGGCTCAGAACCCGGCAGCTGTCAGGCGGACGAGGAAAGAGCCAACCCTGTTGTTAGCGCTGGATCACGCATTGGACATATGCCACGGCGACCGGTACGCGCATGACACTGTCGCTGCAGGTGCTGCCCGCCTCGGGCGGCCCGTTCCGCTGGGCCGGTGGCCGGGGCCTGCCGGCGCGCGGATGCCTGGTTCAGCCCAGCAGGCGCGCCACCGCGAAGTCGTCGCCCGACCGCTGGCCGGCGACAACGATCCGGCCGTTCGGCTGGAGCGCGACCGCGTGGCCGGCCGCGCCGGCGCCGAAGTCAACGGCCACCTTCCCGGCGGCGCCGAACGTGGTGTCGGGCGACCCGTTGGCGTTGAGGCGCGCGACCGCGACGCCCCCGCCGGTCTGCGTGGAGCCGGCGATGACGATCTTGCCGTCCGGCTGCAGCACCGCGCCCTCGGCGCGGTCGCTGCCCGGCCCGAAGTCGATGACCGCCGTGCCATCGCCGTCGAACGTGGTGTCGGGCGACCCGTTCGGGTTCAGCCGCGTGACGGTCATCACCTCGCTCAGACCCAGGTTGCCCGCCACGACGATCTTGCTGTCCGGCTGCACCAGCACGGCGCGCGCTTCGCCGCCCCCCGGCAGCATCAGGCGGCCGTCGCCGTCGAAGTCCGGGTCGAGCGTGCCGTTCGCCCGCAGCCGGGCAACCACGGCGCCGCCGGCCGTCGACCCGCCGGCCACGACAAGACGGCCATCGGGCTGGCGCGCCACCGCGAGGCCGAAGTCGGTGCCGCCGAAGTCGACCCCAGCCTTGCCGCCGGTGCCGAACGCCGCGTCCAGCGCGCCGTTCGCCTTCAGGCGCGCGACCTGCACGTCCCCGCCCTCGGGCCCCGAGAAGCCAGCGACCACAAGCTTGCCGTCCGGCAGCACCAGCACGTCCAGAGCGCCACTGATCGCGCCCGGCGCCCAGCTGAAGGTCTTCTTTGCCGTCGCCCGAGAACGTGGTGTCCAGCGAGCCGTTCGGGTTCAGGCGCGCGACGGCGGCCCGCACGCCCGAGCCTCCCGCGAGCACGATCTTGCCATCGGGCTGCAGCGCCGCGCCGAAGGCGGACTCACCGAGGCTGTCGCCGCCGAGGCCGATCACCCGCTTCCCGCCCGACCCGAACGCGGTGTCGAGCACGCCGTTGCTGCGCAGCCGCGCCACACAAAAGCGGTTCGCGGCCGCGCCACCCCCGGCGACGACGATCCTCCCGTTAGGCTGTACCAGCACGACGTTCGCCGCGTCGACACCGCCGAAATTGATCGCCTTTTTCCCGTCGCCGGAAAAGCTCGTATCGAGATCACCGGGGCTAGCCATGCGCCGACCATACCCCCGCATGGACCGCCACCACACAGGTAGGCGGCCGGCGGACCCCAAGAGCCGCGATGTCGCGGTCCGCAGCGGTACTGAAGAAATGCCACGGAAGTGAGACACAAGTCGGTGTGGCCACTCGTGAGACTGCCGACAACCTGCAGGCCACAGAAGATCAACATGTCACGGGAACTGAGACCCTACACGAACGGACATGGCGGATCAGCGTTCGGGACCAAGAGGCTGGCTCGCGCGTCAACGGCGCGCAGCCAGTGCCGACGGCTTAGCGCCGAGAACGGTCCGACGACCAGCCAGCACAGCCTGAAGGTTTGGCACCGCGCTGGATCCGATCGGCGTGTCCTACGGCATGCGGACTGCACACGCTGCCGCAGGCGATTATCGACCCCCGGCGTGACCCTGGGGCGGACAGGTTCTCGGCACGCGCAGGCTGGATCGGGCGGAGGGTGATCAAGCCCCCTCATGACATGACCGCGATCGCACCACCACCAGCGATGCTCACCTGCATCATGCGGGCCGCCGCGAGGGGCTACATCACAGGGGGATGCGCAGCACGGTGCCGCCGCCTGCGCAGGTGCCGCAGTTGGATACGTAGGCCGCGCCGTTGCGCAGCGCGAGACCGCCTGGCGTGTTGAGACCGGTTGACATCACCAGGTGCTGGGTACCGTCCGCATCCACCCGGATGAGGGCACCGGTCGGGTCCCCGGACAGCAGTTCGTTCTGGAAGATCTCCAGCACGTACAGCGTCCCCGTCGGGTCGAAGCCGATGTCGATGATGTTGGTGAAGCCGCTGGCGAAAACCTCAGGGGCCTGACCCGGGACGATGCGGTAGACGTTCGCACCGCCAACCGGGAACGGGAACCCGGTGAGCTGTCCCACGTACAAGGCTCCGTCCGGGCCCTTGGTGACCGAGGTCGGCACCGCGTCCATGGGGATCTGCGTACCTGGCGGGAGACCGAGGAACGGGGGCGCGTCGACCAACCGGTTGGGGAACGTGGCGAGCACCGAGACCGTCCCCTTGGCCGCGACCCGCAGAAGGTCGTTGGCGCCGGCGTCCGCGACGACCTGGCCTCCGGGTGTCGCCAGCACGGAGTTGGGGTTGACGTTCTCCTCGTCACCGGTCGGGTTGTTGGCGTCCTCGAAGTCGGCCAGGTCGGCGACGGTCTTCCAGTCGCCCTGGGACAGGCGGGCCCGCACCAGCTGCCCCATGTCG
>DASYQM010000234.1:0-6509 GCA_036005525.1 Streptosporangiaceae bacterium
GGCGGCCCAGTCCTGGGCATTGTGTGCGCCTGCGAGCCGGGCGGGGAGCGCTGGTTACGTCCCGGGGCTGCCGGCCGCCGGTCGGGTCAGTCGAGGTAGTCGCGGAGGACGTTGGACCGGGACGGGTGGCGCAGCTTGGACATGGCCTTGGACTCGATCTGCCGGATCCGCTCCCTGGTGACCCCGTAGACCTTGCCGATCTGCTCGAGGGTCTTCGGCTGGCCGTCGGTCAGCCCGAACCGCATGGACACCACCCCAGCCTCGCGTTCGGGCAGGGTGTCGAGGACCGAGCGCAGCTGCTCCTGCAACAGCGTGAAGCTGACCGCCTCACCGGGCTGAATCGCCTCGCAGTCCTCGATCAGGTCGCCGAACTCGCTGTCGCCGTCCTCGCCGAGCGGAGTATGCAGCGAGATCGGCTCCCGGCCGTACTTTTGCACCTCGATGACCTTTTCCGGGGTCATGCCCAGCTCGGCCGCGAGTTCGTCTGGGGTGGGCTCGCGGCCCAGGTCCTGCAGCATCTGCCGCTGGACGCGGGCCAGCTTGCTGATGGCCTCGACCACGTGCACCGGAAGCCGGATCGTGCGGGCCTGGTCGGCCATCGCCCGGGTGATGGCCTGGCGGATCCACCAGGTCGCGTACGTGGAGAACTTGTAGCCCTTGGCGTAGTCGAACTTCTCCACGCCACGGATCAGGCCCAGGTTGCCCTCCTGGACCAGGTCCAGGAACAGCATGCCCCGGCCGGCATACCGCCTGGCCAGCGAGACCACCAGGCGCAGGTTCGCCTCCACCAGGTGGTTCTTGGCCCTCCTGCCGTCCTCGGCGACCCGCTCAAGGTCAATGCTCTGACCGGGACGCAGCACCCCGCTGCCCTCGGCGAGCTGGTGATCGGCGAACAGGCCCGCCTCGATCCGCTTGGCCAGCTCGACCTCCTGCCCGGCGCTGAGCAGCGCCACCTTGCCGATCTGCTTGAGGTAGTCCTTGACCGGGTCGGCCGTAGCGCCGCCGGCTGCCACCCGGGCGGCGGGAAGACCCCCGTCATCACCGCCGGAAACCAACGGCCCGTCCTGGCTCTGCCCGCCCGCCGCCTTCGGCGGGCGGCCGGCAGCAGCCGCGGCGCCGCCCTGGCCGGTGCCTGGCTCCGGCTCGCCGGCCGGAGCAGCCGCACCCGGCCCGGCTTCGGCGCAACGACCAGGTAGTTGCCGGGAGCAGCCGGCCCGCGCACTTTTAGCAGATGCCGTTCCGGAGCCTGCCGCGCCTTCCACCGCGATCACCTCGTCGACCGCTGGACCCGCAGCGCGCCGCGGCGGGCTCGGCGCCTGGCTGGCCGGGCTGGCTCGCGACACGGGCATCTTCTCCCGAACATGCGGGACAACAAGACGGGCCATACCGCTGACCCCGCGCTGTCTGCCAGGTGCCCGAAGACAAGATGACAGAAAAATCAGAGCGCTGCCTCGTCCTCTTCCACATCACACTAGGCGCAGTCAGGGGCGGCCCGCACGCCGCCGGGTGCCGGGTCATCCAAGATAGCTGCCGAACTTGCCCATACCCGACGCAAACCCGTGAGCTTCTCCCCGTCTCCCAGACCGATCTGCCCCGGGTTCCCGGAGCCGGGTTGCCAGATTCTGGTCATGCTACGGGCTGGACCTGGCTGGCTCGAAGTCCGTAATCAATCTGGGGTGAGCATGCCCAGCGATGAATGACAGCCGTGCCGGTTTCGCCGCGACCGGTCCCGGCGTGCCGGGTGGGGCCGGTGCACGGCGCCTTCGCTGCGGCCGCCCAGTGGTCTGCCCGCGGGCAAGGCCAGCCGGATCCATCGCGGCCCCGGGCAGGCTGGCCCTCACACCGGCCGCGCGGGCGGGCCCGCCGCTGACAACCTCGCAGCATCACCACGACGGTCGCGCTGCGCCCTGTGGTCACTGCCCGGCACCGGGTGAACCCTGGGACGGCCGGTCAGCTAGCGTGACCGGGATCCCGGGCCGGGCCGGGCACGCGCCCCCGGCCGGGGTGTTCGCTCCAGCCGCACTCGCTGGCCGAGCCGGGAAAGTTCCAGCTGCCGGGCAGTTAGCCAGCCACACGGTTTCCAGCCGCCGCGCGTTCCGTGGCAAGCTGGCCAAAGCAAATGGCGAGCGCGGCCCCGGCCATGGCGGGCGCCGCATGCACAACCACGAGGTCAAGATGACGCAGGGCACCGTGAAGTGGTTCAACGGCGACAAGGGCTACGGTTTCATCGCGGTCGAGGGCGGCCCGGACGTGTTCGTGCACTTCAGCGCGATCACCGGCGGCGGCTACCGCAGCCTGGAAGAAGGGCAGAAGGTCGAGCTCGACATCACCCAGGGCCAGAAGGGACCCCAGGCGGAAAACGTCAGGGTCATTGCCTGACGCATCGGCAGCAAGCGCCATCCCCGGCGCCGCGCAGCCCCGGGTCGCGGGCCGGTGTATCGACCCCAGCACCGTCCCAGGTGGCTCCGCCAGCCTGACCCCAGTTTGCCCGTCCGCCAGCAGGTCACCGAGCGTGGCCGAGCCGCGAGGCCAACAGCGCGCGTAGCCGCCGATCTGCGGGCCAGCTTCTGTTTGCCGGATGCCGTCAATACCGCGCCGAGCGGGTCGATCTGTTCCTCCGTCCCCTCGGCCGAGAATCGCCGCCGGGCGTGTTCAGCGTGTGCCGAGTGCGTGCTGGAGCAGGGGCCAGGCGTGGTGCAGGTCCCGTTGCCAGTATGGCCAGCTGTGGGTGCCGGGGCCGTAGAAGTCGAGTTGTGCCGGGATCTTCAGTGCGCGCAGCCGCCGGGCGAGGGCGGCGTTTTCGGCGGCGAGCGAGGATTCGATCGTGCTGGCCGCCGTGCCGGCCGGATCCAGTGGCCCGGGCTGCCCGGTGCCGACCGCGATGAACAGCGCCGTGCCGCGCAGTTGGGGCGCCAGGTCGTAGGGGTTGTGCGCGGCCCACACCGCAGCGTCGCGGCGGGGGTCGCCCCACAGGTGAGTGGGGTTCTCACCCTGGGAGCGGACCAGGCCCATGTAGCGCATCGGCTCCTGCGGGCTCAGGCGGGTGTCGGTGATCCCGCTGAAGGACGCGGCGGCGCGGAACAATCCGGGGTGGCGGGCGGCGTAGGCCAGGGCGCCCAGGCCGCCCATCGACGCGCCGGCGACCGCCATGACTGGGCCGGCGCGGTAGTCCCGCTGCAGGATCTGCCGCAGTTCGGCCAGGTGGAACGTTTCCCAGCGCGGCCCGGTCAGCCAGTCGGAGTAAAAACCCGCCTTCCCGCCGTCGGGCATCACCACCAGCACGTCGCTACGGGCGGTCAGCGCCTCGACGTCGGTTGAGCGGGTCCAGCTCCGGTAGGTGTCACAACAGCCGTGCAGCAGGTACAGAACCGGCCAGCGGGCCCCGGGCCGCGCCGCGTAGTGCACCGGAAGCAGCAGGCGGACCTTCACCGTCGCGCCGAGCGCGGGCGAGGCGACGGTCAGGTCTCGCATCCGCGCCGACAGCACCGTGGTCGCCACCACCCGCAGCTGCGCGACACCGCCCGCAGACCGGGTCCCCGGCCCGGCGTTTGCATCCCCGCCGCAGGCGGCACCGCCGAGCATGACGATGACGGCCAGCATCGTCGGCCACGCCACCCGCACCGGTATTGGCCGCCGGCACAGCGGCGACCACCCACACGCCACACCACAAAGTCTCCCCGCCCCGGCGCCAGCCCGGCAAGGACGACCACCCGGCGGCGGCCCTGGGGCCCGGGAACCACGGACCGCTAGGTAAACGGCGACCAGGCGGGACTGCTGGATGACCCTTGCTGCCGTCGCCCCTGCGCCGCCGGGCGAGGCATTCACCTGCTGGCAGGCCGGCCTCAAGCATTGAGGCGATTGATGATCGCCGGTGGCCGGCTGCCCGGCGGCCAGGCTGCCCGATGCGCGTGCACCAGGGCGGCGAGGTGCTGCGGGTACTCAGCGGGCAGATCGTTATTCGCTGCCGAGATCAGCGGTGCACTTGCCGAGAAGGTGACCTGGTCGTTGCTCCCGGCGTGGCAGACGGTTTCCGGGTCGACCGACATCGTGCTCAAGGTTGTCGCTGAGGACAATATCGGCACGCTCTACCCGGGTGTCAGCGATGGCGGTGAGGCCGAACTTGTTGAGGCGTACCGGGTCAGGAATGGGCCTCGGACCAGGGAGATGCGCAGCATCCTTGACCGATTGGCGTCCGGACGTCTGAGTGGGACCGGCTTCATCGCCGTCAGGCAATCTCGCAGCGAGCCCGCGCTCAAGCAAGGTAATCTACACGCCGTCTCACCGGGCAAGGGGCTTGCGGAACGGCGCAGCGGGCAGCTCGAGCGCTGCGGCGACGGCCACACCCCTGCGCGCCGGGGACGGCGCGCTCACCACCGCGAGCGGCCGGACGGCGCCGGAGACGCGCCGCGCACCGCCCGCTTCGTGCATCGGGCAACTCTGCCCGGGGCCACCCCAACGTCCCGAACTGGGCGGCGGCGGCTAGCCGGCAAGCCGGCATGCCCGCACAAGTTCGGCGGTCGGCGTGGGTCTCACAAGCTGGCAGCGCGCGGCGGCCGCGCATCCTGCGTGACGGTAACGGCCCGGATTTGATGTCGCCTGCCACGAGCATGGACCGCTTGCGCGCCAGTCACCGACCGTGGCGAAGTCTCGGCGCGGGCGAGGCGCACAGTCTCGCCTGCACCCAGCGACCGTCGCCCGTGCGGGTTCCTTTCAGCCCGTGCGCATTCAGGCGGCAGGGTGGGCGGCCGGCCCTGATCGGTGCATAACAGGGGTTTCACGGGGCCGGCCGCCGGTCTCGGCTGGAGATCTGTCAGGTGGCGCGGACCCGCCCGTTGACGTCGGCGTCAGCGTCGGAGCTGGCCATCGCCTGCTCGTCACCGATCTTCGCGGCGGGCGCCACCTCGTCCGCGTCTGCCTCGATCGGCGAGGTCGTGAAGTCCGGCTTCCTGCGGCTGCGGACAAGAGCCGCTACCGCGCCAGTCGCAGCGGTGAGCACCGCGAGGCCGGCCAGTTTGCGCCAGCGTGGGCGGCGCGGCTTGGCGGGCTCGAGCCGCCGCGCGGCCGAGGACAACAAGGCCGAGAGTTTGGGTGCGGCGCTGTCTTGCAGGACCTGTCCCGTGCGCTCGACCCGCGGCGCCGCCCAGGCACGCGTTTGGTGCACGCGGCACCCCGCCGCTGCTCCGGTGCTTGTGGCAAGCGGCTTCACCTGAGCGGCCACCGGCCTCACCTGAGCCGCCGCCTGGCGCGCGCGGCGCCATGCTTGGCTGGCCGCCCCGCCGGGCTTGTGGTTTCTTTTCCTGCGGGACATAGAAACCTCCACGTGTGTGCTTCCGCCCGGCATACTTCCCCGGACGGGCCATGTCAATCACAGGGAGCTGTGGCAAAAAGTCCGGGACTTGAAGTCCCCATAACTCTACCCAGGTCGTTAACATGTTTCGAACGCTCCAGCGATAGCTATTCTTGCCAGCATGCCATTCATGTGAATCACTTCCTGCGCAGGCGGAGGGGGTTGCAAGCCTGCGCCAGGCGGTCTACCCTTCCGGCACGCCTTTAAGCAAAGTGCAGGTAAATCAGGCCATTACCGGACACCCCGGTCCATGAGCCCGCCAAGCCATATAACCAGCGGCCAGCTGCATATGCGGCTGAGCTCTTCGCCCCAATCCGCCGCCGGAATGGGCCCTTGCGGGCATGCCGCCGCGAAAGTGCCCGCTGACCTGGGACGATGGGAGTCCTTGAAGCTTCCACGTTCCAGGCCAAGAGGAGGACACTCGCAAGTGCAATTGCTGTACGGGCTGATGCTCCTGGTGCCTGCGACCGTTGTGGGGCGGCGCCGGCTGACACCCACGGGAGTGATATATGGGGCAGCCGCCTGGTTGTGGCCGGTTCGTCCCTGTTGGGCGTGCCGGCATGAACCGAGGCGGCCACGTCGGGATCCTCCGAAATGGCCAGTCAGAGCCGAAGGAGAACAAGGAGGGCCGGGGGAAGACATTGTGCCGGTTCCGGGCAAGCGGTACGAGGACACGCTGGCAGCGGCCAGCCCGGATGCCGGGCAGGGTGGGGGACCTGTTACAGGTCCCCCACCGCGGGCGTTTAGCCATCTGATGGGGGATCTGTCACGCACGGCAGCCCCGGCCTTCCCCCCGGGCCGGGGCTCTCGGCACGCATAGCCGCACAGCGACCGCGCAGCCGGCCGAGCTGATTGTCTTGTGCGACGAGCGCGGCGCCCTGTACTACGGCAAGGGACTGATCGCTGATGAGCCGTCCCCTTGAGCAGGAGGAGGGCCTGAGCCGGTCGGCGCGGTGAGCAAGCGTGGCGATGGGGCGTCCGGGGTACCGGTGAACTCGGCGGAGATCTCCGCAACGCTGCGAAGCCGGGCGGGTATGCGCTCGATCTGCGCCGGGCCCGGGCGGTTCGCGTCAGGTGCAGCATCAGCGGCTGATCCGCGGCAAGGAGGCGAAGTGGGCAACGATGAGGGACTGGGCTTCCCGATCAAGACCCAGGAAGCTGG
>DASYQM010000235.1:0-4280 GCA_036005525.1 Streptosporangiaceae bacterium
CCGGCAAGAGGTCACAGGGCCTCATCATCACCTGCCTGATCGGCATCGCCGGGGCGCTGCTCGGCGGCTGGGTCGCTACCAAGCTGTTCCACATCCACAGCCTGCACGGGTTCTTCAACCTGTCCACCTGGCTCACCGCCATCGCCGGCGCGGCCGTCCTGCTGCTCGCCTACCACCTGGTCACCGGGCGGTCCGGGCGGTCCCGGCGGTCCGGCTGGTTCGCCCACCGCTAAGACACCCCGGGGGCGCCTCCGGCTCGCGCTCGACATACGCGGCACACCAAGGATCAAGATCGCCCAGTGGCGCGCGCCCGGCCGGTGGCCATGACAGATCACCAGGCGCGCACAGGATGGCGCTGCCCTCCCGGCTGGCCGGGCACCGCCCAGTCAACACGCCGGCTTCCCATGTGAAAGCAGGAAAATTTTCATGTCAACAGGGATCATCGCGGCCATCGTTGTGGCCGTCATCGTGGTCGCAGCCCTGGTGATCGGTGCATTGACGGTCATGCGCCGGCGCCGGCTTCAGCGGCGCTTCGGCCCGGAATACGACCGGGTGGTAGGTGAGCGCGACAGCAAGCTCAAGGCAGAGGGTGAGCTGGCGGAGCGCGAGCGCCGAGTCCGAGGCCTGGATACACATCCGCTCACGGACGCGGCCCGCGCAGGCTACGCCGATCAGTGGGCAGCTATCCAGGAGCGGTTCGTCGACGCGCCGGCGGACGCTGTCGCAGGCTCGCAATTGCTCGTCGCCGCCGTGATGACTGAACGTGGCTACCCGACGGAGCATCCCGATCAGGTTCGTGCCGACCTGTCAGCCGAGCACTCAGGCACCGTTGACCGCTACCGGGCGGCGGAGGAGATCAGCAAGAGCGCCGCGTTGGGCACGGCCTCCACGGAGGACCTGCGGCTAGCCATGATCCACTACCGTGCCCTCTTCAGTGACCTGCTCGGCGAGCCCGCTGATGCGGGGCCCGGATCCGCGGCGACCGAACCTGAGCAAACTACCGCGGCCGATCACGCGACTCCCAAGAACGGCGACGCACCCGTTGCCGAACCTCAGCGTGCCATGGCTGCTGGCGATCCGGTTACCGCCGCTGACACGAGCCAGCAGTTCAATCGATCCGACACTGAGGAGCTAACGAAATGACCTCACCAGGAAAAGACGGCAATGGACTATCAAATGGTCCCCGAAGATGGCCAGGGTGTGCCTGAGCGCACGCCGGATCCCGCCGGTGCAATACTCGCAGGCGATCCCCGGTCGCCCGCCTCCGCTGCGTCCGGATACAGCGACGCTACCGCCCCGGGCAGCGCCGCTGGGGAACCGGGCGCCGCCGGCAAGACTGACGCTGCAAGACCCTTGGCCGTCCCGGCGCCGCGCGCGGCGCCGGGGCCAGCCCGCCCATCACCTGCCGCCAAGGGCAGCACACGCTGGCACGACATCCAGGCGATGTTCATCGACGATCCGCGCGCCTCGACTAAGCTGGCGGCCGGCCTCGTCGACGCCAGCGTCGAGGCGCTCGTCGTGTCCGTCAGGGAGCGGCAGAAGTCGCTGCTGTCCGCCTGGCAGGGCGACGATGCAGGAACCGAGGAGCTGCGCACGACGCTCCAGCAGTACCGCGCGTTCTGGAACCGCCTCGAAGACTTCCCCCGGGAAGCTTGAGCGTCCCTTGCTGGCCAGCGCGCCGTTGAGCGCCTTGTTCGGCTCGGATACACGATCGGCACGGTGACCTGCGTCTTCTCGTAGCAGCGTAGGGCTGTCAGGCAGCGATCTGGCACTCGTGCGTGAATCCGCTGAGGACTTGTTTTCAGCGGATCCGGCACTCGGCGAGGTTGATCTCCGGTAGCCGGGTATGACGCTTGAGCCGGCGACCCGTGGCGGCGGCGCTGATGCCAGGGCAGGACCGTAGACAAATGCGACCATGTGAGCAGGAGGCCAGCATGTTCGAGGCTGCCAACATCCGGGAATGGCGCCGCCACGACGTGGTTGACGCCCAGGGGCACAAGATCGGCCAGCTGGAGGCCATCTACGTTGACACCGGCACCGACCTGCCCTCGTTCGCCACGGTCAAGGTCGGAATGCCCACCCGGCACCGGCTCGTGTTCGTGCCCTTGGACCAGGCGACCGTGGGCCCGGGGTACCTCAAGGTTGCCTACGACCGGCAACAGGTCAAGGACGCCCCGTCGATCGGCACCGACGGCGAGCTGCCGGCGGGCGACGAAGAGGCGATCTTTAAGCACTACGGCCTGGCCTACCAGCCGGGCGCCGGCGGTGAGCGGCGGCTGGCCCGCCGCTGAGCAGCCGAACGAAACGGAGAACTGGATGATTGCCCTGTTTCTGCTGCTGGTGATCGTGGCGATCGTGCTGGGTATCGTGGGCGTGGCCGCGAAGGGCCTGCTGTACCTGCTGTTCATCGGGATTGCCGTATTCCTCGGCGCCCTTGTCCTGGCCGCCCTGCGGATGCGGCGGCGGCCGGGCAAGCACCCGGCCCGGTAATTCCCACCCGCCACCCTTGATGCGTGGCCATTCTCGCTTCGGCGCGGCGATGGTCATGTCCCGGGGCAACGTGTTCACGGTTGATGCGTGATCCTTCTGGGGTCAGGCGCTGAGCGCCGGCAGGCCGCTGCCTTGGTCGCGCACCTGGATCGCTGGATGCTCGCTAAACAGCTCGGCATTGCCGATCTGACCGCGCCGGTGGTTGAGCGGAATCGTCGGCGCGAAGGAGCTGTTCGAGCTGCTCCTTCGCCCCCAACCACAAGGGCATGCCCATCCTGGACGCTGCCGGCCGGAGCGATTCCTGCGCCGTCAGGTGCTCACCTCTCGCAATGCGCGCGGCGGCTGGCTGACCGACGTCGCCCTGGCGGCCTGAACTACCAGATCGAGCATCACTTGTTCCCTCTATCCCGCGGCCTAACCTGCGCCGCTCCCAGCCCCTGATCGAAGCTTTCTTGCCAGCAGCGAGGCCTGCCGTACTGCCAGAGCAGCCTGGCGGGCTCCTACGCCCAGGCCCTGCGCCACCTCAACGCCGTCGGCAGGCCAGCCTGCCCCGGCACCGCGACCTCACCGCGGTCCGCAAGGCCAGCGGCCAGCCTGCGGTTGTATCCGGTCCATCAGCGTTCGGGTCCGCTCGAAGCCATCCCGCCGTCCAGACTTGCGCTGATGGTGCTGGCGGTGACCTTGACCAGCGGCAATCCGGTCGCGGCAGGAACGGGCGGTCTTTGGTTCGAGGATGTGGGTGCCCTGGGGGGTGGCTGGGCTATCGTGTCGTGAGCCGGTAGGGGATGGTGCAGATGACGACGTCGGTGCTGGCGCGCAGTACGGTCGCCAGCAGCAAGCCCCGCTGGTTTTGCAGGATCCGGTAGCGCCAGTGGCGCGGCTGGACTTCGGGGATCAAGACGGCGATCTGGCGGTTGTCTTGCTGTGCTTGCCGGACGTAGTCGACGATCGGGTGGACCAGTGATCGGTGCGGGCTGTTGAGGGTGTCCAGCCGCACGCCGGGGTTCCAGCGGTCCCATGCGGCGCGGAAGGCGGCGCTCTGCGCGGCTTGGGGGTGGACGCTGACGGCGATCACGTCGTCGCTAAGGGACAGCGCTGCGTGCAGGGCGTGCTCGGTGAGGTTGCTGATGCTGCCGACGGGTACGATCACCAGGCTCTTGGCCGGCAGCGGGCGGTCCGGGTGCTCGCCCAGATCGAGTTCGCGTCCTACGGCCCGGTAGTAGCTTTCGATCCGGGAGAACAGCAGCATCAGCGCCGGCACCGTGACGACCACCACCCAGGCGCCGGAGGTGAACTTGCTGGCGATGAAGACAGCGGCGGCGGTCGCGGTCAGAACCGCGCCGGCGCCGTTGAGGGCGGCCCGCAGCGCCCAGCGCGGGGAGCGCTGGCCGTGCCAGTGCCGCACCAGCCCGGTCTGGCTAATGGTGAATCCGATGAACACCCCGATCGCGTACAGCGGGATCAGCCGGGCGGTGGCGGCATCGACCGCGATCAGCAGGACGCCCGCGAGCACGGCCAGGGCGATCACGCCGTAGCGGTGCACCGGCCGTTCGGCCCGCAGGCCCAGCAGGTGGGGCAGCCGGTTGTCGCCGGACAGCAGGCTCATCAGGACCGGCAGGCCACCGAAGCTGGTGTTGGCGGCCACCGCCAGCACCACGGTGACGGCAATGTTGGCCGCGTAGTAGGCCCAGCCGGTGCCGAAGGACCCGGCGGTGAGCTGTGCCAGCACGGTGACCCCCCCCCGCGGGGCGCCACATGTTCGCGGCGGATCAGTACCGACAGCCCGATCA
>DASYQM010000236.1:0-1668 GCA_036005525.1 Streptosporangiaceae bacterium
CGACGGCGAGGTGTACTTCGAGGTCGAGATGCATGACGCCTGGGTCTGGGACATGTACCGGCCGGCCCGGTTCGTCAAGAACGTGCGGGTCATGACGTTCAAGGACGTGAACGTCGAGGAGCTGGAGAAGCCCGACATCTCGCTCCCGGACGAGGCGGGCTTCGGCAGTTAGCACAGTTCCGGTCCGGGCGCCGAGTCATCCACATCGCGGCGCCGTCCACAGGGCGCCCGGCGGCGGCGCCGGCGTCGCGGGACGCTGCGGGGCATGCGTCTGCTGCTCTCGCTGCTCCTGGTTCTCGGTGGGCCGTCCGTCCGGCTTGACCGCCCGGCGTCGGCTATTCGACCTGCTGTGCCTTCGCGCGGCCTCACCCTCGCGTTTCCTGCCGGCCTCGCGTTTCCTGCCGGCACCGCCCTTCATGCCGGCCTGGCCTTTAGTCCCGGCCTCGCCTTTCCTCCCGGCCTCGCCTTTCGTCCCGGCCTCGCCTTTCGTCCCGGCCTCGCCTTTCGTCCCGGCCTCACCCTTCCGGCTCGCCATGCGACTCCTGCCGGCCTTGCGCTTCCGGCTGGCCCTGGTTCCCGGTTCGTGTGGCCCGTGGATACGCCGCATGTCGTCCGGCGGTTTGATCCGCCGCCGCAGCCCTGGCTCCCCGGGCACCGGGGCGTCGACCTCGCCGCGCCGCCCGGGTCCGTCGTTCGGGCCGCCGGAGCGGGGACGGTGGCCTACGCGGGCACCATCGCCGGTCGCGGTGTCATGAGCGTCGCCCATCCGGGTGGCCTGCGGACCACGTACGAGCCCGTCACGACGTCGCTGCACGCGGGCGATCGGGTCAGCGCGGGGGCGCAGCTGGGCGTGCTCGGTGCAGGCCACCCGGGCTGTCCAGCCGAGGCATGCCTGCACTGGGGCTTACGCCGGGGCGACTACTACCTGGACCCCTTGGCGCTGCTCGGCCTTGGCCGGGTCCGGCTGCTACCGCTGGCGTCGTAGGCGAACGGACACACCGTTGCCGCGTCGGCAGGCCCCTTTCCGGCTGCTCCCGCTGGGGTCGTAGGTGAGCGGATTCACCGTTGCCGCGTCGGTAGGTCCCTTTCGGCTGCTCCCGCGGGCTGCGCACTCAGCCGCAGCCAGCCGCGGCCGCCCCACGCGGTCACCGCGGTATCGATTGCCAGCTTGTCGGCAATGTGCTGGCGCAGCGCGTGGGCCTCGGCCTGAGTCGTGGCCAGGCCCGCGGGCAACGGCAGGATTCGCATCGCGGCCGCCGCTCCGCCGCGTCGCGCAGGCGCTGCTGGGCGCGCTGGAGCTGATCGGCAGGACGCCGAACGCCCCATGATTGAGGTAGGACACCGCGGGATCGAGCGAAAAAGGAGGCGAGCTCCCGGAATGGGCGGGGGCGGATCTCCGGCGCTCACGTTTCCCGATGGTACGGGCTCTGGTGCGTCCGAGTGGCCCGATCAGGCGCGCGGGTGGGCCTGCTTGAAGGCTGCGCGAAGGCGTTCCGTCGACACGTGGGTGTAGATCTGCGTGCTGGCCAGCGAGGCGTGTCCGAGCAGGTCTTGGACCGCGCGCAAGTCGGCACCCCCGTCGAGTAGGTGGGTGGCCGCGGAGTGCCGCAGGTCGTGCGGGCTGGTGTGTGGCAGCCCGGCAGCTCGTGCGGCAGCGGCTACGATCCG
>DASYQM010000237.1:0-2019 GCA_036005525.1 Streptosporangiaceae bacterium
GACGGCCGGCTCGTGGACGATTTCAGCTTCAACATTCAGGGGAAGCGGCTCATGCACGTCCGAAACGCGCCCTCCCCGGCCGCCACGTCGTCGCTAGCGATCGGTCAGATGATCGCGGACGAATGGGACCGCGCCAGCTGATCGCCGGGCAGGCTCAGCATCGTCCCCAACCCCCAGAGCACGGTAGTCCCATCCGGCCTCACGCCATGTGCCCGGGTCGATAACGTTCCGGGCGTCGATGATGTTGCGCCGGGCCACTAGGCGTCCGAGGCCGTCCGGTGTCAGCGCTGTGAACTCTGGCCATTCGGTGAGCAGCAGCACCACGTGTGCCCCTCGGGCGGCGGCGGCCAGAGTGTCGGCATAGCTGAGTTCGGGCCGGATGCGCCGGGCGTTGCCGAGGGCGGCGGGATCGTAGACGGTGACCCGTGCCCCCATGCCGGTGAGAATCTGCGCCACGTCCAGGGCCGGGGAGTCCCGCACATCATCAGAGCCCGGTTTGAACGCGGCACCCAGGACGCACACCGGTACCCCTGCCAGGTTTCCGCCGGCCAATTCGAGCGCAAGGTCGGCGGTGCGGGCGCGGCGCCGCAGGTTGATCCCGTCAACCTCGCGCAGAAAAGCGAGCGAAGCACCGCAGCCAAGCTCCTCGGCGCGGGCCACGAAGGCCCGGATGTCTTTCGGCAGGCAGCCGCCGCCATAGCCGAGCCCGGCGCGCAGGAAGGCCGGCCCGATGCGCGAGTCGGCACCGAGGATGTGCGCCAGGGCACGCACGTCCCCCCCGGCGGCCTCGCAGATCTCGGCCATCGCGTTGATGAAGGAGATCTTCGTGGCCAGGAACGCGTTGGCGGCCGCCTTGGCCAGCTCGGCGGTCTCCAGGCTGGTGACGGTGAACGAGGTGCCGCCGGCAAGCGGCCGGGAGTAAACCTGCCGGAGGATCTCCTCGGCCCGGCCGGAGGTGACTCCCACGACGATCCGGGCCGGCGACAGGGTGTCGGCCACGGCGGTGCCCTCGCGCAGGAACTCCGGATTCCACGCAAGCTCGGCACCCGGGCAAGCCCGGCTGAGTTCGGCGGCCAGCCGCCGCGCGGTACCCACCGGGACAGTCGATTTACCGACGACCAGGCATGGCCGGTCCAGCAGCGGGGCAAGCGTGGCCACGCAGGCATGGACCTGGGACAGGTCGGCATGATTACTGCCCGGCCGCTGCGGCGTGCCTGCGCAGATGAAATGCACATCACCGAACTCGGCGGCGCTCTGATAGGACGTGGTGAACCTCACCCGCCGGGCATCGAGCCCGGCCCCCAGTAGCTCCCTCAGGCCTGGCTCGTAAATGGGCAGGTGCCCGGCATTCAGCTGATCAACCTTGCCCTGATCGGTGTCCACGCCAAGGACCTCGAACCCGAGGCTGGCCATGCAGGCCGCGTGGGTGATGCCCAGGTACCCCGCGCCGAGCACGGTGAGGCGGAGCATCCCGCTCATCACCCAGCCTTCTCCCTGTCACGGCATCACGGAAGGCGCAGCGGAAACCGCCCTGCCACGCCTGCGGCTGACTTACGTCGGCAACCACTGCCACTGCAGCCAACTTGGGTAACTGAAATGACCAACCCGACACATGTACCACATCGGCGTTGATGGAAGCCTGACGAACGCCAAAACTAACGACAGGGCTCGACCGGAGCCGACTGCGCCCGCTTGTCAACGTTGATTCCAGGTCCCAGCGCCTGGTGGATCTTACAGACCAGCGAGGTGACTCGAGGGGACTTACCTGCAAGCGGGTGCCAGGGCCATGAGTGAGCACGGCTGCGACGCTAGGGAGCACGCGAGCCGGGTAGCGGTCAACCGGAGCCCTCGTCCGCGGCGCGGGCACCACCGTGGAATGCGTTCTGGGCGGCGGCCAGGCCCTGTGTGAGCAGAACTTCCGCCGCGTCGGCGGCCCGGTCCAGCAGGAACGGCAGTTCTTTGCGCTCGGCCGCTGAAAAGTCGCGCAGCACGAATGCGGCAGGATCCATCCGTCCCGGC
>DASYQM010000238.1:0-2763 GCA_036005525.1 Streptosporangiaceae bacterium
GTGATCATCAACCTGGCCAACGTGGTAGCGGTGCGGGTGTCGACGACAGACAGTGAGGCGACCGGCCAGTACCTGTAATAGCTGACCCAGCGAGGCGGGAAACGCGGCCACTTTGATCCTGCCCCCATCCAGCCCACCCGGGACTCCTTCCTCCGGCCCTTCGGCCAGAACCAGGTGTCCACCAAACCGGGAAGCTCAGCCCGTGCGAGCCGGCGTGCATCGCCGTGCATGTCAGGCGGCTCACCCGGCCATGATCGTCGTCAAGTGGGTGAAGGCGCAGCCCGGGGACGCCCCTGCGGGGGGCCCGCAGCCTCCGGCTGCGCAGCCAGCTACAGCCCCCGGGCTGCGCGTACAGCCTGCTACCCAGGACAGGCCAGGAAATGCCGCAGGCCGACCGCGTCTTATTCGCCAGGGGGTAGTGCGGGTCGTGCTGTGGCTCATCTCAGGCTGACCGGCAGCCTAGCGCCTGGCACGCGACCATTTGCTGACCTGGCCGGACGGATGTCCACGCCCATGAGCCGGGTGGCGTGAGAAGGGCAGGCCCACCTCCTGCATGCCTGCCCTATGGCAATCGGATTCGACCATTGCCGGCGAGCGGATATGGCTGACCTGTTCGCGTGTGACATATGGCTGTGAGCAGTACGTGGGTTGTTGAACGCTGTTCTGATCTGAAGGAGCGATCCGATGGGCCGGTGCCCTACGGCGCTCGCCGCGGGCGTTGGTCCGCCGCATGGATCTCGTGGTCAGTACGCCGATCAGGGCTCGCGCGCTGGCGTCTCCGGGGGCGGTGCCGGGCGGGGCCTGACGGGCGTTGGCTGTGGTGGGGCCCGGCCAGGCCGGCGAGTGTGGCGTCCAGCGTCCGCTCGTCGCCGGCGGTGCGGCTGCGGTCAGCGCCTGCGATGGCTTGGTCGAAGTCGACCAGCCAGGTCATGCCGTCGCGGTCGATCATGATGTTGTCGCCGCTGAGGTCTTGGTGTGCGAGGCCGCCGCAGTGCAGCGCGGTGACCTGTCGCCGTAGGTCTGCGAGCAGGTCGTCGTTGATCCGGTCGCTGCCGAGCTCGGCCAGCGTGCGGCCATCGATCCGTTCTTGCACCAGCAGGCCGGCGCCGTTGCCGAACGATGTCACGAGCAGCACCTTGGGCACGCGCACGCCGGCCGCGCGGGCGAGCAGCCCCATCAGCGCCTCGTGCTCGGCCTCGTGCACCGGCAGGCCCTGCCGGGCGGGGCGCCCGGCATGCCACAGCCGCCGCCAGGTGCGGTAGAGCAGGTCGGTGTCCCGCCACTCGCGGACGACGACCTTGACGAATACACCCGGACCCGGCGGGTCGCCGGACACCAGGCAGGTCGACCGCCGGGCCTGCGGCTGGACCGGCACCAGCTCGCGCACCTCGATCCCGTGTGCCCGCAGCGCCTCTTGGACCCGGCCGACCGCTGGCCGGCTCTCCGGAGCACCGATCACCAGGTGAACGAGCGCTCCGGCGGCCCAGCCGAGCGCGGCGCCGCCCAGCACGTCGAACGGCAGATGCGCGCCCACATACATCCGGCTAAGGCACACCGCCGCCGCCAGCGCCCAGGCGACGCGCCGAGCCCGGCGCCCGAGGTACGGGCTGGACACCGTCGCCAGCGCGACCGCCACGGCGGAGTGACCGGAGACATACCCGAGGCCTCCCGCCGGCTCACCCAGGATGTTCACCTGCTCCAGCAGCGAATCCGGCCGGCCTCGCTGGACGAACTGCTTGATCACTTTGGCGATCAGGTAGATACTGCCGGCGGCGAGCACCGCGTCAAGCGCAAGGCGCAAGTGCCGCGTGGCCAGCGCGACGACGGCCACCAGGGGGACCGCGCCGATGACCCCGAGCTGCATCACCAGCCACACCCCGGGCCAGGTCCAGCCGGGCAGCGCGAGGTCGTTAACCAGCCGGAAGACCGTCATCTCCCGGCTTCCCACGTAGTTCTTGTGGATCGCCAGCGCAGTCAGGAGGAGAACCACACACCCGGCCACCAAGCGGACGGCGTCGCCCGCGTGCCGGGCATACCCCCCGGCCAGCAGCCACCCACCGCCCCATCGAGGACCGGCCCGTGGTGTCGTCCCGGCCATAAAATGCACCTCCGGCGTTGGCCGCTCACCAGGCCAAATCGCAACCCGGCAGCCGATCGTGGTGGTGCCCAATCCACCTGCCCCACCCGAGCGCCGTCTCAGCACCAGCTTCTGGCACGGACGTGGCACAGCTCATGAGCCGGTCCCAGCTGGCGTGCAAGAGCGCACGGGGAGGTACCCGGTGATGGTGGTGCCCTGGCTGGGGGCGGACCGGACCTCGAGCCGCCCGCCGAGCGCGGCGAGCCGGTCGGCCATGTTCCGCTGCCCGGAACCCATCGGGGTGTGGCCCACGTCGTAGCCGGCCCCGTCGTCGGACACGGTGAACCGCAAGGTTCCGTTCTGCGCCTGAAGACAGATCCGGGCCTGCGTGGCGTGGGCGTATTTGACGATGTTCTGCAGCGCCTTCAGGCAGCAGAAATAGACCGCCGCCTCGGTGTCCTGCGGAAAACGCCCGATCCCGTCCGCCTCGACCGCCACCGGCA
This sequence comes from Streptosporangiaceae bacterium, assembly GCA_036005525.1. Lineage (GTDB taxonomy): Bacteria > Actinomycetota > Actinomycetes > Streptosporangiales > Streptosporangiaceae > UBA9676. Next base: position 2,581 of record DASYQM010000238.1, read on the forward strand.
CCGGCGACTTGCTGGCCTGGGCGCCCAGCGCCGCGGCAAGTCCCAGGTCAGCCAGCAGCGGCGGGTAGATGCCCCGGGCGAGGTCGCGCAGGTTCTCCAGCGCGCCCGCGGCGTCTGCCCTGAGCTGGCCGAGGATCTGTTTGGCCTGCGCCGGGTCCTGGTCAACAGCAACGTCGGCGAGCT
>DASYQM010000239.1:0-2251 GCA_036005525.1 Streptosporangiaceae bacterium
GCTTGCCGCGGGTGAAGATCCGCGCGAGGCGGTGTGGGCGGCCCTGGCCCTGCATGCCTACGAGATTGCGTTCTGGGACGCGCTGGCCGACGGCCTTGGCTGATCGCCAGTTACCCACCGCGATGACCGCGAAGGAAAGGAACGCAAAATAGCCGCCGATATGCGTGGCAGTTCCGGTTTGTTGGGTGATCGGTAAGTAATCGGGGAACCCGTGGGAGATCACGTTGTGGCGCCCGCTGGGCATAGCGGAATGACCCTCGGCGTCGTGTGACGGAGAGCTATGGGCCGGCTTTGCAGGCTGCCGGGGTTACGGGCCGGGACCCTGGCGCTGGTCACTGGCGGGACGGCGGCGGGCGCGTCCCTGGGGTGTCCAGGGCAGGAACGGGTTCAGGCCGGCTCCGGCCGGGGCGGTGCCGCCGTGTTCGGCGCAGGCCTGCAGGTAGCCGGTCAGCAGGCCGAGGGGCTCGATGCCGTGCCGGGCGGCGGTGGCGGTAATGGTCCACACGTCGGCGGCCAGGTGGGCGGCCCATTCCGCCCCGGAGCCGTAGAAGTTCTTGCGGCCGGTCACCGGGGTGCGCAGCGCTCTTTCCGCGCGGTTGTTATCCAGCGGCAGCTGCGGCAGGTCCTGGTGGCGGGCCAGCCCGTCCCACTCGTTGCTGAGCGTGGCGATGACCTTGGCCGCGGCCGGGTGCAGCAGGCCCTTGGCGGCGTCGCTGGCCTGCAGGATGCGGTGCGCGTCGATGTCGGCGAAGGCCCGCTGCCAGCGGCCGGCGGCGTCCTGGTGAGCGACAGTGCCCGGCGTGGTGGCCGCCAGGGCGTGGTGCGCCCGGTACAGCACCGCGATCCGCTCGGTCCACGCATCGCACCAGTCGCCGAGCGCCTCGGGGTGCGCGGCCCCGGCCCGCAGGAAATACCGCCGGATATGGGCCCAGCACCACAGCGGGTCGACCCCGTCGATGCAGGCCAGCGACTGGTAGGCCTTGTGGAAGTCCGAGGAGATGACCAGGCGGCGGCCGGCCTCCAGCGCGGTCTGCTCCCGGTCGATGCCCAGCTGGCCGGCGGCGACCCCGGCGCTGCGGGAGGGGTCCATCACGAACACGGTGGTGGCGTCGGTGACGAAGACCCACAGCCACCACCGGTGGCCGTCCTTATCCTCGATGTCCTCGAACACCTGCCAGCTGGTTTCATCGGCATGCACATGCCCGGCGGCCCGGCCGTGCGCGGCGATCGCCTCCGCCCACGGCGCGATCAGCGGCGCGACCTGCTTCAGCGCCCCGCACAGCGTGCCCGCCGCCACGTCCAGCCCGTCCGCGGCCAGCGCCTGCACGATCCGGTGCACCGGCCGGCCCAGCACATGCTTCTCATACGCCAGCCGCGCCAGGAACCCCGCGGTGAACAGGCCCTTCGGCACCGGCCGGGCCGCCGGCGACGCGCAGATGGTCCTGGGCCCCGGATGAGAGCACCGCCGCCGGTAACGCCGCCGCCGCCACACGATCCGGGTGATCTTCACCTGCCAGTCGATCTGCTCGCTGTCCTCGGTCCCGATGAACTCGAACGCCTTCCCGCACACCGCGCAGCACCGCTGGCCGGCATCCACATCGATGACCCGCTCCTCGGTCTCCAGATGCGAATAGTCCCGCCGCCCGTGACCAGGGCCGCCCGGCCGCTGTCCCCGCTTACCCGTGCCGCCCGGCCGATCGCCGCCCTCCCGCCCGTTCCTGCGTGCGGGCGAGCCGCCCTTCTCCGACGACGACCCGAACAGCAACCCGCTCAGCGTCGTCACGCTCTCCTGCAGAGCGGCCACCTGCCCGGCCAGCTCCGCCACCCGCGCGGTCAGCCCGGCATTCTCCGCCCGCAGCTCCGCCACCAGCGCCTCGGCCCGCCCGGCGCGGGCACGCCAGTAACCGGCATCAACATCCTCATCGATCACCGGCGCAGGCACGCAACTCAGCACACATCACCACACCAGCCACGTCACGCACCAAACCCGGCGTGTCGCGACCCCGGCGGCCCTGCCTCACGGGATCACCGATTACTTACCCTCGGGAAAAGGGGCTAACACGACCTTTACGGCCGCTACCGCGTTCCTAACAGAATCCATGCGGGTTCCTAACAGGACCCATGCGGCTGCGAGCGGCGCAATGCCGTGAAGGTGAAGTCGTCCCGCTTCGGTGAGTACGTGTGCCTGTAGGCCCTAGTGGTAGGCGGGCAGGAACACACTAACCAACGCGCTGCTCGGCAGTGCAGTTTC
>DASYQM010000240.1:0-12014 GCA_036005525.1 Streptosporangiaceae bacterium
CACCCTGCCGGGTCAAGCGGCGGAAGATGAAGCCCGTGGCCAGCCCGGGTCCAGCCAGCGGAACCGAGACCGACACCGCGTTGGCTGCATAGGCAGTGGCAAGCATCGGCCGGACACCGACGCTGGCGCCGCCGGCAGCCAGCAGCCGGCGAAGCATGATCGCGAAGGCGGCCATGGACGCCGATTCCAGCACGATGGCGGCCGGGAAACAGAGCCAGCGCAGATGACCCAGCACCGCGAATGATGCGGTGAGCCCGGCCCGCTGGGTCACCCCTCCGGCCGCCAGTGCCGCCACCGCAAAGGCGGCGGCCGCGGCGCGGGCCATGCGCCTACCGGCCCGGCGCTGAGGTGCTCCCGCGGTGCATGTGGCTGCTGCGGTGCCGTCGCGGCACCGCGGTGCCGGCCGGAGCCAGGTCCGCCGGGCGCCGACTGATTCGGATCTGGTGACTGTCATGTCTGCCTGTCTCTGGCCTCGGGCCCATTGAGCGCTCGCATGAGGCGGGTGCTGCCGGCGGTGTTACCGCGGCAAGGGAGGGTGCCGGAAACCCTGGCGTAGCCGTGAGCGCTCTCTGCACGGGGTCAGCTCACGGTCTCAGTAGCCGAGGCCACCGCCGGCCGGTGCGGCTGGGGCCGTTCCCGCTGAAGATGTGGTCAGTGGGGTAAGGCCAGGGGTGGCCACGAAGAAGTTCTGGACGCCCTGGCCGGTTACCTGGCCGGCATGGTCGCCGGCGAAGGTGTACAGCGGGTGGCCGTTGTAGGTGACCTGGTGACCGTTGACGTCGTTGAGGACGCTGAGCTTGCCGTTCGCTCCGGCTGTGGTGGGCGCGGCCGAGGTCAGCGGAGGCCACAGCCGGGCCAGGCTTCCTGTGACAAACGACTTCGCCGCGGTGTCGGGCCGGTAGAAGTACAAGGGGAGGCCGTGGGCGTTGACCAGGATGGTCTCGCTCGTGCCTGCGACATTCGCTGGCGCGGTGCGCACCGTGGCCGCCGCAGCGGCCGGGCTGGCGGAGGGTGTGCTGCTGGCGGATGAGCCGCCTGCGGACACGGCGGTGACCCCGCCGACGGCGGCGGCCACGGCGGCGAGGCCGATCCCGGCGATGATGATTCTCGGGTGTCGCATGGTTAGCTCCTCGTTGTTTGACGGTCTACTATCTACTAACACGGATAGTAGGGCTGCGGAGTTCACTAGGCCGCCCGGGTTATCGCGGCGGCGGCGCAGGCAACCGGAAGGCACGCCGCCTGCTGAGAGCGCCCGCATGTACTCGCCGGGCCGCGGCCTGTGATGGGATCGGGACGGGCCGGGCGTGGTGGCTCCGGCCCCCGCGGGCGTGTCTGCCGGCGGGGGGTCTGCATGCGCAGCGTCCTGGCGGGAACGTTGTGCAGCGGGATCTCCTTGAGGATCAGCGCCAGCACGAATGCCACGGCCAGGAGGTAGGCGGTGACCACCCAGCCGATGTGGTTCAGCCCGTGCAGGTCGCCGGTGATGGTTGGCAGTGCCGTGGCGACGATCGTCTGATCGAGCGCGGCGAGCAGCATGCCGAGCATCAGGGCGGAGAAGATCAGTCGCACCTGATGGCGCCCCGGGCCGGGCGCCTGGGCATCCACGGCCGCGGAGGCAGACGGCCTGGCGGGCCACCGCGGCGACAGGGACATGACCGATCCGTCCGTGGGCCCATGACCGAGGCTTGCGGCGGATGCTCTCCAGCCCATGGTCATGGCTGATGGCTAACCGCGGGGACGGGTAGGTTCGCGGCTGGGAGGGACGCGGGTGCGGGCCGGAAGGGATGAGGGGCTGGCGGCTTGGACGAGAGCGCGGACCTGGTCGCCGGTGATGGTTTCCTGCTTCAGCAGGTCGGCGGTGAGCTGGGTGAGGGCCTCCCGGTGGCGGGTGAGCAGCTCCCGGGCGTGGGTTTCCGCCTTGGTCAGTAGGTCGGCGACTTCCTGGTCGATCAGCCACTGGGTGTGCTCGGAGTAGCCGCGTGGTGCCGCGAGCGCAGGGTGGCCGGCGGGGGGGCCGCTGTAGCTGACTGGCCCGATGGCCTGGCTGAGGCCGTACTCGCGGACCATCTGGGTGGCCAGGGCGGTGGCTGAGGCCAGGTCGTCGGCGGCGCCGGTGGAGGCCTCGCCGCGGATCAGGCGTTCGGCGGCTCGGCCGCCGAGGCGTACGGCAAGGGTGTCGGCGAGGTAGCTTTCCCCGTACAGCCGCCGGTCGTCGGCGGGGAGCATCTCGGTGAGCCCGAGTGCCTGCCCGGCGCCCAGGACGGTGACCCGGCTGACCGGGTCGGCGTGCGGGGACAAGGCGGCGACCAGGGCGTGCCCGGCCTCGTGGACGGCGACGGTGGCGAGTTCGCCGGGGGCGAGCGGGCTGGTGTGACGGGTGCCGAGCAGCACGCGGTCGCGGGCGTCGGCGAAGTCGGCGGCGGTGAGTATGGTGTGCCCGGCCCGGACCGCGGTCAGGGCGGCCTCGTTGACCAGGTTGGCCAGGTCCGCACCGGAGAATCCGGGGGTGGCGGCGGCGACCTGGTCGAAGTCAGCGTCTGGGCCGAGGTTCTTGCCGCGGGCGTGAGAGGCCAGGATGGCGCGCCGTTCGGCCCGGCCGGGCAGCGGGACAATCACCTCGCGGTCGAACCGGCCGGGCCGCCGCAGCGCGGGATCCAGCGCGTCCGGCCGGTTGGTGGCGGCCAGCACCACGACCCCGCTGGAGGGGTCGAATCCGTCCATTTCGGCGAGCAGCTGGTTGAGGGTCTGCTCCCGCTCGTCGCTGCCGGCGAAGCCGCCGTGGTCGCGGCGGGCGCCGAGGGCATCGATCTCGTCGATGAACACGATCGCCGGTGCGCGGGTGCGGGCCTGTTCGAACAGGTCCCGGACCCGGGCCGCCCCCACGCCGACGAACATCTCCACGAAGCCCGAGCCCGAGACGGAAAAGAAGGGGACGTGGGCTTCGCCGGCGACCACGCGAGCGAGCAGGGTCTTGCCGGTGCCGGGCGGCCCGGCCATCAGCACGCCGCGCGGCCCGCGCGCCCCGGCCCGGTGGTAGCGGCCGGGGTCGCGCAGGTAGTCGACGACCTCGCTGATTTCCGTCTTGACCGCGGGGTAGCCGGCCACGTCGGTGAACCGGGTGGCCGGCCTCTCGGCGTCGATGACGCGCGCCTTCGCCTTGGCCAGCCCGCCGAGCCCGCCCAGCTCGCCCAGGCTGGCGGCGTGCCGACGGGCGCTGCGGATGCCGATATAGAGCAGGCCGGCGATCAGCAGCAGCGGCAGCAGCCCGATCAGCACCGAGGCCAGCGAGGAGGGCATGGCAGCGGTGGCGGTGACCTGGACGTGGTGGGCGGCCAGCCGCCCGGCCAGGTTCTGGTCACCGAGCGCGACCGGGATGGTGGTGGTGAACGGCTGCCCGCCGGTGAGGCTGCCGGTCACCTGGCCGGCCGGGCCGATGGTCACCGCGCGGACCGTCCCGGCGCCGACATCGGCCAGGAATCGCGTATAGCTCAGCGCCATACCCGGGGCTACGCCGCGCGGCAGGGCCAGCAGCGCCACCAGGCCGGCCGTGACAGCCGCCGGGAGCAGCCACCGCCGCCACGGGGCCACGTTGGCCTGGCCTCCCGGGCCAGGCTGGGACATGCGCATCACAATGCTCCTTCGAGGTACCCGGGGGGCACCTGGGCTGGGTCTGGGTAGCGGGGGGCCCGCCGGGCCGGGGGTTCGGCCAGCCGGCCCGGCGGGGGCCTGGTCAGCCAGGGTGGCTGTATTCCGGTGCCCGCCGCTCGGCGGGGCGGGGCGCCGCAGCCAGGTTCGCGGCGCGGCTGCGTGCCTGCCAGGCGGCGAGCACGACGAGCAGGATGATCAGGGTCTCCACGCTGAGCGCGGCGATGCCCAGCGGGCAGCGCCAGTTACCGACATCGCCGTGATCGCCGAGGAATCCGCCCGGCAGGGCACGGGTCAGTATGTAGCCGCCCATCGCCGAGATGGCCACGGCGCCGGCGGCGGCCCACGCCAGCCAGTGCGACCGGGCGATCATCACCCCATCCACCAGGACCGCGGCAGCGATGATCCCCAAATACCCGATGCCGACCAGTGGGGTCGGGCCCAGCGTGGGCGGCAGGTCGACCACGTGGATCACCGCCAGCGTGGCCAGCGCCAGCGCGCCCGCGGCGCGCGCGACCACATCCGCGCCATTCGCCGGCTGTGGTTGGCCAAGACGAACAAACATGATGTCCTCCCGTAGTCCTTCCCGCGGGCCTGGCGCCGCAACGGGCAGCGGTAGTCCCACTCTCAACTACTAACACGTATAGGAGATCTGGCGGGTTCAGCGGGACAGAGCCTGCGGGGTGCGACATGCATCACACCGCCCCGGGCGGCACCTGAATCACCCCGTGAGTCCGGCTCTGACGCGCAGATCATCGCGATAGTCACCGGCCGCGGTATCCACTGGGTGGCAGCCCTGCGAAAGATCGCGGCGGGCAGGCGCTTCCGGATGTCCCGCGAAGGCCTGCGGCCCGCGGCGTAGGGGCGGGCCCGCACTTGCGGCGGGCGAGGCGGCAACGCATCCGGCCGAAGCCACCAGGCGGTTATCGCAGGGAACGGCCCGCAGAGCGGACGAAGGTGACGCCCCAGCCGCTCACATGCCCGGTTCGAGGGAAGCTGAGCACGTCATCACGATGCGGCGGCCAAGTCCGGGGATCCGCCGGCTGGTCACCCACCTGGAGTCGATTACCCAGCTGCTGACGATAATGACGCGCCGGGAGCCGTCCGGCTGCGTCTCGCCATAGTGCAGATTGAGCTGGCATGCCAGGTCATGCTCAGTGTCCTTGACCTGGAGGCGGCCGACGGCCCGCCATCCAGCCGGGACCCACACCAGCAGCTCTGACCGGAAACTGATCTCGGGGAAGGTCACGGCATCCAGGAAGCCGGGACCCGCCAGCACCCGGTCCAGCCCTGGTGACCCGGTACTGACCGCGCTCGCGCGGGCGGCCAGCCGCGCTGTTGAATCCTCGACCGGCTCCCTTATCAGCACCCCGCCGGTTAACGGCAGCCGCCCCCGCACCTGCCAGTCGGCGACCCGAGCGGCAAACGAGGCATATGAGCGCGCCGGATTTACCCGCCAGCAGCCCGCGGCCAACCTTGGTTGCCCACCCGGTAGGAGCTCAATGCTAGGCGTCGTCGCGGTCATGCGCATCTCCTTCGCTTGCCGAGTCAGCCAGCCGATTGCTCCACGGCCAGGTGTCCCGCCCACCTTCCCGGCAGGCCCATGCAGCCGATCCTTTACTAACACGATTAGGAGATCTCCTCTGTTCACCAGAGGCAAGCGGCCGGCCCATCTTTGCTGGCGTGCGTAGCAGCGAAGGCAGGCGGCACCGAGGGGATCCGCTCGCTGGCGAGAGAGTCATCTGCCAGCTACGCCGCGATCGGCTGGCGCCGTGCCCGCCACGCGGCTTCGGCTTCTCCCATCGGGGTGGAGGCCGGGCCGCGGGTGAAGGGCCAGATTTCCTCGGCGATGGCGCGCCAGTTGGCGGTGGCGGACAGCTCGCCGAGTACCGCGAACAGGCCCAGGTTGATGCGCTGGAGGATCACGTATGACCGCGGGACGCTGATGTAGTCGGCGACGGGGCTGCGCATGTCGAAGAAGCGGCGCACGACGGCTGAGGCGTAGTCGCTGGTGATGGTCAGGGGCCCCGGTTCGCGGATGGTGTCGTAGAAGACAGCCAGGTGCTCGACGATCGCCTGGGTGCTGAGCGGCGCGCCGGGGGCGCAGGAATCCGGCGTTCTCCAGGCTGCGGCGGAATGCCTCGGGGTCGTGCTCGACGCATACGTTGCGGGCCATCTGCAGGAGCGGCTGCAGTTCGGCGGGGGTGAAGTGCTTGACGAGGCCGAAGTCGAGGAACGTGACCCGGCCGCCGCGGTGGAACAGGTAGTTGCCCGGGTGCGGGTCGCCGTTGAAGGCGCGGACCTCATACAGGCTGCGGAAGACGAAGCGGTAGATCGTTTCGGCGGCCAGGTCGCGTTCTTGCTGGGGCCAGCTGGCGAGTTCGGCGAAGCGGGCCCCGCCGGACAGCTCGCTGGTCACCATCTTGCGGGTGGACAGCTCGCTGATGATCCCGGGGACATGGATGGTGGGATGGCCGTCGTAGCAGGCGGCCAGGAGACGCTGGTTGGCGGCCTCGCGGCGGTAGTCAAGTTCCTCCAGGACCCGGTCCCGCAGTTCGGCTATCAGCGCGTCGACGTCCTGGGCCGGCGCGGTGATGCGCAGCATCCGGCGGAGCAGCGCGACGTTGCGCAGGTCGGCCGCGATGGTCTCGGCGATGCCTGGGTACTGGACCTTGACGGCGACCGCACGGCCGTCGAGGGGTGACCGCGCGGTGCACCTGCCCGATCGAGGCGGCGGCGATGGGCTGCGGATCCCAGCGCGCGAACGCCCGCTCCGGCGGCAGCCCCAGTTCTTCCCTAACGACCTGCGCGGTGAGCTCGCCGCTCATTGGCGGGACGCTGTCCTGCAAGCGGGACAGCGTGCGGCGGACGCCGGGAGACAGGCCACCGTCGACGTAGCTGGCCATCTGGCCGATCTTCATCATGACGCCCTTCATGGTCCCCAGGGTGTCGGCGACGTCTTCGGCGGTCTGCAGGGCCAGGTCCTCTCGCAGCAGCTGGCGTTGCTCACCCGCGGCCGCGAACAGCCGCGGCGCGCTGGCCACATAGCGGGCCCCGCCGCGCATAGCCAGCCGGAGCGCCGCACGCCCGCGATCCATGCGCAGCCGTCCGCGCCGACGGAGCAAGGCCAAGGCCAGGGCCGCGATGGCGCCGCCGGCCGTTACCGTGGCGAGGAGCCTCTTGGCCTTCATGCGGACCGCGCCGTGCGCATCCGCAGGGTGAGCCGCTGCCGCGCCTCAAGCACGCCAGGCTCACCAAGGAACATGGCATCAAGGACGCCGAGCGACTGCCGGATTCCCGCTCGGCGGCCCGGCGACAGCGGCGGAGCGCTATAGCCGTACATCTGCCGCGCCCACTCCGGGAGCACGGCGATGGCGGCGTCGCGGACATCCTGCCAGAACCCGGCGACCTCCCCGTCCAGGCCGGGCGGATCGAGCAGGTAGGCCATTGACTCAGCGGCCGCTGGCGTGCAGCGCAGCTCGGGCCGGACCGATGCGATGTACCGTTCGAGGCCCGCGACGCTGGCGGGGACCAGCGGCCGGGGCACGCCAGCAAGCTCGGCCGCGACCATCATCTCCGCGACGTAGCGATCACTGTCCACAGCCGACAGCGGCGTCCCGAACGCCCAGCTGGCTGCCAGGCTGGACTGGACCAGGGCCACGTGCACCCACAGCAGGAGCGCTGGGTCGCCCGCCGCGTACGGGCGGCCGGTGACCGTGTCGGCGCCGCGGACATGATCATGGATGCGCCGGACCCGGGCCGCGGCCCGCTCGGCCACCGCCCGCTCGCCGAAGGTGATCGTGGCCAGGTACGCCGAGGTGGTGGCGAGCCTGCCGACCGGATCCCGGCGCCAGCCACTGTGCTGATCGACACCAGCCATCGCCAGCGGATGCAGCGCCTGCATGAGCAGGGACCGCAACCCCGCCACCGGCGAGGCCAGGTCACTGCTCACCCGCCACGTGACGCTGGCAGGCCCGAAAAAGCCATCGTCTGCGGCATCTTCCGGCACACCGGACACATACGCGGCCGCCGAGCGCTCAATAAGAGCGGTCGCGGTCCCATACAGATCCGCCGTCACCATGGCACTCCTGGCCCGCGGCCGGACTCCCTGGGCTCGGGGCGCTGACGGCCGATGGCAGTACTGAGCGTCGTGCCAGCCAAACGAACCAGCTCCTCAGGTTTCACGGCGACCCGGTTACCGTCGCCACTGCCCGGCTGAGCATGCCGGGCTTACCCCGGCGATCCCCAGCTACTCGTCTACTAACACGGGTAGGAGATAGCGGCTGTTCATTGCTGGCAGCTGACGATCAGAGGCGCGCGATGGCAGTGGCAATCGCGCTGCGCTGAATCAGGCGCGAGGGGCTGCTCTAGCCGGCGGAGGGGGTCCCTCGCCGGTGCTCCGCCAGGATCGCCAGCCTTTGCAAGGTGGCTTCCAGCGGCTCTCCCGTCGCCTCATGCAGCTCGCGCAGCAGCAGCTCGGAGACCAGGTGCAAGCCGGCCATGAAGTTACCCAGGCCGTCCGCGTCGTCCGGAGTGAGCGCTGCCAGGGCCCACGCTTCCAGCTCGGGCGAGTCCAGGCTCGCGGTGAGGAGCCCGATCGCCAGCTGCATGGCCGCGGCCACGGTGTCGCCCGGCGCGCTCTCGCTGGGTGCGGTCTCGTCCCGGGCGGTGCCTGTGCCCGGCGCGCGCCGGGCGTTCCCGCGGTCCCTGCGGCGTGGCCGCCAGCGGTGGCGTTGGGCCGGGGTGCCCACCGCGTCGTCCTGCCGGTCGGCGGGCGGGCCGGGCTGGCCGCGCTGGCGATGGATCCTCATACCTGGCAACACGGGGCTGGCCGGGAGGTTGTTCACCGCCGGCTGCCGACCGGACGCTGCGGCCGGCCGCGAAATAGGACCGGCCGGCTAGACAGCGGAGTTCGGCTGGCGGGCTGCCCGTTGCGCCGGTCTGCTAGGCGGCTGGGAGCCGTCCTAGCGCGAGTGCGAGTACGGCTGGGGCCAGGGCCAGCGCCACCGGGGTCAGGGCGAGCGCGGCGGCGATGGTGCGAAGCAGCTGCCGGCGCGCGCGGCCCAGTGGCTCGGCCGGGACCAGCAGCCGGTGGATCCGCTGCACCGAGTCGGTAGCAGCCGCGGCGAGGGCCGGGGCGGGACTGGCGGCCGTCGCCAGGACGACCAGGGCGGTGGCGAGCAGCCGCGGATCGCGGGTCCGTGCCGCTGCGTCGTCAGCGTGCAGCTCCACCAGCCGCGCCACCTGCTCATCGGCGTCCCGCATGAGCGGCAGGAACGGGAGCACCAGGCGGCCGATCCGCGCCAGGGCCAGCAGCCGGTGATGGCGGCCGGCCAGGTGCGCACGCTCGTGCGCCAGGACGGCATCCAGCTGGCCGGGATCGAGTGCCTGCACCGCACCGGTAGTCAGGATCACCGTCGGATGCCGGCCGGCGACGCAGTAGGCGTGTGGCTGCGCGTGCTCCACCAGCACGGCCCCCAGGGCTGGCTCGGGATGGCCGACCAGCCGCGCAGTCTGCGCGTGCCGCAGCGCCTGCCGCCCAGCGGCGCGGAAGTGAGTCATCGCGGTGAGCCCGGTCCGGGCCGCGACCGCGCCCGCCGCGGCGAGGCCAAGCGCGGCGACGGTGGCGCCGCCCGGTGTGCCGTAGGTGGCGCGAAGCCGCCGCACGCAGGCCCCGATGAGGTGGCTCAGCCCCCCGCCGAGCGCGGTCCCATGGACCGCCAGCGTCAGGCCGGCCAGCCCCAGCGCGGCCACGGCCGACCAGCCGGCAGCCAGGTAAGTGAGGATGGCCAGCAGCGGCGCCCGGTCCGGCCACCTGGCCCGGCCCAGCATCCGCGAGCCCAGCGTGCCGACGCAGGCCGCGTAGCCGACCAGCACCGCAGCGACGGTCACCGGGCCTGCCCGGCCTCAGGCTCACCGAGCGCCTGGTCGAGCGCCTCGCGCAGCAGCGCAGCGTCATGCGGGCTGATCTGGAGCGCGAAATGCGCCAGCGCCGTGCGCCGGTCCGCGCTGGTGGCCAGCGCGTCGTTCATCAGCGCGGCGGTGTAACCGGACCGGGAGCCGGTGGGCTCGTAGCGCCAGGCCCGGCCGTCCCGCTCGCGCCGCAGCCACCCCTTGCGGTGCAGGTTGTCCATCACCGTCATCACGGTGGTGTAAGCCAGTGCCCGGTCTTCACGCAGATCCTCGACCATCTCGCGGACCAGCGTCGGCTGGCCCCGCTCCCACAACCGGTCCATGATCACAGCTTCCAGCTCACCGAATCGTCGCATCCCTCACTCCCGGACATGGCCAGGCCGACGACGTGCGCGCCGTCACCTACTATCACGCATAGACTAAGCCAGCGGTTCAGGCGCATGCCAGATTTCTTGCGTCCAGCCTCCGTGCCGGTCGGGTCGGCCGAGCCAAATCGGCGGGCCGTCCATCGCTTATGCCTGTTCAAGACCGGCTCTGTTGGTCTTAGGAAGCCGCTTGGGCACTGCCGGAGTGGCGCAGGCGCTGCCCACGGCCGCAACAGCGGTTATGGTGAACGGAATCGCTCTACTATCCGTGATAGTAGGCATGCATGCTATCGCGAATGCTCCCAGCGGCCAGCGATCCGGCGACGCCGATGCCGCGATCCGCCAGCTGTACTCCCATCACGCCAGGGCCCTGCACAGCTACGTCGAGCATTTCTGCCCTGACTCGGCGAGCCCGGATGACATCCTGCAGGAAACCTTCATCCGGGCATGGCGCCATCTGCCGCAGCTGAGCGCCGATGACCGGCCCATCCGGCCATGGCTGTTCCGGGTCGCGCGCAACCTGCTGATCGACGCTGACCGGGCCGCACGGGCCCGGCCGGTGACCGTGCAAGAGCAGCCGGACGAAGAAGCCGAGACCGATCCGGGGCTCGACCAGGTCCTCGACCGGGAACTCGTTTCCGCCGCCCTCCAGCAGCTATCGCCCGCCCACCAGGCCGTACTCGTACAGACTTTCTACCATGGGGGGACCCTGGCGACCGTCGCCCGCGAGCTCGGCATACCGCACGGCACGGCCAGATCACGGCTCCACTACGCGCTGCATGCGCTGCGCCAACAGCTGCAAGACCACGACGCAATCGCGTGCTGATGAACAGCCGCCGGCCCGAGGACATCGGGGCCGCCGAGGCCTGCAATAAGACGGCCTCACCGGCCCCAGGCAGCCGGCCCGGCCAGCGCCTGACCGCCGTTCTGCTGCTCGCCGCGGCGGCGCTGGACCTAATCCGGTGCAGCCTCGTCCCTATGGCGGCCCTGCACCCGGCGTCGGCCGTTTGGCTGATCGCAGCCGGGCTTGCCGCGGCCGCCCTCAGCGTGCGGACCGCGCGCGGATGCCAGGCCGGCCGGCGCTGGTCAAGCTGGGCAGCACTGCTGATCGGCGCCACATCGGCACCACAGGCGGCCGTGGCCGGCTTCCACAGCCCGTACACGATCCCCGACACGGCCACCGCTGTCGTGGGAGTACTGCTGAGCGTGGCTGTCCTGGCCACCGCCGGCTAGACCGGGCAGCCGGGATACCACACCGAAAACTCCTGCGTCATAACACGGGACCACCCCATGAGCCACGTCGCCTCTGCCCCTGTACCGGCCCACGATGCCCGGGGCGCCACCGCAGGTGCCAGGCCTGCGATGGGCGTCCGGAACACCGAGCGCACTGCCACCCCGCATCAACCCGATGCAGCTCCCGCCGACTAGTGAGATTCCCTTGGCCTGTCGTCATGATCGCGTTCCCTGATTGGCTATCGGTTCAGGTCGCGCGTTAGATCCGCAAGATTGAGGCGCGGACGTCAGCTAAAGCGCGGCTAGGGGAAAAGAAGAGGTAGGGCACACGCATGTAGGCCGCCACATGCGGCAGGCGCATCACCCGCGCCGCCGACGGCAGCGGCGCCAGCGACCTGGCCGCCGGGCCCGTCACGTTCGGCGGCGGGCACGTAGAACCGCCGAAGACCACACCGCCATCATCGGGGCGGCTGTAGGCCAGCATCTGCGGGACCGCCGCCGCCGTACGCCGGGCACCGGCGAACGCCGTCAGGGCCACACCGCCGCCGACCCCCGCCAGCACCGCGATCAGCGCCAGCGTGCGCCACCTGACCCGCACGTCCGACCGCAGCCGGTACCAGACCACACCCATTACCAGCGCCCCCTCACCAGGGCACAGCCCATTCACCCACACCGCCACCGCGGCGCCAAGGGTGACAGCCCGATCACTCTGGTAGTACTAGTGAGGCTCCGCCTCTGACCAGCGAGTTTACCGGTTCTGCGGGCGCATAGCTGGCGGGCCGTCTCATGATCACCACCATAGGGACGCTGTGGTGGGTGGTGGCGATGACGCGCGTCGCGACGGCTAGTGAGGTGCTC
>DASYQM010000241.1:0-4013 GCA_036005525.1 Streptosporangiaceae bacterium
CAGTACGTCGCGGTAGAAGCGGCGGCTGCGGTCCAGGTCGCTGGGCCGCACCAAGATCCGGCTGCTCAGAACGTCCATGCGGCTATTTCAGCAGCACGTTGAGTGACACGGCAGGTCAACGAGAACGCGCGCCGAGCCGCCTGCGCGGCCGCGGATCGAGTTCAAAGGGACCGGCGACGTTACGTATCAGGGTGATCTGTGTGGGGGGCGGCACGTGTGGTCGGCACGGTCGGCTGAGATCCGATTCTGCTTGGGCGTATGGGCTGTTACGCCGAGGTGACAGGGTCCCCCCACTAGCTGCTCGATTGCGCCAGGGAAGTAGGCAGCCAAGGTTGCGGGGGCGGTGAGGAGGCGTATTGCTACCTGTGGTGGCGGCAGCGGGTGTCATTTCAGGACTGCGGCATGAGCGAGCTGCTGGCTGAGCTTGACGAAGCGTTTGATCGGCCAGCCCCGCTCCACGACGAGGTCATGGTAGAAGTGGACGCCTATCAGCGTCCATACCACGTCGGTTGCTGCATCGCGGGTGATGCCTGTGCGCAGCAGGCCATTGTCGGCCAGCTGATCGATCAAAGACCGTGCGTATCCGCGGCGTGCGGCCATCCGGTCATTCCAGGCGGCGGCGGCCGCCTCGTCGGTCTGCCTCAAGGTGTCGAGCGCCAGGGCGAGTTTGTGGATGCGGGGCTCATATCGCGCCGGGAGCTCGATCGCCAAGTCGAGCCGGGCGATGGGGTCTGCGGTCTCACTCAACGGGGCAAGGAGCCCGGCGAGCCCTTCGACCTGGTCCACCCACTCGACAAGTTGCAGCAATAGCGAAGTCTTCGAGTCGAAGTGGAGATAGAGCGCCGCCCGGGTGATACCCGCTGCCGACGCGATCTCGCCCATCCCGACACCGTGGTAGCCCCGTTCCTCAAGGAGCCGGCGTGCCTGCTCGAAGATGCGCCGTCTGGTCGCCTGGGCCTGCTGGGCCCGCTTTGACTGCCGAGGAGCTTCACTTGACATGGTGTCCAGTATCATATTAGGTTGACACCCTGTCCAGTTAAATGACGGGAGGCCGGCGATGGCACCTGCAGCGGCCTACCTCAACCGCGGACAGGCGGCCCCAGCTGATGCCAGCCGGGCACACTGGAAGGCCGCGGGCTGGCCGGATGCCGACCCGATCCGCAAGATGGCCGAGGCTGCTCGTCCGCCATCACGCCCGCGGCGTGGCGCCTGGTCCGGCACTTCGTGCCAGGGAGCGCGGCTTTCCGGGCAGCTGGGATGAAAGACAGCCATGAGGCCGGCCGACACCGGCTCTCCGCCGGGAAATGACGGCACCCACCGAAGGAGGATCCATGCAGATGCAGGCTCACGAACTTCCACCGCCAGTGCAGATGACCCAGCTGCTGGCCGGGTTCCAGCTTTCCCAGGCGCTGTATGCCGCCGCCGCACTGGGCGTCGCCGATCACCTGGTGGCCGGCCCGGCGCCGGTGACGATCCTCACCGAACGGACCGGCGCGCACGCGCCGTCCTTGCACCGGCTGCTGCGCACGCTGGCCAGCGAGGGTGTGTTCACCGAACCCGAGCCCGGTGTCTTCGCCTTGACCCCGCTCGGGCAGACGCTGGCCAGCGGCCAGCCCGGCTCCATGCGCGACCTGGCCATCACGTGGATGGAAACGCACTACGCGCCGTTCGGGGACCTGACCCACACCATCCGCACCGGCCAGCCCGCCGCCGAGCACGTCTATGGCCAGCCGTTCTTCACCTGGCTGGCACACCACCCCGAGCAGGCCACCAGGTTCACCGCCGCGATGGCGAATGTGACCAGCGGGCTCAAGACAGCCGCGATCGCGTCCCTGCCGCTGGATGGCATCGATACGATCGTGGACCTCGGTGGCGCCGATGGCGCCGTGCTCGCGGCCATCCTGCCTACACACCCGCACATGCGCGGGGTGCTGTTCGACCTGCCCCACGTCATCGACCACGCCCCCAAGGCTCTGGCTGAGCGTGGCATCGGTGACCGGGTCGACTGCGTGGCAGGCGACTTTTTCGCATCGGTGCCCGCCGGCGGCGACGGCTACCTGCTGTCCCTGGTGCTGCATGACTGGCCCGATCCCCAGGCGCTGCGCATTCTGCGCAATATCGCCGCCGCTAGTAGCAGCGGCGCACGGCTGCTGATCATCGAGCTCGTGGTGCCACCCGGCGACACCCCGCACCTGTCCAAGATGGTCGACCTGACGATGCTGGCCATGGTGGGCGGCAAGGAACGCAGCGAACCCGAGTGGCGGGAACTGCTGACCGCGGCAGGCTTCACCGGCATCGCCGTGCGCCATACTGGCACGCCGTACTCAGTCATCCACGCAGTAGCACCATGACCGCAAACCCCGCGCCGCCCGCCGGGCGCCGACATGGAATACCGGCCAACTACAGCCAGCGCCTCTGACGCCACAATGATTGTTCGCCACCAAGTCACCGAGTCCGATCGGGCGCGTCCACCGGACGAGCGCGCAAAGCGCCTTCTGCGGGGCAAAGGCGATCTCGGCACTCCGCTACGCTGGCGCGCCGAGCCGGCTGATCTGCGCCGCTCGTTGACGGCACGGGCACCGGCGGGCGGGCGCAAAGGGCATGGACAGGTGGCGGCGGGGTGCTGCCGGAGATCAGCGGCTGGAATTCCGCGGCGAGGGCTGCGCCGGTTGGCCCGGTGGCGCGAGATTGGCCGCCAGGATGGCACTGGTCATGACGTCGACCGCTTCCTGGTCGGATAGGCCCTGTCGGGTGCACAGGGAGTGCCAGGTCCAGAACGAGGCCGCGTGGCCGATGACCGCGCGGATCAGTCGCCGCTGGCTGGGATCATCGCCGAACGGCGCCGCGAGGAGGTCGCAGTGCTGGTGGGCCTGATCCTGCAGGCGCCGCTGGTGGTCCCCGGGCAGTGCCGCGAAGTCCCGGTAGATGTGGATGAGCATGCCGGCGCCGGCCCGGTGGAACCGGTACAGCTCGGCCAGGCCAGTCCGCAGCCGCCCGGCCGGGTCGCCGATCCGGGCCCAGGCGCCGGGGTCAGGTGGTCGCTGCTGGGCCAGCCAGTGCGTGGAGCAGGCGTTGAACAGCGCGGTTTCGTCGGGGAAGTGCCGGTAGACGGTCAGGCGGGTCACCCCGGCAAGGTCGGCGATAGCGGCGATGGTGGTCGCGGCTGGGCCGATGCTGCCGTGCAGGGCCACGGCTGCCTCCACGATGCGCTACCGCGTCTGGCTGACCTGCTCGGCCCGGCGGCGCATCTGGTACGGCCGGGATTTGGGTGAACGTATTTGTTCACTCAACTGTTGACAGCACCTCCGCCGCTGGACGACTATTGACTGAACAGTAGCGTATATCGAAATTGGGGGATCCGCCATGAGCAGTCAAGCTCCGCCGCTCACCATCGTGCAGCCCGGCCACGGCACGCAGGGCGATCTCGGCTCGATCGGCGTCGTGTTCAAGCTCTGGGGCAGCGACACCGGCGGTGCGCTGTCGGTCGTGGAGCACCCGTTCCCGGTCGGCGCGCTCGTCCCACCGCACGTGCATACCCGGGAAGATGAGTACTCCATCGTGACCGAGGGCCAGATCGGCTTCCGGTCCGGTGAGCGCGAAGTGGTGCTCGGCCCGGGCGGCTACATCACTAAGCCACGCGGCGAGCTGCATACCATGTGGAACGCCGGGACCTCACCGGCGCGGATGATCGAGGTGATCAGCCTCGCGGGCTTTAAGCACTTCTTCCGCGAGTTGGCCGATATGAGCGCCGCCGGCCCGCCGCCGCTCCCGGATGTCATGGACCTGGCCGGCAGGTACGGACTGCAGGTCGGCCGGCCCGACTGGCTGCCCGACCTGATTACGCTCTACCACCTCACCCCACCGCCAGGCGCCTAAGGCCCTGGCCACCACCCCCAGAAGTGACTCTATGGGGGCCGGGCGTGAGGCCGGACCCCCTTCCCTGCTCAGCCCGGTGAGCTTAGCTTCCGGGTCAGTACGAGCTCGGGAAGGAGGCCCGGTCATGTCTGTCTACG
>DASYQM010000242.1:0-4387 GCA_036005525.1 Streptosporangiaceae bacterium
CTCACTGAAGGAATTCATCGCGGGCCTGGACGTCATCGCCCCCCAGGTGCTGATCCAGCCGCCGGGGGAGCGCGCCGCCTATATAACCGGGGCCCAGACAGCCGACCAGGTGATCCGTGCGCAGAAGGATGCCGGGATGAGCCCCGGCCGCATCGAGGCCTCCACCGAGTCTGTCCTTGGCGGGCGGTTCGATCACCCCACCCCGGCCTCGGAGGCCTTCTACCGCGGCTACGACGACGTCGCCACCACCTACACCCGTGAGGCGCGCGAACTGGAGGCCGGAGCATGAGCGACACCGTCCACCGGATCGTCACCGAGCGGATGATCGCGGCGCTGGCGCGCGGCACGGTCCCCTGGCGCAAACCGTGGCGCGCCGCTGCCGGGCGGCCCCGGTCCATGGGTACCGGAGCGCCTTACCGGGGCGTGAACGTGTTCCTGCTCGGCCTGACCGCTGCCGAGGAAGGCTACAGCTCGCCGTTCTGGGGCACCTACCGGCAGATCGGCGACCTGGGCGGCCAGGTCCGCAAGTGCGAACACTCCACCCTGGTGGTGTTCTGGAAGCGAGCCGACGTCGAGCACCGTGATCCGCAGACCGGCGAACTCATGCTCAAGCAGCTGCCGGTCTTGCGCTACTACCGGGTGTTCAACGCCACCCAGGCCGACCACCTGCCCGAACGATTCCACCCCGCGCCCGGCGGCCACAGCGGGATCGCCGAGCCGCAGGCGGTCCTGGACGGCTACCTCGCGGGCGGCCCGAACCTTGTCCATGTCGCGGCGGACCGGGCGGACTACCACCCGGTCACCGACACCATCCGCCTGCCGCTGCGAGCCCAATTCCGCACTGCCCAGCACTACTACGCCACGGCGTTCCACGAGGCCGGGCACTCCACCGGCCACCCCACCCGGCTAGGCCGGCCAGGGATCGCCGCCTTCGACCACTTCGGGTCAGACAAGTACGCGCGGGAGGAACTCGTCGCCCAGATGAGCTCGTCCATCCTGTGCGCCCAGACCGGCATCGAGGACCGGGAGATCTTCGCAAACTCCGCCAGCTACATCGCCGGCTGGCTGTCCGCGCTGAACCACGACACCAAGCTCGTCGTCATCGCTGCGGCCCAGGCGCAGCGAGCCTGCGACCTGATCAACCAGGCCGAACGCGAACCAGCCAAAGACAGCGAACCCCACCCGCAAGCCGCGCCCGCCGGCAATGAGCACGTCCCTACCGAGACCACGGCCGAAGCGGCGCACTGGCTCGAGGCAAGCCACCGACCGCGCGAGCGGACGGCCGCCGCCCCCAGTCGCCGCGAGCTGGATGGACAGCCGCGGGTGCCCGCCGTGCCCGAACCGCGGCCCGCCGCCACGGCCGCCGGCACCGCACCCGGCACCGGAGACCGCAGGTCCCGGCACCACTCGCCGGAGGCGCCGATGCGGCCCGACGGCGCGGACGCGACGGGACCGGCGCGGGCCACCACACCGACAGGCGACTGGCAGGCCGAGCCCGGCTGACGAAAGGCAAGACATCATGACCCAGACAGCCCCACCCCGGCACGCCGGCGGAGTGCCCCGCCGCCTGGCCAGGTGGATAACACGGCTCCAGCAGCAGCTGTCCGCCCGCCTCTTCGCCGACGCCGACGCCTCCGCCCGCGAACATGGATGGGAGATTACCAAGACCACAGGGCAGTTCGGGTTCGGCGCCCGAACCTATCGCGACCCACGGTTCGGGCAGCGCCCGGCTGCACCCGACAGCGGGCTGTCCCCCAGCCCGGGACGGGCGGAACCTCAGCCCCGCCAGGCTCCGATGTCGTCCGGCTGGACCCGCCAGCCACTATGCGTACCGCTTGGTCAGCTCCCCAGGCGCGGTACCAGCGCAAGAAGGGCTGAGGGGAGCGGACTGGTGGCTGATCCGACAGAACGCAGGCCTGATAACACGCCCGGGCCGGTCCGGGATCGGCGTGACTCTGGGCTGGTGGCAACACGCCGCGGTCAGGGCCCGCCTGCGCTCTACACCGCGGAGGAGGCTGCTGCGATCCTGCGGGTCAAGAAAAGCTGGCTGGAGCGTCAAGCCGCTAGGCGGAAGATCCCGTTTACCATGCTCGGCGGCAGCTACCGTTTCACCTCCGCTCACTTGGCTGAGATCGTCCTGATACACGAGGAGCCCCCGGCTCCAGGCAACGACGCCCCTGCCCGCAGCACGACCCGCCGCATCGGGCCCCGGGATGCGTACGGACTGGGAGTGGCGCCACTGCGGCCGCGGCCCAGTGGCGGCCCGCCGCGCCGCTTGACTCGCCATCCGGATCCGATGCCTGTTGGAGGAAGCACGTGGCCTACGCGGAGAAGCGGGGGAGACGTTGGCGCGCCCGCTGGCGCGGCCCGGACGGCACCTTGGAATCCAAGCCAGGGTTCCAGACCCGCAAGGCGGCCGAGGACTTTGGCCGCGACCAGGAAGCCACCGTCCGTGCTAACACCTACATCGATCCGCGCGCAGGGCGCATCACCCTCACCGACTGGGTCAACCAGTGGTACCCGTCCCTGGACTTGGAACTGACCACGCTGGCGAACTACCGGTACCTGATCGAGGTCCACATCCTGCCAGTGTTCGGTGACCGCCCGTTGGCCTCCATAACCGCGGAGGAGATTGCTACCTGGGAGCGGAGGATCGCGGCCGCTGGTTACTCCCGGCGCACCGCGCGGGACGCCCGGTCCACCCTAACGACCGTTCTTAACGATGCGATCCCGCGCCACATCCAGGCCAACCCGGCACAGCGCCGACGCGGCAAGGGCCGCAAGGGTCAACTGCGCATCGAGCGGATCGAGAAGACGGCCAAAGCGTGGCCAACCCCCCTAGAAGCGCTCCTGATCGCCGAGCGGTGCGCCGCGTTGTCCGGCCATGACACCGACTTCATCATGGTCATCACGCTCGCCTACACGGGCATGCGCTGGAGCGAGATGATCGGCCTGACCCCAGCGTGCGTGCACGGCAACCGCGTCGACATTGACTGGAAGCTGTACGAACTGCGCGGCCGCTTCTACCGGGGTCGGCCCAAAGACGGCTCGATCCGCACCGCTGACCTGCCGCCGTTCCTAGCCGACCTGCTCGCAAAGCAGCTCACCGCACCAGTAAGCCACCGATGCAAATGCCGCGGCACAGACCCGCCGTGGTGTCCAGGTGACAACTACGTCTTCCTCGGCCCCGGTGGTGGCCATTTTCAACGATCTAATTACGGCGAGCGATTCTTCCGGCCGGCCGCCGACGGATGGTACCCGGCTCGCGGCCAACGGTCGGCGATGCCCGTCCTGGCCGACGTGGGTGGCGCCTTCCCCGGGCGGCCGGTGCCGCCCTGGCCCGCGGCCGTTGCTGGTGAGACGTTCACGCCGCCCGCGCGGAGAGGCGTACCTCGCCTGCTGAGTGATGCGGCGATCGGCCGGTGTCCTACCTGCGGAAGGGCGCTGCCCCGGCGGTTGGACGGAGGCGTCATCGCGCATAAGACCCGGACGGGCCGCTGCGAGGGATCGGGGCGGCCGCCCGCAGAGGACGTTGTACTCGCGTCGTGGTTGCCACTCCTGTCTGGCCTCACGCCGCATGGCCTAAGGCACGGGCACCAGACCTGGATGGATGAGGCAGGCATACCTTACGTTGCGCAGTCCGAGCGGATGGGGCATGAGGTACCCGGCATGCGCGGTGTGTACAGCCACGTCAGCCCAGCCATGCGTGCCGACCTGATGGCTGCGTTGCAGGATCGCTGGCAGGCCTCACTCCGCGAGCGAGCGGGGATCGCGTCCCGCTCCTCGGCCCACGTGCTGAACGAACTGCTCGCTGCACAGCATTTCGCCTAGGGCCACGCTATTCACGCGGCGCGGTCTCCCCGCCCGCAGGCTGGGTCAGCACAGGAGCGAGATCGTTAACGAAAGTACCGAAATTTGCGAGTGCATCTTCGGCCTGATCCCCCAAGTAACCGCCGCGGAGGTTAGAACGCGCGGCTTCACGGGCGATCGTCCCTCGGTCTGAAATCATGGTGTTAAGTGAATCTTGCAAACCGATTTCGAAGAGCTGGTGCGCAGCGTGCACCGCAACGGATGTAGCTCCGCATGCCAAACCCGCCGCGCCGACCCTCCACAGGACAATCAGCTTCTGGAGGGCCGCGACTGCTGCCTTGGCCGGGTCGGACGGGTTGGCAGGGAGCTGGGCGAGCGCGCGGTCGATAGCTCGCTGACTCAGTCTCACATCGAACCGGCATGCGGTCGCCGCCAGCACCCCAGTCACTTCGGAAGCGTCCTTGATCCCCGCTGTGCTTCTGGACAGCCTGTCCAGCCGGTCAAGTACCTGTTCGAATGCGTTTGAGTTCCTAAGCTCGAGGGCGCGTACTCCTGCGATGCGGAGCAGCTCGGCCGC
>DASYQM010000243.1:0-2894 GCA_036005525.1 Streptosporangiaceae bacterium
CACTCGCGTGTTCGATGAGATCTTCGCCGACGAGGGCGTGAGGACGGTCAAGATTCCGCCGCGGACGCCGCGGGCCAATTGCTATGCCGAGCGGTGGGTGCGCACCGTACGGTCCGAGTGCACCGACCGGATGCTGATCTACAGCGAACGGCACCTGCGGACGGTACTCGCAACGTACGCCAGCTACTACAACGGCCACCGCCCGCACCAGTCCCGCCAGCAACGACCACCCGACCACGACATGCCGGTCGTCATGCCCCTCGAAGCACCCGTGCGGCGACGGAAAGTGCTCGGCGTGATCAACGAGTACTACAGAACCGCGTGAACAACTCCACGAACCCTGCAGGTCAGACAACACGCGACTGGTTTTGGAGCGGTACAGGGTGCCTCCGGCCAGAACAGGAACCAGTGGATCTCTCCGACGTCCCTGGCGGTCTTCCCGGCCCGCTCGTCGGAGAAGTACCGCAGCAGGTGGGCGGCAGCGGCGATCCGGTCGCGCTGCTCGGCGACCAGGGTTACTCGCTCGCTCACCCAGGGATCTTCGATGAACTCGCCCGGCTGCCGCTCCAGCGACGACAGCAGGGTACTGACCGACACGCCCATGCCGGGCACCACTGCGGCGGCGTGGGTATTGACTAGCTGGGTGAGCTGTTCCCGGTCACTGCGCCGGAACGTGCGCACCTCAATAGATGACATAGCGGGCCTCCTGGGCACGAATGCGGAACGCGAGATGACGGAGGCCGCTACCAGTGCGGTACAGGCGGAATGCTACCAAGAACGCGGGCACCCCACGGGAGCTGGCGGGGTGATGTGCAGCGGGGTGAGCAGCGGCTACCAGGGCACGTGCCGGTTGATCCACATCGATGCAGGCCCTATGACCGGGCGCTCATGCCATCCGCGTGACATGACATCGCCGCGGATCGAGTCCGCCGTGGCCCTGAGTCGGCTGCGCATCACCGAGGCCTGGTAATCCCTGGCCCGGCGGCCGAGGAACCGGACGCAGTTGACGCACACGCCCACCTCAGGGTGATTCCCTAGCCGGACCAGGGCCTCCTCGGCGGTGATGCTGCCGCAGCACCAGCACGCGCTCGACTCGCCGAGCCCTGTCTTAGTCTCGGCGCTCATCGCTGCTCCAATCCGCTAGCTACTTCGACCTGAAAAAGGGGTCTTCCTGGGGCGGGGACCGGCCTCACCGGCTGGGCGGGCTTTTGGGGTGCGCTTGGCTTTGGCTGGTTAGCTGGCCAGGGCCCCGATCTTGACCAGGTTGTGGGCGAATACCCCGTGCCCGCACCAGATTGCGGCCCCGGACTTGCCGTCCAGGCGGGTGCGGTCCCAGCCGTAGCCGCGTTTGAGGTAGCTGATCCGCCCTTCGGAGCCGGTGCGCCATTTGACCAGCCGGTGGAAGCCACGGCTGTGCTCGATCGTCTGGCGGGTGGGAGAGATCTTGCCTTGGCGGGGGATCGCGATGGCCTGGACGCCGAGCTCGCGCAGGTCGCGTTCGACGACTGGCTGGCCGTAGCCGCGGTCGGCGGTGACCGCGCGGGGCGTGCGGCCAGCGCGGTCGCGGATGCGCTCGATCGCCGGTACCAGTTGCGGCCCGTCGGCGGCGGCGCCGAGCTCGAGGTTGTAGTCCACGATGATGCCGTCGTCGTTGTCGGCGACCTGGGCCTTGCAGCCGAACTCGACCGGGCGGTCGATGCGCCCCTTGCGGATCGGCCGGGCATCGGGATCATGCAAGCTGACCAGGCGGGTGGCGCTTGGCGGCACCTGCCCGGCCAGCCGGGTGCGCGTCTGGGCGGCGATCTTGCTGGTGCGCTCGATGGTGACCGCCAGCTCAGCCAGCGCCCGCCGCAGCCGTCCCCGCACCCGCCCAGACAGCGCCCCGGGCACCGCGCGGCGGCCGTTGCGCAGCACCGCGGCGGCCTGCACCACCGCTTGTTCCGCCAGGCCAGCGAGCTCACCGGTCACCCGGCGGATCACCTCAGTGGTTTCCTCCCGGCCCAGCTTGCTGCGGGTGCGCAGCTTGCTGGCGATCTGGCGCACCCGCCGGGCCGCGGCCCGGCGCCGGTCAGTCATCACTGTCCGGGTGGCCCCGCCCGCCGCCTGCACCCGCCGCACCGTGCGCACCAGCTTGCCCACCGCCTTGGCCAGCAGCCCCGAATCGGCCGGGTAGACCACGTTCGCCGCAATAACGGTGGTGTCCACGCGCACCCGCGCGGTGCGCAGCAGCTTGGCCTGCGCTGCCCTGGCCCACAGCGCCTCATTCAGCCCGGCCACCGCACCCTCACCGCACCGGGCGGTCAGCTTCATCAACGTGGTCGGGTGCGGCACCTTGCCATCGAGCGGGATCCGGCAAAACCGCCGCCACGTGATCGAGTCACTGACCTCGGTGCACAGGCTCTCATAGCCCAGCCGGTAGCCGAACTTGAGGAACATCAGCCGCAGGTAGCACTCCACCGGCGTGGATGGCCGGCCTATCAGCGGGTCGAAGTGCGGCGCGAACGGGGCGAAGAACGCCGGGTCATCCAGCAGCCCATCCACCCGGGCCAGCTCCTCCGGCAGCCGCAGCACCTCCTCCGGCAGCAACGACTCCCACAACGAGCACTGATCGCCTATGGTGCGGAACACGGCCTCGATCCCTTCTAGCCCAAGGGGTCGAGGCCATCCTGCCGGCACCACAAGCCGTGATCACGGACCGCCACGCGAGTTTTTCAGGGGGAAGTAGCTAGCTGCGGGTTGGGCTGGCGGCTGGGCGCCGGTGGCAGCGGCGTCCCCCGGGAGCCTCGCGAAGAAATCCCGGGCGCTCTCATCCCTGGCTTCAAACGCTCCCCGCCGCTGCCACGGCAGACCAGCCCACCCGAGTACGCCGCCGTGGAGGCCGGATGTGGATCATG
>DASYQM010000244.1:0-3060 GCA_036005525.1 Streptosporangiaceae bacterium
ATCGGCCCGGCCTCGCCGGGCGGGTAGATCCGGGCCGGGTCGCCGACCGCGATCCACCCGGCCGGGATCCGGGCCTGCGGCGCCACGATCGCGCCGACGTGGACGATCGCGCCGAGTCCGACGGTGGCGGCGCGGCCCAGGTGCGCGCCGGGCAGCGCCATCGCCCCGGCCGCCAGGAACACCTCATCGGCGGCGGCGGCGCCGGTGAGCTGGGTGTGCGGGCCGGCCAGCACCCGGTCACCGAGCAGCAGCGGGTGCGGCACGGTGCCGCGCAGCACCGCGTTCTCCATGATCACACAGCCCGCGCCGACTTGGACCGGGCCGCCCTCGGCGGCCAGCACCGCGCCATGCATGATGCAGCTGCCGGCGCGGACGCTGACCTGGCCGCTGAGCACCGCGGTGGGCGCCACGTAGGCGTCGGGGTGGACCCAGGGAGTCCCGCCAGGTGCCGGATCCGCACCGGCCCCGCGCGCACCCGGGTGCCGGGCGGGCGGCCGGCGGTCGTGATGCCGGTGGGGGCGGTGGCCGGTTCGGTCACGGTGGTATCGGTGGCGTTCACGGTGGTCTCCATTCTTGGCTCGTGCCGGTCGTGGGATCGGGCCCCGATGGGCGGCCGGCGGGTGGCTGGCTCTTGATTCGGCGCGGGCGTGCCGGATCAGCAAGATTGCTGGTCACGCTGCCACCTGCAGGACGCCGACGCCGGCCAAGCCGTCGCGCAGCCGCGGCGAGGCACTCGCGATCTGCCGGATGGATCTGGCCTCCGGCCTTCAGTGTGCCGATAGCCGGAAGTAGGTCCGGTAGGTGACGCCGTCGATGACGGTGACGGCCCCGGGGACGGCGGCCGGGATCAGCGCCCAGCCCGCCGGTGCCGGGTCGCCGGCGGGGATCGACCGCAGCCCGATCACCTGGGTGCTGGTCATGCACACACCGGCGCGCAGTGGCTGACCCTCCTCGAGCCCGGGCGGGAGCAGGGCCTTGTCGGTGGCGTTGGGGCACCGGGCCGGGTCGCCCAGGTACTGGCCGAGCGTCTGGCCCAAGATGTAGGGGAAGAACGCGGTGGGGGCGTGCGGCGGGACGCATGGGCTGGCCGCGCAGTCGTGCACGTGCCAGTTGGGGGGAAGGGCAGCCCCCTTCGCCACGCTGGCCGGCCCCACGGCCGCGGCCGCGGCGACCGCCGCTGCCAGGGCGAGGATTTTGGTGTTCATGTCGCGCTCCTTTCTCGGCGCTTCCGGTCTGCGGGCCGCGCTGCTGCCGCCACGTCGGCGGCTTCGGCAATCTGGCCGAATTGAAACTGTGCACGTCGTTCGCTTCCCGGATGAGTTCCTATGGCAGGCGGCTGGTTCCACTGTTGGCGGCGGTGGTGGTGTTCACCACACGTGACCGGCCACAGGACTGCCCACAGGAATCCGCCCCGCCGGGCGCTGCCGGTGATCACCAGGACGCCCGGGTGCGGATCGTGTGGCGGCCGCGGCGCCCGGCCTAGAAGGGCTGCGGGTCCTTGTTGATGGTGCCCGTGAGCGCGGCGGTGACTGTGGACGCGTGGAGGTCGACGGTGCCGGTGCCGGTGAGGGTTCCCGCGGCGCCCTCGAACCGGCCCGTACCACCGATGATGGTGCCCGTGAAGCTGACGGCGCAGATTCCCGTCGCCGGGCAGGCCGGGTCGTCAGCCGAGCCCCCCAAGTGCACGACGAGCAGGTCGCCATTCGGGGCTTTGAACGCCGCCGTTCCGGAGAACGTGTTCGCCGCAAAGTTCACACAATGCGGATACGTCGCCGTGAACAGGCCGAGGTGCGAGCCGGTGCCCGCCAGCGTGTCCGTCAGCGGGACCCCCTCGCAAGGGGTCGGGTGTCCCGGCGTGACTGCGAAGGTGCCTGCGTACTTCAAGGTGATCGGCACGGTGACCGCGGCGGGTGCGGCGACGGCGAACCGCTCCGTTGCCCGGGCCGACGCACCGGCCGGGCTGGCCAACACGAACACACCCACGACAGCAACCGCTCCGGCCACGGCCATGCCCCGCAGCATTTGAGGCCCCTCCCCGCATACGCCGGGTGCTTGTTCCGGCCGGGTGGCAGCGGCGGGGCAGTCGCAGCGAACGCGGCCGGCGCGGCCGCGGCGGACGCCAGCAGTGCACTGGCCAGCCCGGCCAGGGCGGCGGCGAGGCGTCGAAGATGGCGGATGCCGTTCATGACGGTCTCCTTCGGCTCCTAAGCGCGATCTGTCAATGCGAGTGTGGGCAGGCCCGCCGCCCGTCCGCCATCCGACGTTTGACAGATGCCGGGTCGGCGCTGCCGGCGTAACGTAAGACCCATGGGGGGTAAAGGGGGGCCATGAGCACTCCGGTGAGGGCCACCGACCGGGACCTGCGTGCCCTGGCAGCCATCGTCAGCCAGGACCGCGCCGACGTGCCGGCGGAGGGGCTGCCGCCGTCCCTGCTGGCCGCCCTGGTGGGCCAGATCCGCTGCGACGCTCTGGGATTCGGCGGATTTGACCCCGGGCGGCAGATGTGCTGGTTCGGCCAGGAAATCCCGCCCGGCGACGACGCCATCGGGTACACGGACCTGGATCAGGCCTACTGGGAGCACTACTGGAACTCCCAGCCCTGCAGTTACGCGGCCCGCACCGGCGACCTGCGCAGCGTCATCAAGATCTCGGACTTCTACTCGACTCGGCAATGGCATTCCACCGGCATGTACACCGATTACGACCGGCCGCTAGGCGAGGAGCACTGTCTCATGCTGTGCCTGCCCGAAGCGCCGCCGCGAACCGGAGGGCCCGGGCGGACCATCCGGCTGTACTTGTCTCGCGGGCCGGGGCCGGACTTCTCCGAGCGGGACCGGGCACTGCTCACGCTGCTGCGCCCGCACCTGCACCAGGCCTACCTGGACGCCGAGCGGCGCCGCCACCCGTTGCCCCGGCTCACCCTCCGGCAGAAAGACCTGCTGCAACTGGTGGCGGCCGGGCATACCAACACGCAGATCGCCAGGCGGCTCGGCATTACCGAGGGAACCGTGCGCACCCACCTGGAGAACATCTACGAACGGCTGCAGGTCTCCAGTCGCA
>DASYQM010000245.1:0-18492 GCA_036005525.1 Streptosporangiaceae bacterium
TTCCTCGGCGATGGCATCCACGGTGGCGCCGCCGTAGCCCCGGTCCAGGAACACGCGGCGGGCCGCGTCGAGCACGGCCGTCCGGTTCCGCTCGACCTGCTCCGCGCGCCGCAGTCGTACCGTCATGCCGACATTAGAGACCAACGGTATTTACATGTCAACGGTATCTGGATAACGAAGGAATCCAAACTTGGCACGCGCTCAACGCTCGTGGCAAAGTGCACCGATCCGCCCGGTTAACCCCAGCCCGGCGGAGGTGTGCATCTGGCACAAGGCGTTCAGCCGGTGCCAGATGCACCGTCCGTCCGGGCCCAAGCAGCCGCTAGGCCCGCCCAGGGCCAGCCATCTGGAAAGAGCCGGGGAACCGCTCGCCACCTCGGCGAGCAGCCTGATATACCCCCGAGCAGGCAGGTGCACTAGTGTCGCATTGATCACCGTTCCGCCTGGCCGCCGGAGGCATCCATGGATAACCAGGTCAAATACGTTCTGCAGGAATCCGAACTGCCCCGGCAGTGGTACAACGTCATACCCGACCTGTCCGCTCCCCCGCCGCCGCCGCTGCACCCGGGCACCCGTGAGCCGGTCGGCCCGGACGCGCTCACCCCGCTGTTCCCGATGGCACTGATCGAGCAGGAGGTCTCGCCGGAGCGGTACATCGCGATCCCGGAGGCCGTACTGGACGTCTACCGGCTGTGGCGGCCCACGCCGCTGTACCGGGCGCGGCGGCTGGAGAAGGACCTCGGCACCCCGGCGCGGATCTACTACAAGTACGAGGGCGTCAGCCCGGCAGGCTCGCACAAGCCCAACACCGCCGTACCGCAGGCGTACTACAACGCGCAGGAGGGCGTCACCAAGCTGGCCACCGAGACCGGCGCGGGCCAGTGGGGCAGCGCGCTGGCGTTCGCGGCCGCCCTGTACGGGCTGGACCTCGAGGTGTGGATGGTCCGGGCCTCCTACGACCAGAAGCCCTACCGAAGGCTGCTGATGGAGGCCTACGGGGCGACGGTCCATCCCAGCCCGTCCGACGTCACCTCGGCCGGGCGCGCGGTGCTCGCGGAGCACCCCGACTCGACCGGCAGCCTGGGCATCGCGATCAGCGAGGCGGTCGAGGTGGCCGGCCCCGACCCGGCCATCAGGTATGCGCTCGGCAGCGTGCTCAACCACGTGCTCATGCACCAGACCGTCATCGGCGAGGAGACGATCAAGCAACTCGCCCAGGCCGGTGACACGCCAGACCTGATCGTCGGCTGCACCGGCGGCGGGTCCAACTTCTCCGGCCTGATCTTCCCGTTCCTGCGCGAGAAGCTGGCGGGCAAGATGAACCCGGTGCTGCGCGCGGTCGAGCCGGCCGCCTGCCCGTCGTTCACCCGCGGCGTGTACGCCTACGACTTCGGCGACACGGCCGGCACCACACCGCTGTTCAAGATGCACACCCTCGGGCATGACTTCGTGCCGGACCCGATCCACGCGGGCGGGCTGCGTTACCACGGCATGTCGCCGCTGCTGTCGCACATGTACGAGCTGGGCCTGATCGAGGCGGTGGCCAAGCCGCAGTCGGAGTGCTTCGCGGCCGGGCTGCGGTTCGCGCGGACCGAGGGCATCCTGCCCGCGCCCGAGCCCACCCACGCGCTCGCCGCCACCATCGAGGAGGCGCTGCGGTGCAAGGAGGCCGGCGAGGAGAAGGTGATCCTGACCGCCCTGTGCGGGCATGGCCTGCTTGACCTCACCGCCTACAGCAACTACCAGGCCGGCCAGGTGACCGACTTCGACCTGCCGGAGCAGGCCGTCGAGGACGCCCTGCACCGGCTGCCGCTGGGGGTCTAGGCGCTGAGCTGAGCTGCCAGCCTATCCCGCCGACGCGGCCCAGCCGGTCCAGCGCCCGACCTGGACGCGGATCACCGGGCCGCCCGGCGGGTCGGCCCGGTACCGCGGGTAGCGGCGCGCCAGCAGGGCGAGCGGTGCGGCCATCTCGGCGCGCCCCGCCAGGATGGCGGCGGTGCCGTCGGCGCGGGCCCACCACAGCCGGTCCCAGTCCGCCTCGTAGTGGTCGGCCAGCATCGTCACGCGGGGCTCGGCAGCGATGTTGCGCAGCCGGGCCAGCCGCGTGGTTGTCTTCGGCTTGGCGTCGACCGCGCTATAGATCACGTCCCCGTCCACGGCGAAGGTGACGGGCACGACGTGTGGCCTACCGTCCGGGCTCACCGTGGCCAGGCGGGCCACGGTGGCGGCAGCGAACCGCCGCCGCGCCTCGCCCGGTTCCAGGTTCAGCTGTCCTCCCGCGTCAGGCCGTCCTCCCGCTTCAGGCTGTCCTTCCGCTTCAGGCCGCCCTCCTGCTCAGGCCGCCCTCCGTACCCGTCTCTGCGATATTCGCATCATCCACCAAACGCCTCACCTGGGTGGATCTTCCCCAGCGCCAGACTCGCCGGGCGGCGCGCGAGTAGGGTCAATTGCTGTCATGCCATCGCGTCCGCTGCTGGCTGGCCGGTACCGCCTGGAGTGCCAGATCGCGGCCGGCGGTGTCGGTGAGGTCTGGCGCGCGGAAGACACCGTGCTGACGCGGACGGTAGCGGTCAAGCTGCTGCGGGCCGAGCTGGCCTCGCAGGCTGAGACGCTGGCGCGGTTCCGGGCCGAAGCCCGGCACGCCGGCGCGCTGTCGCACCCGGCCATCGCGCGGGTCTACGACTACGGCGACCCGGTGCCGCCGCATCCCGCGTTCCTGGTGATGGAGCTCGTGGACGGGCCGTCGCTGGCCGCGGTCCTGACGGCGGGGCCACTCGGTGTCGCCCAGACCATGGATCTGGTTGCCCAGGTGGCATCGGGCCTGCAGACGGCGCACGCGGCCGCGCTGGTGCACCGCGACATCAAGCCGGGCAACCTGCTGCTCGCCGCCGACGGCCAGGTGAAGGCCACCGACTTCGGGATCGCCCACGTGGCCGGATCGGTTCCGGTCACCAGCACCGGGATCGTAATGGGAACCCCCGCGTACATAGCCCCGGAGAGGGTATCCGGCGCGTCGGCCACACCAGCGTCCGACCTGTACTCGCTCGGCGTTGTCGCCTACGAATGCCTGGCCGGGACTGCGCCGTTCACCGGGAAACCGCTGGATGTCGCGGTCGCCCACCGGGACCTGCCGCTGCCGCCCTTCCCGCACGCCGTGCCCGCCGAGGTGGCGCGGCTGGTGGGCGAGCTGACCGCCAAGGATCCGGCCGCCCGGCCGGCCAGCGCGGGGGAGGTTGCCGCCAGGGCCGATCGCCTCCGTGGAGACCTGACCGAAGGCGCGGAAGGCGCCGCCGCATGGCTGTACAGCGTCCCGGGCAGCGGCGCCGACATTCCGCCCCCCGGCCCGGCTACCGCCCCCGCCCCCGCGCTCGGGACGCCGGCGCGCCGCGCACGGCCCCGACGGCCCCGGCGGGCCCGCCGGATCGCGGTTGCGGCCTCGGCGGCCGCTGCCGTCGTCGCGCTGGCGGTGCTCGCGCTGGCGATGGCGCCGGGGCCAATCCGCGGCCCAGCGCGCGCGGCAGCCCCCGGCCGCACCGGCGGGCCGGGCCAGCCGGCACGTCGCCGCCAGGCCGAGCCCGTCCGTGACGCCAAGCCAGTTGCCGTCACCCGCGGCGAGCGCGCCACCGGCGCCGGGCACGGTGGAGGTCACCGCGGCCTCGCTGATCGGCGAGCCGCTGGGCCTGGGCGCGAGCGGCTGCAGATCCTCGGGCTCGCCGTGCGGGTGCAGCGGCACCTCTCCCGGCGGGAGACCGGGACGGTGCTGGCGGTGGAGCCGAGCGGCAAGGTACACCCGGCCAGCACCATCCTGGTGACCGTGGCCTTCATGCTCGACCAGCGCGGCAGCCACGACCACCACCGCCACCACCACGGGGACGGCGGCGGGACGTTCCCGGTCGCCGGAACGGTGGCTGACACCACCGCCCGCCGCAGCTGACGTTCCGGCCGCCGGGACGGCTGGTCACTGCCCGCGGCGGTGCCTGTGCCACTGCCCGCAGGAGCTCCCGTCAGGTGACCGGGACGATCGCCGCCGCCACCAGCCGGCCGCCGTCGACGTCGAGGACGCCGAGTGTTCCGTGCGGCTGCCGCCGCCGGTCGGTCGGCGAGCCGGGGTTGAAGATCCGCTGGCCGTCCGTGGCCTGGTTCACCGGGATGTGGGAGTGGCCGAAGACCACCAGGTCGGCGCGCGGGAACCGGCGCCGCAGCCGGGCCGCCCGCCCGCCAGCCGGGCCCGAGTCGTGCAGCATCGCCAGGCGCACGCCTCCGAGATCGGCCTCGAGCGTGTCCGGGGCACCCCAGGCGGCGATATCCGGGCCGTCGTTGTTGCCCCGCACCGCCCGCACCGGCGCATACGCCGCCAGTTCGTCGAGCACACCCGCCGTGCACACATCCCCCGCGTGCAGGATCAGGTCCGCGCCGCGCAGGTGGCCGGCCACCCGTGGCGGGCAGGTGCGCCAGCGCCGGGGGGCGTGCGTATCCGCCAGCACCACCACCTTCACGCCCTCATCCTGCCCGAAACCCGGCAGTTGCCGGCCTCCAGGGCTGGCACGGACGCTGCTGCCTCACCGCTCCGGGAACTGGCCGAGGTAGAACCTGGTGCCCTGGTCGTCGGTGCAGTCGGCGGTGAGGCCGTACGGCTCGCGCCGCGGCGCGGTCGCCGTGCCGCCCGCCGCCGTCACCCGGCCGACCGCGCCCTGCAGGTCGGCGACCCGCCACATCGGCACGGCGGTGGCCTCGGCGTGGCCACCGGACATGCCGATCATGGGCGTGGGTCCCACCACCTGCCAGCCGTCGGCGACCCGTCCTGGGGCGAACTGCCAGCCGAGCACGGCGCCGTAGAAGTCGCGGGCCCGGCGCGAGTCCACCACCTCGAGGGTGACGTAGGCGATATCCCCGTCGCGCGCCGCGGCTGCCCGCCCGCTGGCGCCCGCGGCACCAGAGCCCCTGGTAGCACGGCCTGTGGTAACACGGCCCGGGGCTCCCGGGCCGGTGCGGGCCCCGCGGCGGGCCGACGGGCGCTGGTGCACCGCGAACCGGGTGCCCTGGTCGTCCTCACAGTCGGCGCTCAGGCCGTACGGCCGTGCGACGGGGTCGCCCGCCTGGCCTCCGGCCGCCCGTACCCGCGCCACCGTCAGCGCGGCGTCATCCACGACGTAGGAGCAGAACAGCGTGGGCCGGGGCTCGCCGCCCCACAGGCCCTGTGGCGGCGCTGTGGCCGGTACCTGCCTGCTGCCCGGTTCCCCCGCTGGAGCGTACTCCCAGCCGAGCACGGCGGCGTAGAACGCCGCGGCCCGTTGGACGTCCGGCACCCAGAGCGACGCGTAGCCGATGTCGCCCTGCCGCGGCCCCCGGGCGTTACGGGCCCGGCCGCCGCTCTCGCCAGCGTCCGGTTCACGGACCCCGCGGCGGCGGGTGCCGGCGACCGGTGCGGGATGAGGTGGCCTCAGTGCGCCTGTTTCGGACACAACGACTCCTTCCGGGAGATCGAGGGCGCGTTCCAGGCGCGCCCGCAGTCGCGCCGCGAACCCGGGATCGGGGTCGGCGGACGTCACCGGTGCCCGCAGCACACGGAACGGGTCAGCCATCGCCGCCCTCCTCTCCGTCACGGGTGTACACGGCACGGAACGCCGACCGCGCGCGGACCAGCAGTGCCTCGGTGGCGTGCACGGTACGGCCGAGCAGGTCGGCGACCTGCGGCACCGGCAGGTCGTCCATGTACCGCAAGGTGAGCGCGGCCCGGTGGTGCGGTCCGAGCCGCTGCAGCACGGCGCGGGCCCGCAGCGCGTCCAGCCGGGCGTCCCACGGGTCGTCCTGGTCGGCGAGGGCGCCCGGCTCGGCCGCCGCCTCCCGCAGCGCCCGCTGTTCCCTCGCCTGCCGCCGCCAGTGGTCGCTGAGCTTGTGCCGGGCCACGCCGACCAGCCAGGCCGTGCTCACCGGCGCCCCCCGCCCGGCGCGGACCGCGTCCACCGCCGCCAGGAACGTTTCGGCGGTAATTTCCTCGGCGACCGCCCGCTGCCCGCACCGCGTCAGCAGGTAGCCGTAAACCTGCGGGAGCGCATGATCATAGAGCGCAAGCAGCCGCGCGCCAGCGACGGCCGGCCCCACTGGCTGCTCGCTCATATCCTCATCGTCGTTCCGGAGGCCCGGGCTCCGACGGGCGGCTCCCGATTTCCCGCCGTTCCCGAACTGCTGTGGCCTTGCTCGCTCCACCCTGGCCGATGTCATCTCGATCACCGAGGACCCGCGCCGCTGACCAAGCTGCCCGCGGCCAGCCGGGCACGGGCCACCCGCAAGCCGGCGGTTAGGGTGGCCCCATGCCGGACCGCAATGAGATCCTGGAGGTGGCGGGCCGCCCGGTCGTGATCACAAACCCGGACAAGGTCTTTTTCCCCGCCAGCGGCGTCACCAAGCTCGACATGGTCCGCTACTACCTGAGCGTCGCCGACGGGGCGCTGCGCGGGGTAGCGGGACGGCCCATGGTGCTCAAGCGGTTCGTGCACGGCGCCGACGGCGAAGCGTTCTTCCAGAAGCGCGCCCCCGACAAGCGCCCCGACTGGGTGCCGACCGTCAAGCTGAGCTTCCCGTCCGGCCGCACCGCCGACGAGGTCGTGGCCAGCGACGCCGCGCAGCTCACCTGGGTGGTGAACCTGGGCTGCATCGACCTCAACCCGCACCCGGTCCGCGCGGATGATCTCGACCATCCCGACGAGCTGCGGGTGGACCTGGACCCGGTGCCTGGGATCGGCTGGCAGCAGATCCTGCAGGTCGCGGTCGTCGCCAGAGACGTGCTGGCCGACTTCGGCCTGGCCGGCTGGCCGAAAACGTCGGGCTCCCGCGGCTTCCACATCTACGCCCGGATCGAGCCCCGCTGGACCTTCACCCAGGTGCGCCGCGCCGCCGTCGCGCTGGCCCGGGAGGTCGAACGGCGTGCCCCCGACCTCGCCACCGCCAAGTGGTGGAAGGAGGAACGCCACGGCGTCTTCGTCGACTACAACCAGAACGCCAAGGACCGGACGGTCGCCTCGGCGTACTCCATCCGGCCCACCCCCGACGCCCGGGTGTCCACCCCCCTGACCTGGCCCGAGGTACCCGACTGCGACCCGGAGGCATTCACCATCGGCACCGTGCCGGAACGGTTCGCCCGGCTCGGTGACCCGTGGCAGGACATGGACGGCGCGGCCGGGTCGCTGGGGGCGCTGCTCGCGCTGGCGGATGAGGACGAGGCAGCCGGTCTTGCTGACGCACCCTGGCCCCCGCACTATGACAAGCAGGCCGGTGAGCCACCCCGGGTCCAGCCCTCCAAACGGCGCGCGGGGAACACCCTGCCGCCCGCCCCGGGCAAGACGGCCGGCCCGACCGGGCGCCGCCGGTCCAGCATGCCGCTCATCGAGGTGGCCCGCGCCGCCAGCGAGGCGGAGGCGCAGGAGGGCCTGGAGAGGTGGAAGCAGCGGCACGCCGACGTCTGGCCCCTGCTCCAGCCCGCCGACATCCTGGTCGACAAGATGCGCGGGCGCAGTTCCACCTGGACCCGCATCCGGCTGAACCTGCAGCACGTGCCCGAGGCCAGCCGGCCGCCGCAGGAGGAACTGGAAGTGGACTATGACCCGTGGGCGGGACAGCGCCCCGGGCCGTCGCGATAGCCTCACCCTCGGGCCGATGCGAACAGGAGAGCCGATGCGCTTCGCGATCAAGACCAGGCCGGAGCACACCACGTGGGCGCGGATCCGGGACGTGTGGCAGGCAGCCGACGAGATCAGCCTGTTCGAGTCGGCCTGGAACTGGGACCACTTCTACCCGCTCACCGGCGACCTCACCGGGCCGAACCTGGAGGCGTGGACCATGCTGGCCGCGCTCGGGCAGGCCACCCGCCGGATCCGGCTCGGCTGCCAGGTGACCGGCATGATCTACCGGCATCCCGCGGTGCTCGCCAACATGGCCGCGACCACCGACATCATCTCCGGCGGCAGGCTCGAACTCGGCCTGGGGGCAGGCTGGAACCAGATGGAATGCGACGCCTACGGCATCGAACTGCCGCCGCTGCGCGAACGCTTCGACCGCTTCGACGAGGGCGTGGAGGCGATCGTCGCCCTGCTCAGCCAGGAGACGACGACGCTGAACGGACGGTACGTCCGGCTCACCGGCGCACGCTGCGAGCCGAAGGCGGTCCAGCGGCCCCATCCCCCGGTCACCATCGGCGGGCGCGGCCGGACCCGCACCCTGCGCACCGCGGCCCGGTGGGCGCAGCAGTGGAACGCGATCACCAGCGACCCGCAGGAGTGGCTCAGCTTGGCCGGGACGCTCAGGTCGCACTGCGCGGCGCTCGGCCGCGATCCCGGCGAGATCACCTGCTCGGTGAACATCCGGATCGACGACAGCGCCGCCGTCGGGAAGGCCGCCGAGCTTGCCGCCGGCTACCGCGACGCGGGGGCCGATCTGGCGATCATGAACCTGCCACTGTCCGCCGACCCCGGCATGCTGGCGCCGCTGGCCGACGCCCTGGCGCCGCTGGCCGGCTGAGGCCGGGACCGGCCGTCACCGCTTCTGGAGCACGAGCAGGAACTCCATCACGCCGTGGTTCTCGGTGGTGACGAAACCCGCGAAGCTGGGGTTGGGTATGCCCCAGTCCGCGAACGTGATGGGAATCGAGCCGGAGGCCCGGATCTGCGTCGCGGTCCGCTCCGCCTTCAGGCCGAACGTGACCTGCTGGGTGCGGCCGTGCAGCGTGAGGTTCCCGGTCGCCTGGTAGGTCCTGGCCTTCCCGCTGGCCGGCTCCGGTGCCAGGGCGATGCTGCGGGTGAGGGTGAACGTGCCGGTCGGGTAGGTGGCCACGTCCATGATCCGCCCGTCGAACTGGGCGTCCCGCCGGCTCCGGTCGCTGCGGATCGTGTCCATCTTCACCGTGAAGGTGCCCGCCGTCACGGTGGTGCGCCTGATGGTCAGGTGACCGGCCACCGAGTTTGTCCGGCCCACCGCGACGTTGTCCTGGCCGAGCAGCACCTCGTTCACCCGGTAGCCCGCCCGGGACCCGGCCGCGACGGTCCAGGTGCCGGGCAGCGGCGTGACCGCATCCGCCTGGCCGGATCCGGCGCCGCTGGCGGTCGCGCCCGGGCTCGCCGAGTCGGAAAGGCCCAGCGGCGCGGGCGCCGGGCCCTCGATGAAATGGATGTAGACGAACGGCCCGCCCACGGCGAACACCACCACGACGGCAGCCGCCACCAGCGCCCAGCGGAGCCAACTCCGGCGACGACGACGATGAGAAGACAAGGGCACACCTCCTGGCTGGCCGAACCGGTCGGCGCCGTCATCCGCTCCTGGCCGAGGATGCCGTCTCATCCTGCAGGCATGCTGGCTATTTCCTCTAAGAAAACTCAGGAACCGCCGAACCGGCCCCGGCGGCGGGCTCGCGCGGCCACACGCCACGGTGTTCGTGATCACGAGATGGCTGTAGTCAGGGCGACACCCACGTCAAGATCATGACTAGGGCGTGGCCGGCCGGCCGGGAGTCAGCGGACGTGGGGCATGACCTCGGTCGCGATCAGCTCCAGGTGGTCCAGGTCGTGCAGGTCGAGGACCTGCAGGTACATCCGGGACGCGCCCAGGCTCGCGAACCTGTGCAGCTTGTCCACGATCTGGGCGGGCGACCCGGCCAGCCCGGTCGCCTCCAGCTCGGCCACCGTCTGGCCGATCGCTGCCGCCCGCCGCGCCACCTCCGCGCTGGTCCGGCCGCAGCACACCGTCTGCCCGGCCGAATACACCAGCGAGCCCGGCTCACGGCCGATCGCGGCACAGGCATCCCGGACCCGGCCGAACGCGGCGCCGGTCTCCTCCAGGCCGACGAAAACGACGTTGTACTCGTCGGCGAACCTCGCGGCCAGCCGCGGCGTCCGGCGCGGCCCATGGCCGCCGACCAGAATCGGGGGGCGCGGGCGCTGGGCCGGCTTGGGCAGGGCGGGCGAGTCGGTCAGCGTGTAGTAGGCCCCGTCGAAGGAGAACGCCTTGCCTTCCGGGGTCTCCCACAGCCCGGTGATGATCGCGAGCTGCTCTTCCAGCCGGTCGAACCGTTCTGCCAGCCCGGGGAACGGGATCCCGTACGCGGTGTGTTCCGCGTCGAACCAGCCGGTCCCCAGCCCCAGCTCGACCCGGCCCGCGCTCATCTCGTCCACCTGGGCGACCGCGATCGCCAGCGGCCCGGGGTAACGGAAGGTCGCCGCGCTCATCAGGGTGCCGAGCCTGATCCGCGCCGTCTCGCGGGCCAGGCCGGCCAGGGTGATCCAGGAGTCCGTGGGCCCGGGCAGGCCGCTCCCGTCGCCCATCTTGAGGTAATGGTCGGAGCGGAAGAACGCATCGAAACCGAGTTCCTCGGTTGCCCGGGCGACCGCGAGCAGCCTGCCGTAGTCGGCGCCCTGCTGCGGCTCGGTGAAGATCCGGAGGTGCATGCTCCCATCCTGGACCATGCGGGCGGCCGGGGCGGCGCCGGCCGCGCGGGCAACCGGCTTCAGCCGGGCGTGAGCGCCGCGACGCACTCCACATGGTGGGTCATCGGGAACGCGTCGAAGGCACGCAAGCCGTCCAGCCGCCAGCCCAGCTCACCGAATACCGCGATGTCCCGGGCGAGGGTGGCCGGGTCACACGAGACGTACGCCACCCGCCGCAGGCGGCCATCCGTACGCGGCGGCCTCAGCAGCCGCTCGATGAGCGCGCGTCCCGCCCCGGCCCTGGGCGGGTCGAGCACCGCGATCCCCGGCCGGCCGTCGCCGCTGAGCACCGTTGCCTGGGCGAGCACGGCCGCCACGTCACCGTGATGGATGCGCACCCACGGCAGGCGGCGCAGGTTGTGCCGGGCGTCGCGGACTGCGCCCCGGTCGCTGTCCACCCCGATCACCGACCCGGCCGGCCCGACCGCTTCTGCCAGCACGCCGGCGAACAGGCCGGCCCCGCAGAACAGATCGAGAGCCACGTCACCGGTGGCCGGGCGCAGCGCTTCCAGGACCGCCGCCGTCAGCGCGTCTACTGCGCCCGGGTGGACCTGCCAGAACGTGCCCGCCCCGACCCGCCAGGTGCGGCCGGCCGCATGCTGGTGCAGGTAGCCCCGCCCACGCAGCGCGGTGGGCCTGCCGCCCCGGCCGGTGGCAAGGACGGTGTCCGCAAGGCCGGCCAGCATCGTGGCGGCGCGGCCCGCGGGAGAACCGGCCCCGGGACCGCCGTCGCTGGCCCGCCGCCTTTCCCCCGCTGGCGTCACGATCGCTGCCTGCTCTCCCGAGCCCGGCGACACGGCAATCTCCAGCGACGACACCTGCTGCCAGCGCTGCCCGGTCACCTCTGTCTCGTGTACCAGCGGATGCGCGAGCGGGCAGGCACCGACGTCGACAACCTCGTGGGACCGGTGTTTGAGCAGGCCGGCGGCACCGTCCGGGCCGACAGAGAACCTGATCCGGGTCCGCCAGCCCAGCCCGCCGCTGTCGCCGGGCAGCGGCTCCACGGTGACCTGACGGTCCAGGCCCGCGATCCGCCGCAGCTGCTGCCTGACCACCTCCGCCTTGAGCCGGCGCTGTGCCTCCAGGCTGGCATGCTGCCAGTCGCAGCCGCCGCAGCCGTCCGGGCGGGCATGTGGGCAGGGCGGCGCGACCCGGTCCGGCGAGGCCTGCAGGATCTCGACCGCCTCGGCCCGGGCGAACCTGGTGGTCGTGCCCGTGATCCGGGCGAGGACCCGTTCGCCCGGCAGTGCGTGCCGTACGAACACCACCCGGCCCCCGGTCTGCCTGGCCACGCACCAGCCGCCGTGTGCGACGTCGCTCACGGCCAGCTCCACCAGGCCCGTCCGGCCAGCTTCCGCGGGCCGGCCGGCTGCGGCGCTGATCGGCGACGTGTCCACGCTGCTCCCGTCCCTTGTCTCCCCGGCTCTTCGGCCCTGGATTGCCCCCAGTATGCCGGCCGGGGGTCATAGCAACGGGTGCGGGGGAATACCGTGGCTGAGCACCATAGTCACTGGAGGGCGGCCGTGCACATCGTGATCATGGGATGCGGGCGGGTTGGCTCGACGCTCGCGCACATCCTGGAGGAGCAGGGCCACTCGGTCGCCATCATCGACCAGGACCGGGAGGCGTTCCGCAAGCTGCGCTCGGGCTTCAGGGGCAAGCGCGTCACCGGCGTCGGCTTCGACCAGGACGTGCTGATCGAGGCCGGCATCGAGGAGGCAGACGCCTTCGCCGCGGTGAGCAGCGGCGACAACTCGAACGTGATCTCCGCACGGGTGGTGCGCGAGTCGTTCGGCGTGGAGCGGGTCGCGGCACGCATCTATGACCCGCGGCGCGCGGAGGTGTATCAGCGCCTGGGCATCCCCACGGTGGCGACGGTCCGCTGGACCGCCGACCAGATGCTGCGGCGGCTGCTGCCCGACGGCTCCGAGCCGCTCTGGCGTGACCCGACTGGCGCCATCGTGCTGGCCGAGGTGGCCTACTCCCCGGGGTGGGTGGGCGAGAAGGTACACGCGCTGGAGGAAGCGGCACGGGCCCGGGTAGCGTTCGTCTCCCGGCTCGGCGAGGCCATGCTGCCCGGGCAGGGGACGGTGCTCCAGGAAGGCGACGTGCTGTACGTCCTCGCGGCGGAGAGCGACCTCGAGCGCATCTCGGCGGCGTTCGCCCGCAACAGCCCGGGCGGCGCGTCACACGGGAAGGGAACAGGCTGATGCGGGTCGCTATCGCCGGAGCCGGTGCGGTCGGCCGCTCGATCGCCAGTGAACTGCTGGATAACGGGCACGAGGTCCTGCTTATCGACAAGAACCCCCGGTCGATCGCGGTTGACACCGTGCCCAGGGCGGAGTGGCTGCTCGCGGACGCGTGTGAGATCACCTCGCTGGACGAGGCCGCCCTCGAGCGCTGCAACGTGGTCATCGCCGCCACCGGTGACGACAAGGTCAACCTGGTGGTGTCGCTGCTGGCCAAGACCGAGTACGGGGTGCCGAGGGTCGTGGCGCGCATCAACGACCCCAAGAACGAGTGGCTGTTCAACGAGTCGTGGGGCGTCGATGTAGCGGTGTCCACGCCCCGCCTGCTTTCCGCGCTGGTGGAGGAGGCCGTCAGCGTCGGCGACCTGGTCCGGCTGATGACCTTCCGGCAGAGCGAGGCCAGCCTGGTGGAGCTGACCATGGCCACCGACGCGCCGCTGGCGGGCACCAGGATCGGGGACATCCGGTGGCCGGCCGACACGGCCCTGGTGGCGATCCTGCGGGAGGGCAGAGTCATCGTCCCCAGCTCCGACGACCCGCTCACGGCCGGGGACGAGTTGCTGTTCGTGACCAGCGAGAACGTGGAGGACGAACTCGCGCACCTGCTGTCGGCCGGTCACTGACCAGGCCGCTGGGGCCCGGGTCTAGGCCGGCTGGCGGCTCTCTCCCAGGTCGTAACGCGGGTTGTACATGATCCTGCGGCCACGCTGCTGGCTCAGCATCCCCTCGACGGCCAGCGTGCGCCCGGGCTCGACGCCGGCGATGCGGGTGCGGCCCAGCCAGATGACCGTGATCCGGTCCGCGCCGCCCCCAAGTTCGGCCTGGAGCATGGGCAGCCCGGCCCGGCCGCCCGCCCGCAGGCGGCGCACCGTCCCGGACACCCGCACCCGCGGCGGGCGTCCCATCGGGCGGTCTGCTCTGGCGACGGTCACAGGCCAAACGGTATCGGGTTGATGTTGACCAAGTGTTACCAGCCGCCTTCTTCTTGTTACAAAGAGGTAACTTCCGGCGTGGCCGACCGGGTTCTAGCGGGTCTCGGTGATCTCCGGGCCGCGCTCGAACGGGTTCAGCGGCCACCGGCCTTCCTCCCCGGGCGCCGGCGGCTCCTGGCCGAGCTCTTGCAGCGCCTCGTCGGGAAGCCGGATCTCCAGCAGGTCACGGGGCGGGGCCGGGTGATCGCCGCGGACCACGACGACGGCTGCGAATACCCGCTCCAGGGGCCTGGCAAGGTCCTCATGAGTGGCCGCCGGGCCGCTGATGAGGCCGCGCAGGAACCAGCGGGGCCCGTCCACCCCAAGGAAGCGGACCGGCTCCAGCGCGCCACGCCGGCCACCGTGGACGGGGTCGGCGGGGGTAATCCGCGCGCGCAGTTCCACGCCGAACGGGCCGTCGGCCTCGGCGCTTTGGCCGCCGCTCCTGGCCACCTCCGCCGCGATCTCCTGCCTAACCTCGTCCCACAGGCCACCGCTTTTCGGCGCGGCGAACGCCTGCAGCTGCAGGCCGCTCTTCCCGTGCATGACGGTGATCCAGGCGGGCTGGTTCTCCACGACGCTGACCTGGATCTCCATGCCCTCTCCGGACGGGACCAGCAGGCTGCCGAAGTCGATCCGCTCCTGGCTGGGGACGTCGTCGCCCGCGTCCCACGGGCCGGCCAGGCCGGCCGCCTCCGGGCTGGCCTCACCGGCGCCGGGCTCGGGTTCACCGGGGCCGCCATCGCTGGGGCCGCCTTCACCGGGGCCGGGCTCCGGTTCACCCAGGCCGGAATCCATGCCCTCCGGCTCATTTCCGGACTGGTCGGAGTCAGTGCGGCGGCGGCGGAACACTGTCACCCACTCCTTGCCTGTCTGTTCCTCGGTGCTCTGTTCCCTGGCTGGCCTGGGTCACCGCTCACCCGCCCGGTGTCTGCGCGGTGGGCTGCCCGGCAGCATGCCCGCCGGTGGACCCGAAGCCACCGTCACCGCGTGCCGAACCCGGCAGCGACTCCACCTCGTGCAGTACCACGCGCGCCACCCGCTGGATGACCAGCTGGGCGATCCGGTCGCCGCGCTGGAAACTGACTGGGTGGTGGGCGTCGGTGTTGAGCAGGGTGACCCTGATCTCGCCACGGTACCCCGCGTCCACGGTTCCCGGCGCATTGACCAGGGTGACGCCGTGCCGCGCGGCGAGCCCGGACCGCGGATGCACGAAGGCGGCATAGCCATCGGGCAGGGCGATCGCGATCCCGGTGGGGACGACGGCCCGCTGCCCGGGTTCCAGCCTCACCTCGGCGGCCGCGAACAGGTCCAGCCCGGCGTCGCCGGGGTGGGCGCGGTCCGGCAGCGGCAGGTCCGGATCGAGCCGCCGGATGAGCACCGGGACGTTTTGCT
Organism: Streptosporangiaceae bacterium; assembly: GCA_036005525.1. Classification (GTDB taxonomy): domain Bacteria; phylum Actinomycetota; class Actinomycetes; order Streptosporangiales; family Streptosporangiaceae; genus UBA9676. Next base: position 15,088 of record DASYQM010000245.1, read on the forward strand.
CCACGGTGGTGAACCCTACCGCTGCCGGGACACCTGCCCAGGCTGATCGATGTGGGCCGCCGACGACCCGGGGGGCCGGCCCCGGAGGTACGGCCCGGCACGGACCAGCGCCGCCGTGATCGGGACCGCGACCACGGCCCCGGCGATGCCAGCGATGGCCGCCCCCACCGCTAGCACCAGGATGATGGCGAGGGGGTGGATCCGGACCATGCGGCCCACCACCAGCGGCTGGAGAAGGTGGCTTTCCAGCTGGTTCTCCAGGATGAAGATGGCCACCAGCACCAGCGCGGCGACCCAGCCCTTGGTGCCGAGCGTGACGGCGACCGCCAGCGTGCCCGCGACCAGGATGCCGATCAGCGGCACGAACGCGGCCAGGAAAACCAGGATGACAAGCGGCGCCAGCAGCGGCACGCCCATCACCCACAAGGCGACGCCGATGACCACGGCGTGGATGGCCGCCACCGCGATGGTGCCCCGCACGTAGTAGGTGAGCGCCTGCCACGCGGCCGCGCCGGCTCCCCTGGCACGCTCCCTGCCCTCGGCGCTCATGGAGCTGGTCAGCCAGGACCAGATCCGGTCACCGTCCTTGAGCAGGAAGAAGGTGACGAACAGCATGAGGATCAGCCCCGCCAGGATCTCCAGGAAGATCCTGCCCCCGCTCAGCACCGTGCCGGCCACCGCCGACTGATGCTGCTTGAGGAAGGCCAGCATCCGGTTGGACAGCTGCTCCAGGCTCGACTGCCGGAAGTGGAACGGCGGCCCCGCCAGCCATCGCTGCAGGTCCTGGACCGTGTTCCCGAGTTCCCGGGCGAGGGTCTGGTAGTCGGCCGACGTCTGGGTGGCGGCCAGCGCGGCGGCCCCGGCGAACACCACGACCGCCACCAGCACCGTGCACCAGGTCGCCGCGAGCGCCGGCAGGCCGGCCTGGCGCAGTCGCTGGGTCAGCGGCTGCAGCAGCGCCGTGAGCAGGAGCGCGGCTATGAACGGCAGCACCACCACCCGCAGCGCGCTGGCCAGCCGGAAGGCTAGGTAGATCACTATCCCGACGACGAGCAGCCGCCACGCCCAGCCGGCCGCCAGCTGCAGCCAGCCCGGCGCCTGTGACCGGCCGCCACCGGCCGGCCGTGCCCAGCCCGCCGCGGGCGTGCCGTTGCCGTCCGGCCGCAGGCCGTTATCCGGGACGAGGGCGGCCTCGCCGCCCTCGTCCCGGCGACCAGGCCATCGCAGTCGCGCCATCACGTCCCCAAGTAACCAACTACCGTGGATTCATGCGTGTCTACGACGAACGGCTCTGGGTACCGGTGTCGCGGTGGCTGCTCGGGCTGGCGGTGATCGTGATCCTCGGCACCGAGCTGGCCGTGGGCTTCGGCTGGCCGGTCGCGGCGGCGGTCTATGCCGTTCTGGTGGCCGGATGGGCCGCCATGCTTCTCTCGTGGGGACGGCCGCGGGTTGAGGTCGCCGGCGGGGAGCTGATCGCCGGTGGGGCACGGCTCGGGCTGGCCTCGGCCGGGGAAGTGAGTGTCCTGGACCGGGCGCAGACCCGCGCGATCACTGGCCCGCGGGCCGACCCCGCGGCGTTCTCGCTGATCAGGCCCTACCTGCGGGAAGCCGTGTACGTCGAGGTGACCGACCCTGCGGCCGGCACCCCTTACTGGGTGGTGGGGACCCGCCGCCCGGCCGAGCTGGCCGCCGCGATCAACTCCGCACGGCCCGCTGCCCGTGCCGGTGACACCGCCATGGGATGATCGACCGGCGGCCGGTGGCCGCGGCGGGACCGGGCGGTGCCGCGGGCGCCGGGCGACTGCGGCGTCAGCGGTGTCCCGGCGCCGAGGACCCGCCTCCCGCCGTGCTTGCCGGCGCGCCTCCGGCACGGCCAAGCGAAGTGCCCGCGAGGGAGGCAGTGAAAGGGAGGAGCAGGCATGTCAGACAACAGCGACAGCGCTGGCACCAGGGCGATGGCGGCCCTGGCCGCCGTGGCCGCGGCGTGGGTTGCCCGCAAGGTCATCACGTTCGGCTGGACGAAGGTGACCGGCAAGGAACCCCCCGGTAACCCAGAGGACCCTCATGTGGGGGTCGCTGAGGCACTGAGCTGGGCGGTGATACTCGGGGTGAGTATCGAATCGGCGCGGCTGCTGGCCACGCGGGCGGCGACGAGAAAGATGCGGCGAGCCCCGGCGAGCGAGATCCAGGCTTGAGCAGGCGCACGGGGGGCGGGCCCGTGCCAGACTTGGTTCCCGTGTCAGATCATGACCGTTCGCGCCTGGCGTACCAGGTCGGCTATGCACTGCGGCACCCCGGCCGCGTGATCCCCTATGTCCGCCGCCGCGGCCGGGACGCGCTGCTCAGCCTGAAGTCGGCCGACCACGTCAGCTACTACCGGGGCGTGATGAAGTCGGACGCCGCCCGCTGCGCCGAGGCCGCGGTCGGCAGCCATACGCATGCGTCCTGGCTGAAGATCGGCCAGCTGCAGTTCGATTACCTGATCAGCCACGGCCTGAAGCCGGGTGACCGGATGCTGGAGATCGGCTGCGGCAACCTGCGCGCGGGACGGCTGTTCGTCGACTACCTCGACCCGGGCAACTACTACGGCATCGACATCTCGCCCGACATCCTGCTGGCCGCGCAGCAGACCGTGGCCGAGTACGGCCTGCAGGCCAAGCTCCCGCACTTGACGCTGGTCGGCGACCTGAAGTTCGCCTTCCTCCCGCCGGAGCGGTTCACGGTGGTCCACGCGCACAGCGTCTTCTCCCACTCGCCGCTCCCGGTGATCGAGGAGTGCCTGGCTCACGTGGGCCGGGTCATGACCACCGACGCCATCTTCGACTTCACCTTCGACCGGACCGAGGGCGCCGAGCATCAGGTGCTGCGTGAGGACTTCTATTACCGCACCGAGACCCTGACCGCGCTCGCGGACAGCCACGGCCTCGACGCCCAGCTCATGACGGACTGGGAGGGGCAGCACCCACAGTCGAAGATCCGGGTGACCCGCCGCCGCTGAAGCGGCCCTGCCGCGCCCGGCGGGACCCCGGCCGGCTCGGCGGGAGGACGGCTCGTGCGGCGGGTCAGGTGACCGAGCCGGCGGCCGCGCCGGTCGCCCGGTCGCCCCACCGGGCCAGGGCGGCGTCCAGGTCCAGCGGGGCGATCATCGCGCCCTGCTGCAGCTCGGCCTCCCAGTCTTCCGCCGGTACCCGCCACATCACCTCGAACTCGATCCCGCTCGGGTCCTTCGCGTACAGGGACTTGGACACCCGGTGGTCGCTGGCACCGACCAGCGCGCCGCGGGCGTCGAGCGCCCGGCGGATCTCATCCAGCTCGGTCAGCGTGCCCACCGCCCATGCCAGGTGGTAGAGCCCGGCCCGCGGCGCGACGTCGGCCAGGATCGGCGCCCCGCCGATGCCGAACAAC
>DASYQM010000246.1:0-2800 GCA_036005525.1 Streptosporangiaceae bacterium
GGTGCAGGCCGCCCAGCATGATCGCCCAGCCGCCACAGCTCGCGCGGGACGACGGCGTTCAGCGCCACCAAGCCGAGCGTCAACCCGAGCAGGCCCGCCGCCCTTGGTATGCGCTTCACCTACGAGAGCATCGCACGGCCCAGCACGCGGCTCCAGACGGCACGGGCGCCGGAGAACCTGCGCGGGGCGCTTCAACGTCACCTCCGGCACCGCGGCGGAAGATTGAGCAGGCGGAGGCGAGCGAGATGCTCGCGGAGCCTTGCCGAAGCGGCCTGACAGAATCCAGCCGACGGATCTCCAAATAGCGAGGTCGCTAACACCGGGCACTGGCCCCGGGGACGATCGCCTGACGGGACAGCAGCAGGGATGACCTGGCCCGATCGTGCAGATCGGGATACGTGAGACGGCCGCCTCGTGATCATTAGCTTGTGACTACTACTGATCTTGAGGCGGCTGCAGCGTCCACTGTAGAAGAGGCCAGGCTGGCCTGCGGGATTCTGGATGAGCTGATGGGGTGCCTGGCGGGCTGTTTCGCCCGGGTAGAGCCGCGGCGGCAGGCCCGTAAGTACGTCACCGGGCTGATCGGTGACCTGCCGCGCAAGAACTGCTGGGCGCTGGCCGAGCAGGCCGGGGATGCCACGCTCGACAAGATGCAGCGGCTGCTGGAGCGCGCGGCGTGGGACGCGTTTGAGGCGATACGCGCGGTCCGGGATTTCGCCGTCGCCCGGCTGGGTGATCGGGCTGATGCGGTGCTGGTGATCGATGAGTCGGGGCAGGAGAAGGCGGGCGAGCACACCGCGGGGGTCAAGCGCCAGTACCTGGGATGCGCGGGCCGGGTGGCCAACGGGATCAACGTCGTCTATGCCACCTACGCTGCGCCGGCCGGGCATGCGGTCATCGCCGCGCGGCTGTATGTGCCCGCTGACTGGGCCGGTGACCGGGACCGGCGGCGCGCCGCAGGCATCCCCGGGGAGCTGACGTTCGCCACCAAGCCGGCCCTTGCGGCCGAGATCATCGAGGACCTGCTGGCGGGGGGGCGCTGCCCACCGTGGGTGACCGGCGATGAAGTGTACGGCCGCGACGCCAAGCTGCGGTCGTTCCTGGAAGACCAGGGCACCGGGTATGTGGTGAAGATCCCCTGCTCGTTCCGCGTCACGCTGCCCACCGGGCAGAAGATCCGCGCCGATCACGCCGCCCGGCTCGTCCCGGCCGCGGCCTGGCAGACAGCCTCGGCCGGGCACGGGTCCAAGGGAGAGCGCGATTACCGCTGGGCGTGGCTGGCCACCGCATCCGCCCACCACCACCTGCTCATCCGCCGCAGCCTCACTAACCCCTCTGACCTGGCCTATTTCTACTGCCATGTGCCAGCGGGCCAGGCCTGCTCATTCACCACCCTGATCCGGGTGGCAGGCCGCCGCTGGCCGATCGAGGAGGACTTCGCGCTCGGCAAGAGCTGGTTCGGGCTGGCCGACAGCCAGGTCCGCCGCTACACCGCCCTGCACCGGCATCTGGCCCTGGCCATGGCCGCGCTCGCGGCCTGCGCCATCACCGCGGCATTAGCGCGGCACCGTACCAGCACCCTCGCCCGCCCACCTGCCTCACCCGACGACCCGCCGCCCGACGACCCCGGGCTGATCCCGCTCACCGCCGCCGAGATCAAACGAGTCTTCAACCTGGTCACCCGCACCTGGCAGACCATCCGCCACTACCTGCACTGGTCCTGGTGGCGACGCCGCCACCAAGCCCGCTCAGCCTGGTACCACCAGCGAGCCCGTCTGCGACGCCGGGGGGCCAGCCCATGACCGAGTCACGAAGTACGGCTGCCCTACTAACTGGAGATTCCGGCCAAGGGGTGAAAGTTCGACACGATTCGTGTGCGCAATTTGCGCACAGCTTCTGGCTGACGCGACGTTGGCCGGGCAGCTCGGGCAGGTGATCTTGGAATAGGCGGGGATGGTCATTGCGCGGCCGCCATCGCGGCCCTAACAGCCGTAGTAGACGGAGGGCTGATCTGGGTCGTGGAACGTCATCGGTGGAACTTCGGCTGCGCGGTCGGCGTGATGACCCACCACGGCTTCGCGATCGCGGTTACGGCGGCGATGAACGCGATGGCGGCCTGCTCGGCTCCAGGGCCGTCGAAAAACCAGGTTTTGTAGTCGTTGCCGCCTCTGGTCTGGCTGCAGGTGCCGGCCTGGTCGGCGAGTTGGTGCAGTGTGCCGTAGATGAGTGTCGCGTCCTCCTCGGATTCGATGTCGCCGTTCGTTCTGTATCCAGAGACTGTTGTTGCTGTCGGAGCCCGTTCTGCGGCCAAGTCGCCGGCTGCCCAATTGGCGGGAGCAGCAGTTGCGCGCTGTGCAGCCTGCTACCGGGCGCGCAGCAAGCAGCCCTGCGACAGGTAGGGGCAGCTGGGGAGGTCGCCAGCCGGGACCTTGATGGCCGGCCTTTGTGCCGGTACTGCGCCATCAACGAGCGCACAACCTGGGCGAATGCAGCTATAGCGGCTAGGCCCGCGCGTGGGGCCGCCGCAACGGCCTGGTGCTGTTCGCCGGTTCTGCGAGAAGTCCGCGACACACCGGGCGATGTCGCCGCGGCAGGCCGCAGGTTCACAGGCCGCTGACCGGCCTTGCCGGCCGGGCCGGGCCAACTTCGGACACTGCCGGGACCTTGCTATCCAGGCATGGCCTCCCGCTCACGCTGCACCCTCGACGAGGCCCGCGCGGCGAATGAGCGGATCGGCGTGGACGAGGGCTGTGCGCCGTTTGATCTCGGGCGGTCCGCGGGGGAGCCGGATGGCCCTTTG
>DASYQM010000247.1:0-3307 GCA_036005525.1 Streptosporangiaceae bacterium
AGCTGAAGGATCTGGAGGAGATCAACCCGGAGTTCCCGCGTACGGACGTCGCCCTGGTCGTGGGCGCCAACGACGTCACCAATCCGGCCGCCCGACGGCCCGGTAACCCCGTGTCGGGAATGCCGATCCTCGATGTCGACAAGGCGAAGAGCGTTATTGTCATCAAGCGTTCGCTGGGCCACGGGTACGCCGGCATCGACAACGAGCTGTACACGAATCCCCGGACCGCCATGCTGTTCACGGACGCGAAGGCCGGCCTTGCCGCGCTCATCGCGGGTCTGCACGCGTACGCGGTCTGACCAACGTAAGAGCCCGTTGTCAAGTCGGGGATTGGTGTTGGTTGATCAGGTTTGGTTGTTGCGGTGGGCATGCGGATGCGCCGGGCCGGTGATTACTCGGCCCGGCTGTCTGTGATGTCCCCTTTTTGCCGGGTGTGGTGGGGGCTCCGCCGCGTGGTCCGCGTCTCTACGTAGATCATCAAACGGGCTGGTCCCGGGTGTACGGGGTCCCGACAGCGTGCAATCGAGCTTGTGCGGAGCGCGGCGGGGCGGCCCTTGGTCAGACACGAGCTGGGTGGCGCTACGGCAAGTCGGGCTCGCCCCGCCGGTAGGGGATGGTCTATCTGGTTATCGGCGTGCTGCGGTGCGGCGCGTCGGTGCGGGTCAGGCGGCCATCGCGGGCGTGTGGCGGCCGGCGGCGCGCAGCAGGCCCGCGGCGATGTCGGGGTGGAACGGCTGCCGGCGGGTGACGATGGCGTAAAGCCAGCGCAGCAGGGTCGCGGCGCACGCGGCGCGGGCCTGGGCGGGGGCGAGACGGTCGGTGTCGCGGCGGGTCAGGTGGGTGAACTTGGCGTGTAGCGCCGGATTGTGGGGCAGTGCTCCCCAGACGGCGCGCCAGGCGGCCAGCCGCAGCCCGGGCCGGCCACGCCGGGAGAGCCGGGTCTGGCCGCGGAAGGTCGCCGAGGTGTTCTCGGCCGGGTTGAGCCCGGCGTGTTTGACCACGCTACGCGCGGTCGCGAACCGGGACAGGTCCCCGGTCTCGGCCAGGATCACCGCCGCGCCGACCGCGGACAGCCCAGGGATCGAGGTCACCAGAGCGGCCAGGCCCATCGCGTCGAGCACCCCGACCATCCGGGACTCGGTATCGGACAGCCGGGTCTGGGCATGCTGCCAGTCGGCCAGGACCAGACCGGCCCGCTCGAGGGCGCCGGGCCGCTGGGCGGCCACCCCGGCCGGATCGGTCAACGCGGTGAAGAAGCCCCGCGCGATCCGGTGCGACAACCTGGTCGCGCCGAACCGGGACAGCCGGGCCCGGGCGGCCGCGGTGAACGCGTCCAGACCGGCCGCGGCAAGGGCGGCCAGGTCCGCGCCGGCGTCGACGACCACGCTCAGGCAGGTCAGCCATGACGTGGAGTCCAGGGGTTTAGCCGCGGCAGCCAGCGCCGCCGGCCAGCAGCAGCCCAACAGATCAGCGATCTGCTGCTGGCAGCGGGTCGCCTCGGTCACGAGGCGGGCCCGCCGGGCACCCAGATGCCGCAGCCGGGCCCAGTCCGCGTCGGCGCGTTCGGGCAGGTAGCAGTCCAGCCGGGCGATCAGCTTCCCGATCACCACCGCGTCTTTGTGATCGGTCTTGTCACGGGTGTAGTCGTCGGCTTCCCGAGCCAAGTGCACCCACAACGACTGCACACACACGAACCCCATCCCGGCGTCGTCGGCCAACTGCATCACCGACCGCCACCGATGCCCGGTCGGCTCGCACCCGACCACCACCCGAGCGAACCCCAGCCGGGCGGCCTGCCCCGCAGCCCAGTCCAGCACCCCGCCCAACGCGTATGCCTTGACCAGCACGGTGCGCCGCCCGAGAACCCGCCCGTCATGGTCCAACAACACCGCGACCTGCTTGTCCTCACCCAGATCGATCGCCAGGATCGCCCGATCCGGGGTCACCACCCGCCGCAACCCCTCAATCCGGTCATTGCGTCGACGATCACCCCGGGTCAACCCGTTACGCTGGGCCACGAACGTCCTCCTCGATGGGTGTATTGGGACACCAAGCCCGCCTATCCCACCAGGGAGGACGTTCCTCGATCTCAGGCCCCTAAATCCTTCGAGGTCTTTCTACGACGCCCGTCGGCAGCGTCGGGAATAGACGGTCCCACCGATGGACACGTTGAGCCTGAGGCATCCAGTTGGTCGAGCAGTGCCGCTTGACCCGAGATGCCGCCGACCGGCCGCAGCAAACTTCGATCCCGCCGTCATTGGACAATGCAGCTGACCTACCCCGACAAGCCAGGGCAGAACCTCATCCCGAGCCTGGACCCCGGTCGGCCCGGCGCCGGTCCCGATACGCGGCGACGGCGGTGGGCAGGGTCGGGAAGACTCGATCTGGCCCGATCGTAGCGGTCAGCCCGTACGCGTCCAGCGCGGCGAGCAGGTCCTGTTTCGCCCGGGCCAACGCGAACACGACGCCGCGGTCGACCAGTTCGGCGCGGAGGTCCTCCAACGCGTCCAGGCCGGTGCTGTCGACCTCGACGTTGGCCTCGACGTTGAGGACGAACCAGACAACCGGTTCACGCTGGTTTTCGACAGCTGCCAGAGCACGGCGCCGGAAGTCCTCGGCGTTGGCGAAGAACAGCGGCGAGTCGTAGCGGTAGACCAGCAACCCGGGCACGGTGGTCGCTTGTGGGTAGTCATCGATGTCGTGCATCCCGGCCAGGCCAGGGACAAAGCCCTGCACGGCGTCGTGCGGCCGGGCGACGCGGTGGAGCATCTCAGCGACAGACAGGCCGAGTGCCAGCAGCACGCCGTAGAGAATGTGGAAAACCAACACGCCGGCGAGCGCGGCCAGCGCAAGGAGAAGCTCGCTACGGCGGAACGCGGCCAACCGGCGAAAACCGGCTATGTCAATCAAGCGAGTGGCAGCGTACACGACGATCGCGGCGAGCGCCGCGGTCGGGAAGAGGGCCAGCATCGGCCCCGCAAAGAGCAGGACCGCCACCACGCAGACCAGGGTGACCAGAGAGTACACCTGAGTACGGCCGCCGGCCGCCACCCCCAACGCCGTGCGGCTGGCGCTGCTACTGATCGGGAAGCCGCGCAGCAAGCCAGCACCGAGGTTCGCGGCGCCCAGGGCCAGCAACTCCTGATTCGCGTCGACGGGGTGACCGCCGCGGGCCGCGAACGCCCGTGCGGTCAGCACCATGTCGGTGTAACCGACGACGAGCACGCCCACTGCCGGCAGCAACAGGTGCCGCAGGTCGCCGACACCGGGCAGCGCCGGAGTAGGCAGACCGCGGGGAACGGCTCCG
>DASYQM010000248.1:0-31455 GCA_036005525.1 Streptosporangiaceae bacterium
GGTGACGACGAACCTGCAGCTGCACTCCGGGCTGGCGCGCGACCCAGCCTTCGCGGCGGGCGGGGTTGCCACCGACTTCCTCGACCGCTTCCTGCGGCGGGCGGCGACCGGGACCGAAACCGGCACGGCCAGTTCACCCGAGACCGGCTCACCCGAGACCGGCTCACCCGACGCCGGTGCATCCCGCGGGCGGCCGGGAATCGAGGCGGCCCGTGGGTGACATCCAGCTGCTGGACACCTCGTTCCGCGACGGCAACCAGAGCCTGTGGGGAGCCACCGGGCTGACCACCGCCCAGATGCTGCAGATCGCCCCGGTGATGGACCGGGCCGGTTTCCGGGCGCTCGACTTCACCTCCAGCACCCACATGGGCATTGCCGTGCGGACCCACCGCCAAAACCCCTGGGAACGGATCAGGCTGGTCCACGCCGCGATGCCCGCCACGCCGCTGCAGTTCATCGGCACCGGTTTCCGGTTCATCTCCTGGGAGACCGCCAGCCCCGAGGTCATGCGGCTGGTCTACGACCGTCTCGTCGCCAGCGGGATGGGCCGGTTCATCGTGCTCGACCCCATGCACGACATACAGGCCATCCGCCGCACCGCCCGCATGATCCGCGCCGCCGGCGGGCAGGAGGTCGTCGCCGCGCTCACCTACACGGTCAGCGAGGTCCACGACGACGCCTACTACGCCGGCCTCGCCGCCCATATGGCACGGTGCCCCGACATCGACCGCGTCTATGTCAAGGACCCGACGGGCCTGCTGACACCCGACCGCGCCCGGGCGCTCATCCCGGCGGTCCGCGCCCGGCTCGGCGCCAAGCCACTGGAACTGCACTCACACTGCACGCTCGGGCTGTCCCCGCTGACCTACCTGACCGCGGCCGAACTAGGAGTGAGCGTGCTCCACGTCGCGTGCGGGCCGCTGGCCAGCGGCTCCTCGCTGCCCGACGCCCAGCGCACGGCCGCGAACCTGCGGGAACTCGGGCACGAGGTGACGATCGACGACCGTGCCGTGGCGCTGGTCGCCGGCTACCTCCGGCGGCTGGCTACGGCGGAGTCGCGGCCATCGGGCGCGCCACGCGAGTACGACGCGGCCTTCCTGCGCCACCAGGTCGCTGGCGGGGTGCTGACCACGATGCTGCGCCAGCTCACCGAACTGGGCCTGGCCGACCGTTTCGACGCCGTCATGGCAGAGGTGGCGCGGGTCCGGGCCGAGCTCGGTTACCCGATCATGGTCACGCCGTTCCCGCAGATCGTCTGCTCGCAGGCGGTGTACAACGTGATCGGCGCCGGTCGCTACGCCACCGTGCCCGACCAGGTGATCCGTTACGTTCTCGGAACTTTCGGCCGGCCCACCGGGCCGGTCGATCCCGGCGTCGCCGACCGGATCATGGCTCTCCCCCGGACCAAGGAGCTGATGGCCGAGCCGCCGCCACCCGGCCTGGCCGAGCTTCGTGCCCGCTTCCCGGCGGCCGATGACGAGGAGCTGCTGCTGCGGGCGGTCATGCCCGCCGCCGAGGTAGACGCGATGCTCGCCGCGGGGCCAGCGCGCCGCCACTACAACCCGGATATCGCGGGCGTGCTCGGGCTGCTCGCCGAACTGGGCTCGCGTCCCGGCCTCACCCACGTCGGGGTCGGCAAGCCCGGCTTCCGGCTGGAGCTCCGCCAGGCCCGTACGGAGGCCGTCCATGGCCGGTGACGGCCCGGTGCCAACGGCGGTGCGGGAGCGGCTGCGCTCGGCCCGCGGGTTCGTCTTCGACCTCGACGGCACGCTCGTGCTGACCGACCGGCGCAACGACGCCTTCACTCCCCTGCCCGGCGCGGTGGCCCTGACGGGCTGGCTGGCGGCCCACAGCCTGCCATTCGTTGCGTTCACCAACGGCACCACCAAGACGGCGCAGGGCTACACGAAGGCGCTGGCCGAGGCCGGGTTCCGCCTCAACGATGGCTCGGTGCTGACGCCGGCGGTCAGCGCAGCCGAGCTGTTCACCCGGCGCCGCTACCGCCGCGTCATGGCACTGGGCGGCGACGGCCTGGCCGGTCCTCTCCGGGACGCGGGCATCGAGGTGACGCCGCCGGCCAGGGGGCGGCCGGTGGATGCGGTGCTGGCCGGCTGGTACCGCGAGTTCTCCATGGACGCGCTGGAGGCGGCCTGCGAGGCGGTGTGGCAGGGCGCCCGCCTGTACAGCTGCTCCCAGTCGGTCTTCTTCGCCACCGCCGAGGGGAAGGCGATCGGCACCTCACGGGCGATCTCCGCGATGATCCGCAGCGTCACGGGCTGCCGGGTGGCGGTCGTCGGCAAGCCGTCGCTGCACGCGCTGCGCAGCGCCGCCCGCCGGCTCGGGGCCCGGCCCGCCGAGCTTGCCGTGGTGGGCGACGACCCCGAACTTGAGGTCGCGATGGCCCACCGGGGAGGGGCGCTGGCGGTCGCCGTCGGAACCGGGGTCGGCACCAGCAGCGCCTTCGCCGGGCTGCCCGGGGAACGCCGGCCCCATCTGATGCTGCACGGCGTCGGCGAACTCCTGGAACTGTGCCGGGAATCGGCCGGCCCGGGGGTGGATCGGAGAAACCCTTGACGGACCGCAGCGAGGCGACCGGCGCCGCTAGCGGGAAAGGCCGGCCGTCGCCGACCCCCGCAGCCGGGCCACCGTGGCGCGCAATTCCTGCAGCTCCCGGGTGAGTTCCGCGACGCGGCGCCCGCCGTCCGCGGCGGAGTGGGACTCGGCGATCTCCCGGATGCGGCGGACCTCACGGTAGAGCGGGTCGAGACCGCCGTCCTCGGGCCCGGCGCGAACAGCGGTGTCACCGGGCATGACGGCGGCGCGCACGGGTGATCCGCAATGAGGGCAGTGCAGTATCTCGCTCACATCGGCTCCGGCGGAAGCGGTGGGGGCGTCCCGGTCACCGGCCATCCCACGCCGTCTGCGGGCGGGCCAGCGCCCGGTCTGCGCCCTTTGCGCACGCTACGCCGGGCTTCGGGTGGCGGACAATGAGCGGCGCCCCAAAACCGGCGCGGCCGTTTCTGGGGGCGATCACAAACGGTTTACGCGCGCACCGCCTGCCTGCCTGTTTGTGCTGCTGGGGGCGCCCGCGCCGGCCAGCTTGGTGGCCAGGGTATTTGTGGCCGGCCACAGGGCACTCACGAGCAATGTTGTGCTGGCGCCCGGTGCGCTGGCGCCGTCCCACTCGCACACTGGAATAGCCGGGAATAGGTCAGCCGCACGGCGGCCGCGTCGGTTCGGCAGCCGCAAGCAAGCGCCGTGGGCCCTTCGGAGGCAGTGTGGAAACCGACTTCAGCGTGCGCCCGGCCGGGTCCGGCGGCCGGCGCAGGGACTTCGGGCGGCTGCTGATCACGTGCCCGGACCAGCCGGGAATCGTTGCCACGGTTTCCGGTTTCCTCTTCTCCAGCGACGCGAACATGACCAAGTCGCGACGGTACTCCGCTGATCCGTTTGGCGAAACTATCTTGCTCCGGAAAGAATTCCGCCTAACGGGGCTGGCCGAATTCTTCAATGATTTGCTGGCGCATTTCGGTGAAATTCCCGACCGATTCCCGGCGCGCTGGCAAATGACCAGGACCGGGCCCGTGGAAGGAGGTGCGCGATGATTGTGGGCCAGCGACCCGGGTGGGCGGCGCGCCGCGGCGGCAGGGTCGTGGCGGGCCACCCAGGACGCGGCACACGAAGCATCGCGGCGTGGCCGCGGCCGGTGCGGCCCCGCCCGCCTGCGTGGCTGCTGTACCGCATCCAGCCGCTGCTCGCGCCCAGCACCTTCTACCGCAGGCTCGCGGGATGGCTGGAAGGATCGCGGGACCGGTACCGGATCTTCACCGCAGCCGAGAAGACGGTCAAGAACGAGATTTTCGGCTGCCGCATGTGCGGTCAGTGCACGCTGCCGGTCACCGGGTATGCCTGCCCCATGACCTGCCCCAAGCAGTTGCGCAACGGGCCATGCGGGGGGGTCGGCAGCGACGGTTCCTGCGAGGTCTACCCGGACCGGCGCTGTGTGTGGCTGGTGGCCTGCGAACGGGCGGAGGATAACGGCCGGATCGCCGACCTGCAGCTGCTGCAGCGGCCCATCGACCACCGGGGCTGGGGACAGAGCTCGTGGGTCAACTACTGGAGCGGGCGCGACGACGACCTGTGGACCACCGGCGACGGCCCAGCTCCGGCCATCGGACGTCGCGCACCAGCGGCGGGGCCGCGATGACCTCGGCGCCGTCCTCGCTGCGCAGCAGTCTGGAGTCCGCGCGGACCACGGTGACCGCCGAGGTAGGCCCACCGCGCGGAGCCGATCCGGAGGCGGTGCGCCGCAAGGTGGAACCGTTGCGGGGCTGGGTGGACGCGGTCAACATTCCCGACGGCCAGAGCGCGCACGTGCGGATGTCCAACTGGGCGGGCAGCCTCCTCGCGCTGGATGCGGGCGTCGAACCGGTGATGCAGGTCACCTGCCGTGACCGCAACCGGATCGCGCTCCAGTCCGACCTGATGTCCGCCGCCGCCCTGGGTATCCCGAACGTGGTCCTGATGACCGGCGACCATCCGCGGTTCGGCGACCACCCCGATGCCAAGCCGGTCTTCGATCTGGACGGCGTGCAGCTGGTGTGGACCGCCCGCACCATGCGCGACGAGGGGCGGCTGCTGTCCGGGCGGAAGCTGGACCCGCCACCGTCCTGGCTCATCGGGGCGGTCGAGAACCCGTTCGCGCCGCCGGTGCGATTCCGCGCGGCCAGGCTCGGCAAGAAGGTCGCCGCCGGCGCGGATTTCGTGCAGACGCAGTTCGTCTTCGACGTCCCCGCGTTCACCCGGTGGATGGCCGATGTCCGGGGCCTCGGACTGGACCGGCGCTGCAAGATCCTGGCCGGGGTCGGGCCGGTCCGTTCCCTGCGGGCACTGGAGTTCATGAGGAACAACATCCCTGGCCTGTGGATCCCGGAGGAGATCGGCCGCCGGCTGCGCGGCGTTCCGGCCGGCCGGGTGGCCGGCGAGGGACTGGCAATGTGCGCCGAGATCATCCAGCAGCTCCTGCAGATCCCGGGGGTCAGCGGTGTCCACGTCATGGCACCGGGCTTCGAGCACGGCATCCCGGAGGTTCTCGCCCGTGCGGGGCTCGCCCGAACGGCGCCGGACCGGCCCGGGCAGGCAGAACCGGCCGCCGCGGGGGCGGCCGGCAGCGCGCGTGCGGCGGGCACCCCCAGGGCCGGCGGCGGGAGCGGCCGTGCACATTGACGTCCGCCCGGTCGCGAGGCTGCGGGGCCCGGGCGCGGTGGATGTCCCGGCGGCGCTCGGTCCCGTCTTCAGCGCGCTGAACACGAGCCCGGTCGACCTGGCCCGGCTCCGGGTGGTCTGCGACTGGATCCAGTACCGCAACAATTTCACCGAACCGGTCGCCTGCCGCCCCGTGCTGGCGGAACCGGTCCTGGCAGAACCGCGGCGGGCGGACCAGGTGCCGGCGGGACGCACACCGGCGGCAACCGCGGCCGCGGAAGCCGCACGGCAGGACGGCCTGGAGATCGCCATCGACCTGCGCCGAAGCGGCGAGACCGACGTGGCGGCGCGGATCAAGGAGGTGCTGGCCGCCCCGCTGGATGCCACGCCCCCCGGGCACATCGCGCTGGAACCATGGACACCGGCCAGCGAAAGCTGCATCTGGCGGTTCAACACGCTCTACTGGCAGGCCCTATCGCGATGGGAGCAGGACACCGGCCGGGAGTACGAGCGGGCGCTGCCGGGCGGGGAGAGCGACGCGCGCAACACCGCAGCCGTGACGGAGATGATCGGCGAGCTGTTCCGCGTATGGGATGAGCTGGACGCCGGGCATGCCCTGCCTCCGGAGCTCTACATCGTGGAACTGGGCGTCGGCAACGGGAGCCAGGCCCGCACCTGGCTGGACACCTTCGCCGAGCTCGACCGCGGTCACGGGCGCGACTACTACCGGCGGCTGCACTACCTGATGGGTGACTACTCGCCGCACGTTCTCGAGCGCGCCCGGCAGGCGGTGGCTCATCACGGTGACCGCGTCAACGGCCTGGTGCTCGACGCCACCCGCCCCCTGCTCACCCTGGGCTTCCTGCGCGGCAAGGCGTTCTGCGTCTATATCTCCAACGTCTACGACAACCTGCCGACCGACGAGCTGGCGAACATCGGGGGCCGTCCCTACCTGGTCGAGGTGCGCGCCTACCTCGGCGACGAGGAAGCGGGCCGGATCACCGCCCGCCACGGCCTCCCGGAGGGCGCGCTTGGCGGGCTTACCGAGCGGCTGCTCCGGCTGGGGCCGGACCTGCTGGCCGAAACCACGCCCGAGACCTTCGCCGACGCCGGCCGGGTGGTGGCGTTCTGGCGCGACGCCTGGGCCGCGCTGCGCCTGCAGGAGCGTTACGTCCCGCTGGAAGGGCTCGACGCCTACCACGTCGCCCCCTCGCTGACCGGGGAGATTCTGCGGCCGCTGATGGGCAGCGGCGGCGATATCCGGATGCACGCCAGCAACGGGGCCCTGGCCAGCTTCGAAGGCACCCTGCCGCTGCTCCACCCGTTCGGCCGGCTGATCTGCCACGACCTGTTCCTCACCGAGCCGGCCCAGTACCACACCGGGTTCTTCGGGCCAGGCAAGTACGACGGTTCGGTCGTGAACTGGGTCAACGGGCCGCTGCTCCAGCTCATCGGCAACCGCCGCGGGTTCGACGTGCAGATAGCGCCCTTCGGCGCCCGCCCCGGATCGAACGTCAAGACGCTCACCGCACAGGTCCGGGACTAACGCCATGACGGCACGGAACGCGTCGTCGCTGCTCCCCACCACGGTCGTCGGCTCTTACCCGGTGCCGGAGTGGCTCGAACGGCTCAAGACCGACTACTACCAGCGCCGGATCAGCGCCCAGCACCTCAACGAGATCCACGAGGTCGCCATCAAGGCGGCGCTCAAGGACCAGGAGCTCACCGGGCTCGACATCGTCTCCGACGGCGAGCTCCGCCGCGACAACGACATCGACTACCTGCTCACGCGCATCCCTGGCGTCGACATCCCGCACCGGGCCAAGACCGACTACTACGACTACTACGACGCGGCGGTCACGCGGCCGCTGCCCGAACCGGGCGGAGGAGTCGGCCTGGGCCTGGCCGGGGACTTCGCGTTCACGCGTGAGCAGACGGAGCGGCCGATCAAGTTCTCCTTCACCGGCCCGTTCTCGCTCTCGCGCCGGATCCGCAACGACGCCTACACCGACCCCGGCGACCTGGTGCGCGCCCTCGCCGGCTGGCTCAACGCGGAGGCGCGGGCGCTGGCGGCGGCCGGCGCGGACCTGCTGCAGATCGATGAGCCCTTCCTCGCCGGCTACCCCGAGGCCGCGGAACTGGCGATCGAGGCGGTCAATATCGTCACCGCCGGCGTGGACGCGACGTGGGCCCTGCACGTGTGCTATGGGAACCGCTACGCGCGGCCGCTGTGGGAGGGGCATTACGACTTCCTGTTCCCCGCCGTCCTCGGCGCACGCATCGACCAGCTCGTGCTCGAATTCGGCCGCAAGGGGCTCGGCGACCTGCGGCTGTTTCAGCAGTACGCGTGGGATCGCCGGGTGGGCCTGGGTGTCATCGACGTCAAGAGCGCCGAGGTCGAGTCGCCCGGCCTGGTCGCCTCCCGCATCCGCCGGGCGCTGGACTTCGTCCCGGTGGAGCGGCTGATCATCAACCCCGACTGCGGGCTGCGCCATCTGCCTGCCGACGTGGCGCGCGCTAAGCTGCGCGCCATGGTGGCCGGGGCCGCCGAGGTGCGCGAGGAGCGGCGGCCCGGTGGCCAGGATGCCGCCCCCCCAGATCACAGGAACAGGGCCCCGATCAGGAACAAGGCAGGGACTGGGCGATGAGCACTCCGGAAGCGGACGGCTTTGTCTTCACCTCGGAATCGGTGACCGGCGGCCACCCGGACAAGATGGCCGACCAGATCTCCGACACCATCCTCGACGCCGCGCTCGGGCAGGACCCGGCCTCGCGGGTGGCGGTCGAGACGCTGCTGACGACCGGCCTCATCGTGATCGCTGGTGAGCTGACCACCAAGGCCGTGCTCGACTACGCGGGCCTCGCCCGCGACTGTGTGCGCGACATCGGCTACGTGGGCGGCGAGTTCGGGTTCGATGCCGACGCGGTCGGCGTTCTCGTGGCCCTGGACAAACAGTCGCCCGACATAGCCCAGGGCGTCGACGCCTCGCGGGAGGTGCGGACCAGCCGCCAGGACGATCTCTACGACCAGGTGGGCGCCGGTGACCAGGGGATGATGTTCGGCTATGCGACGAACGAGACCCCGGAGCTCATGCCCATGCCGATCACGCTGGCGCACCGGCTGGCCCGGAGGCTGACCGAGGTCCGCGCCACGGGCCTGGTGCCTTACCTGCGTCCCGACGGCAAGACCCAGGTGACCGTCCGCTACGACTCCGGCGGCCGTCCGGTCCAGGTGGAGAAGCTGCTCATCTCCGCCCAGCACGCCGAGGGCGCCGAGGACAAACTTCCGGACGTGCTGTGGGAACACGTGGCCACCCAGGTGCTGCCTGCCGGGCTGTACGACCCGGCGGGCCTGCGCGACAACTTCTACGTCAACCCCACCGGCCGGTTCGTGATCGGCGGGCCGGTCGGCGACGCGGGGGTGACCGGCCGGAAGATCATCGTGGACACCTACGGCGGCTTCGCGCGCCATGGCGGGGGCGCGTTCTCCGGCAAGGATCCCTCGAAGGTGGACCGCTGCGCCGCGTACGCCGCGCGCTACGTTGCCAAGAACATCGTGGCCGCCGGGCTTGCCGACCGGGTAGAGGTCCAGGTCGCCTACGCGATCGGCGTGGCACGGCCGTTCTCGCTGCTGGTGGACACGTTCGGCACGGAAAGGGTCGAGCGGGCCACGATCACTCGCCTGGTGCGGGAGAACTTCGACCTGCGCCCGGCCGCGATCTGCGATCACCTCGATCTTCGCCGGCCGCGCTACCGCGCCACCGCCGCCTACGGTCATTTCGGGCGCAGCGAGCCCGGGTTCACCTGGGAGCGCACGGACAAGGCGGAGACGCTGCGGCGTCAGGCCGGGCTCGAGTAGGCCTGGGTGGGCTCGGGCAGGAACACCGATTTGGGCCTCAGGTAGGCGCCGAGGCACTCCGGGCCGTAGGTGCTGCCCTGGCCGCCGGCCCTGCCGCCCCAGGGTGAGCCAAGGTCTGGCACGTACAGGTTGACGCCTCGACGCCCGCCCGGCGGCGCGGGCTGACCAGCGGTCCCATGCTGGTTTCCGGCGCCATCGGGTCACCGATCACCGTGGCCGCGGCCTGTTCCATGAGCCCGGTCACCGTCTCTTCGTAACGGCACTGGGGTGCCAGCACCCGGGAGGCGGCGAAACAGGTCTGCCCCGCGTTGGCGAAGGCGAGGCGGCCCAGTGCCGCCGACGTCGCCACGAGATCGGCGTCTTCCAGCACGATCGCCGCCGACTTCCCGCCCATCTCCAGGTTGAGGGATTTGAAGGTCTCGCCGCACGCGACGGCGATCCGCCGGCCGACGGACACCGGGCCGGCGAAGGAGACCTTGTCCACGCCGGGGTGCCGGGCGAGCAGTTCGGCCACGTCGTGCCCGCCGGTGACGAGGTTGAACACGCCCGGCGGGAAATCCGCCGCCTCGAAGGCCTCGGCGAGGATGTAGGCGCTCAGGCACGTCTGTGCGGCCGGCTTGAGCACGGCCGTGCAGCCGGCCGCCAGCGCCGGGGCCAGCTGCGCGAAGGTGAGCGCCAGCGGGTAGTTCCACGGCGCGATCACCGCCGAGACGCCCACGGGCTCGCGCCGGACGAGGGTATGGCCGCGGAAGTTGACGGCCGCGCGGATCTCCTCCGGCTGAAGCGCGCGGGCCAGGGCGGCGTAGTAGCGGAGGATGGCAACGGGGGCCTCCGCATTATGGAGCCGGGAGGCGCTGATGGGCATGCCCATCTCCGCGGTCACCAGGCCGGCCGTGTCCTGCGCCCGGTTTTCCAGCGCCGCGGCGAGCCGGTCCATGGCGGCGGCCCGCTCGGCCCGGTCGGTGCGCGGCCAGGGCCCGGAATCGAAGGCCTGCCTGGCCGCGCGCACCGTGATGTCGACGTCTTTCGCGGAGGCCGCCGGGGCGGCACCCATGATCTCCTCGGTAGCCGGGTTGGCCACCGTGATCGCGTCCGGTGATGCCGCAGCAGGCGCCCACCCGCGTAGATATCCCGGTACTCGAGCAATCCAGGCCACCTTCTCCAGGCGGAGGACGTCCGGCCGATTAACGTTTGCCAACTTTTCCTGAAATGTGCGGCGGCCGGCTGCCGGTTGTCAAGATTGCCGGCGGCGCGAGTTTGTGATGAGCCACAAGGACCATCCCCCGTTCCGGTCGTATGCTGCGCTTGTGACGGACAACCTCCCCGCCGTGGGACGGGCGTTTGCAGCTGGGCCCGGCGGGCCAGCCGGTTCCGCACGTGATCTCGGCCGGGAGAACATGGTCCTCCGCGAGCTGGTGACGGTGTACCGCCAGCTGTCAGGCCTGGCGCTGCAGGACGCGGACCTGGCCAGCGTCACCCAGCTGCTGGCCGACCGGACGGCCGCGACCGTCGCCGTGGTCAGCCCGGTCATGGACGTCATGGCCGCGGCGTCACCCGGGGCGCCGCCGGAGAAGGCCGCCGTCATGGTCGCCGAGGCGCTGGTCCATCCGCGCCTCGGCCAGGTCCTGCGGGCATCGCGGCAGGGGCACCGGTCTTTGTGGCTGCCCAGCGTCGGCGGGATGCCCGCCATTATCGTCGCGCCGATCCTCGTCGGCGACGAGGTGCCGGCCCACCTGATCACCCTGGACGTGCCGGAGCGTGGCGGCGATCAGGACATGAACCTGCTCGTCACCGAGCACGCCGCCACGATCTGCGGGGTGATACTCGGCCGGGAGCACGTGGTCGCGGCCGCCGCCCGCCGCGTGCGCGACGACCTGGTTGAAGGTCTGCTGCTGGGGCGCGGCCGTGACGAGGGCGACACCGAGAGATGGGCGGCGCACCTCGGATACGACCCGGGACGCGAGCACAACGTGATGGTCATCGCCTTCGACATCCCGGCCCCGCGGGTGCCCCACGACTCCGACGCGCTCCGGCAGCGGGTCCGGGACGTGATCGAGCACTTCTTCGCCACCCGCGCCCCCGACGTGATCATCTCGGCGCGCGAATCGGAGGTGGTCCTGGTGGCCGCCGTGCCCGAGGACGGCCACGGGGGCGGCATGGACGCGCAGCGCCTCGGCGCCACCTGTATCGCACGCCTGGCCGAGCTGTTCCCGGACACGAAGGTGGTCATCGGGATCGGCGGAACGTGCCGCGACCCGCAGGAGATCACCCGCTCCTACGAACAGGCGTACCGGACGATCGAGACCCTCCGCCGTATCGGCAGGGTGGGCACCGTCACCGCCTTCGCCGATCTCGGCATTCACCGGCTGCTGCTGCAGGTGCCGCAGCTGGCGGAGCTGCGGTCGTTCGCGGACGACGTGCTCGGCAGCCTGTCCCGCAATGAGCGCGAGCGGCGGGCCGAGTACCTGACCACGCTCGCCTGCTACCTCCGGGAGAACAGCAGCCCGCAGCGCGCGGCCCGGTTCCTGCACGTCCATCCCAACACCGTTGCCTACCGGATCAAGCGGATCGAGGAGATCACCGGGCTGTCGATGGACAGCTACCGGGACCGGCTGACCACGCAAGTGGCCCTGGAGATCCTGGACGCGCTGGGGGATGAGCCATGACCGGCCAGCCGAGATTCACCGACGTGCTCGGGCAGCGGCTGCTCGTATGCGACGGTGCCATGGGCACGATGCTCCACGCCGCGGGCTGCGCACTCGACCGGGCGCTGCCCGAGGTCAACCTGTCCGACCCCAAGCTGGTTGCCGCCATTCACGAGAGCTACATGGCCGCGGGTGCCGACGTCATCCAGACCAACACGTTCGGGGCGAACCGGCTCTGGCTGGCCGGCCACGGTTACCCCGACCAGGTCGAGGAGATCAACCGCGCCGCCGTGGGCATCGCCAGGGAGATGGCCGAGCGCAGCGGCCGCGAGGTCTTCGTCGCGGGCTCGGTCTCGCCCGCGGTCACGGCCCGGCAGCGGCGCCAGGTCGGCGCCGTCGAGCGGCAGGACGTGCTCGCCGAGCAGGTCCGCTCGCTCGCGGCCGCGGGAGTCGACGTGCTCATCCTGGAGACGTTCGGCTACCTCGACGAGCTCGCCGAGGCAGTGGCCGTGGCCAGCGACGTCTGCGACGTCCCCATCGTCGCGCAGGCCACCTTCGCCGGCGACGAGCGGACCCTGGGCGGCGAGACACCGCACGAGGTTGCCTCCGTGCTCGGCGACCTGCCGATCGCCATGCTCGGCACCAACTGCACCATCGGCCCCCAGCGGATGCTGGCCGTCGTTGAGAGCCTGGTCCAGTACGCCACGCTGCCGGTGAGTGCACAGCCAAACGCCGGCCAGCCACGAAAGGTCGGCCACCGCCGCTTCGAGTTCAGCATCGACGCCACCTACTTCGCCCGCTACCTGCGCCGTTTCGCGGAAGCCGGCGCGGCCATGGTCGGTGGGTGCTGCGGCACCACCCCCACGCACATCGAGGCGGCGGCGGAGAACGTGTCCGACCTGCCGCTGCCTGGCGTGCGCCCCAGCACACGGCCGCGGTCGCCCGGGCCGGCGCCCGGCAAGGCGAGCGAGGCCACGGGCATTCTCGCCGCCCGGCTCGCCGCCCGGGACTTCGTCGTCGCGGCCGAGATCCCCGCCCCCGACGGGGGCGCTATCCCCGCCGAGACCGTGACCGCCCTGCGTGAGCACGGCCTCGACCTGTTCGCCGTGACCTCACCGGAGAACCCCCGGGCCCACCGCGACTCGCTCGGTATGGCGGTCCACCTCCAGGCCGACGGCGGGGTGGAAACCATCGTCACGATGACGACCTGGGACAAGACCATCATGACGCTGCAAGCCGACCTGCTCGGGGCGCACGCGCTCGGCATCCGCAGTGTGGTCTGCGAGACCGGGAACCCGCCGGTGCTGGGGGACTACCCGGCCGTCGACGGGATCTGGGAGGTCGACTCGCCCGGCCTGGTGGCCCTGCTCGCGGGCCTGAACGCCGGCCGGGATCTCGACGGCCTGGCGCTGACCACGAAGACGTCCTTCTGCATCGGGACCCGCGTCAACCCGGGAGCGCCGGACCCGGAGGCCGAGTTCGAACGGGTCAGGGCCGAGGTGACGGCGGGAGCGCACTTCCTCATCACCCGGCCGCTCTACGAGCTGGACTCGCTGCGCCGGATGGCCGCGGCCCTCGCGGGCACCGGTTTGCCGGTCCTGGCCTCGATCGCGCCGCTGCGCACCTTCGAGGACGCCGACTACCTCGCGCACGAGGTGCCGGAGGTGAACATGCCCGCGGCGACGCTGCGCGCGATGGAGCGCGCCGCGGGCGCGGGGCCGGCGGCGGCGCGGGCGACCGGCCTCTGGCTGGCGGCGGACCTGCTCGCCGAGGCACGCCCGCTGGTCGACGGCGTGGTGCTCCGCACGCCGGACGGCGACGTGGCCGCGCTGGAGCCGCTCCTGGCGGTGCTGGCATGAGGGCGCCCCGCAGCGCGGCCGGGCAGCGGCCGCCCGTGCCGGAGCGCGCGGCGGCCAGCGGCAGAAAACCTGGTCATGACCGGCCTATCAGGGTCGTGGCCGGGCCACAATGGTGCACGTGGGACCTTGTGGGATGTGCCGTAGCGGGCGGCCGGGCCGTACCGCATGCTGTAGCGCACCCGCGGGGACCGGCCATCTGCTGGCCTCCCCACCTGGCTTGTGAGGACGAGGCGTCGGAAGCTACGGAGGCCAGATGAGCATCCTGGGCACCCGGGTGGTGCGGATCGAGGACCCACGGTTGCTGACCGCGGGCGGTACCTATGTCGATGACGTCAGGGTGCCGGAGCTGCTGGGGGCGGCGCGGGTCACGTTCGTGCGCAGCCCGCACGCGCACGCGCTGATCACCGGCGTCGACGCGTCCGCGGCGCTGGCGGCGCCGGGCGTGGTCGCGGTGCTGACCTACCGGGACATCAACGACATACCACCGCCGCCGCCACCGCCGGAGGGCGGCCCGCCTCCCGGCAGCGAGGCCGCTCCCCTGCCCATGGGCGGGGTGTGGCAGGAGCCGCTGCTGGCGGTGGACCGGGTACGGTTCGTGGGCGAGCCGGTGGCCATCGTGCTCACCGACGACACGTACCAGGGCGAGGACGCCGCCGAACTGGTCAGCGTGGATTATGAGCCCCTGCCCGCGGTCGTGGACCCCGCCGACGCCCTGGCCGGGCAGACGTTCTTGTTCCCCGACGCGGGATCGAACGTTGTGGTGACGATCGGCAAGCCCGCCGATGACACCGCCTTCGACGGCTGCGACGTCGTGGTCGAGCGCGACATCGTGAACCAGCGGGTCGCGCCGGTGCCGATGGAGGGCCGCGCCACCGCCGCCTCCTGGGAGGACGGCAAGCTGACGGTCTGGGTGAGCAGCCAGAACCCGCAGATCGGCCGCTTCGTGCTGGCCGGCGCGTTCGGGCTCGACCCCGACAGCATCCGGGTGGTCGTCCCCGACGTGGGTGGCGGGTTCGGCGCCAAGATCGCTGTCGACCGGGACGCCATCATCGTCGCGTGGGCGGCCCGGCACACCGGCCGGGCGGTGCGCTGGGTGGAGACACGCAGCGAGAACCTGACCGGGATGACGCACGGGCGCGCCCAGCGGCACACCGTCAAGATCGGCGGAAACCGGGACGGGCGCGTCCTGGCCTACCGGCTCGAGATCGTGCAGGACACCGGGGCCTACGCACGGATGAGCGGCTTTCTGCCCACCCTCACCAGCCTGATGGCGGTCGGCCCCTACGACATCGCCCACGTGGAAACCGCCGGCCGGGTGGTGGTGACGAACACGACGCCGATCTCCGCGTACCGCGGCGCCGGACGGCCGGAGGCCACGGCGGCGATCGAGCGGGCGATGGACCTGTTCGCGGGCGAGATCGGCATGGACCCCGCCGAGGTGCGGCGGCGCAACCTGGTGCCGACGGACAAGTTCCCGCACCAGACTCCGTGCGGAGCCCACTACGACAGCGGCGACTACGTCGGGGCACTGGACAAGGTCCTGGCCGGCGCCGACTACGCCGGCCTGCGGGCCGAGCAGGCACGGCGGCGGGAGCGCGGGGACGTGGCCCAGCTAGGCATCGGGCTGGCCAGCTATGTGGAGATCACCGCGGCGGACGCCGACAGCGGCGAGACCGCCCGGCTGGTGGTCGACGGCGACGGCATGGCCACCGTCTACACCGGCAGTTCCTCGCACGGCCAGGGCCACGAAACGGCGTGGGCGATGCTGGTCCAGTCGGAGCTGGGGATCCTTATGGACAAGGTCACCGTGCTCCACGGGGACACCGACCTCATCCCGCTCGGCACCGGCAGCCACGCGTCGCGGTCGCTGCAGCTCGGCGGGGTGGCCGTGCACAAGGCCGCGGTGGAGGTCAGGGACGAGGCGCGCCGGGTCGCCGCGGACATGATGGAGGCCAGCGAGGCCGACCTGGAGCTCGACACCGACCGCGGCCTCTGGCACGTCCGCGGCGACCCCGGATCGGGCCGGACCTGGGCCGATGTGGCCGGCCACGCTGGCCAGGATGGCCTGATGGCCGCGGTCCACTTCACCGAGGCACAGCCCACGTTCCCGTTCGGCACCCACCTCGCGGTCACCGAGGTCGACACCGAGACCGGCAAGGTGACCTTGCTGCGGCACGTAACCGTCGATGATGCGGGGGTGGTGGTCAACCCGGTGCTGACGGAGGGGCAGCGGCACGGCGGCATCGCCCAGGGTGCGGCGCAGGCGCTGCTCGAGGAGATGGTGTACGACGCGGACGGCAACCCGCTCACTGGCACGCTCGCGGACTACGCCGCGATCAGCGCCACCGAGCTGCCGAGTTTCGAGCTGCTGGAGAGCGAAACCCCCACGCCGATCAACCCGCTGGGGGTCAAGGGAATCGGGGAGGCCGGCACGATCGGCGCCACCCCGGCCGTGCAGAATTCCGCCATCGACGCGGTCAGCCACCTCGGCGTCCGCCACATCGATATGCCGACCACACCAGCGCGGGTATGGGCCGCGATCAGCGAAGCGAGGGACAGCCAGTGAAGGTGAGCATGACCGTCAACGGCGCCACGGTCGGAGCGGAGGTGGCGGACCGGACCCTGCTCGTGCACTTTCTGCGGGACGTGGCCGGCCTCACCGCGACCAACATCGGCTGCGACACCACGTCGTGCGGGGCCTGCACGGTCCTGCTGGACGGCCAGTCGGTGAAATCGTGCACGGTGCTCGCCGCCCAGGCCGACGGACGCGAGGTGACCACCCTGGAAGGGCTTGCCGCCGGTGACGGGCAGATGCATCCCGTCCAGCGGGCCTTCCAGGCCCAGCACGGCCTCCAGTGCGGGTTCTGCACCCCGGGCATGGTCATGGCGGCCGTCTCGCTGCTCGCCGAGAACCCCCGGCTCACAGAGGAGCAGGTCCGTACCGGGCTTGAGGGCAACCTGTGCCGGTGCACCGGCTACCACAACATCGTCCGGGCCGTGCTGGCCGCGGCCGACGGCGCAGAAGGGCAGGACAACCGGTGATCCCCGCACCCTTCACCTACCAGCGGGCCGGGTCCGTGGACGAGGCCCTGGACCTGGCCGCCCGTGGCGGCGAGGACGCGAAATTCCTGGCCGGCGGGCATTCGCTGCTCCCGCTCATGAAGCTCCGGCTGGCCGTTCCGACGGTCCTGGTGGACATCGGCCGGCTCAGCGAGCTCTCCTTCGCGCGCGACGAGAACGGTCACATCGCGGTGGGGGCCCTGACCAGCCATCACGACCTGACGAACTCCGCCCTGCTGCACAGCGAGCTGCCGTTGCTCGCTCACGCCGCCAGCCAGGTCGGCGACCCGCAGATCCGCCACCGCGGCACGATCGGCGGGTCGCTGGTGCACGCCGACCCCGCGGGCGACCTGCCGGCGGTGATCCTCGCGCTCGACGCCACGCTGGTCGCGCGCGGCCCCTCGGGCACCCGTGAGATCAGTGCGGCGGACTTCTTCACCGGGCTGTTCGAGACGGCCCTGGAACCCGGCGAGCTGCTGACCGAGATCCGCATTCCCAAGCCGGGCACGGCGGGATGGTCGTTCCAGAAGTTCACCAAACGCGCTATCGACTGGGCGATCGTCGGCGCCGCCGTGCAGGGCGATCAGGTCGCGCTGGTCCACATGGGGTCGACGCCGTTGCGGGCCACGGCCGTCGAGCGGGCGCTCGCGGACGGCGCCGCCCCGGCCGAGGCGGCCGCCCGCGCGGCGGACGGGACAAGCCCGCCCGGCGACATCAACGCCGACAGCGGGTACCGCGCGCACCTGGCCCGGGTCCTCGTCGGCCGCGGCCTGGCCGAATCACGCACGCGGGCTGGGCAGGGACATACCTAACGGCGTTCCTGCCGGGGCCGGATCATATCGGAGGCGAGGAGGCTGGACAGGGCCTTGCCGCACGCCCCGCGGCGCTGGGCCGGGACGCACGCGGCCAAGGCCTCGTTCGCGCTGGCAAAATCACCCAGGGCCTCGACGAGCGCGACCAGTTCCGGCGCCTTGAGGAAGACGAGACGACGGTTCCCGAAGTGATAAGCCAGGCCGCCGAATCCCTCGCGCCTGATCGCGACCTGCGGATGTTTCTCGTAAGCCCGGGCGGCGTCGAACCCTGCCGTCATCGGCGCTCAGTAGACGCCGCACATGCCGTCGATCGAGATCTCCTCGACCAGCAGCTCCTCGGCGTCCTCCACGCCGGTGCCGGCCGCCGCCTCGGCACCCGCCCCGGTGCCAGCCGCCGCTGCGGTGCCAGCCGCCCCGGGGCCTTCCGCCTCGGCGGTCTCGGCGATGGCCTCGGTGCTGGCGCTGTCTCCGGTCATCGGGGGCCTGCCTCCTACATGGCCTCCCCGGCCATCCGGCCGTGGCGGCGTGGCTGCTGGAAACATGCTCCCATACCGGGCCGGCCGGGGCCACGCGCCGCCCGGTGCCTGTTCCGGCGGGAACTGGCCGTTGCCCAGGGCACCTGACATGAACACGCCCGAAGCATCCGTGCCGCGCCAGGCACCCGTTCCACGCGAGGCGCCCGCGCCCGCCGGGATGCGCCTGCGCCCGGACCAGGGGCTGCGCAGCCTTGCCGGCGGAACGGTCCTGGTCGGCGGGTCGCCGCTGCGCCTGCTGCGCCTCGCCCCGCGCGGCGCCGCGCTGGTCCGGGGGTGGTGGGACGGCGTGCCGGTGCCCGGCGAGCCCGCCGCGCAGGCGCTGGCACGCCGCCTGCTCGACGCCGGGCTCGCCCACCCGGACCCGGCCGGCGGCCCGGGACCGGACGAGGTCACGGCCGTCATCCCGGTGCGCGACCGTCCAGCCGAGCTCGCCAGCTGCCTGGCCGGGCTGGCCGGGATGCGGGTCGTCGTGGTGGACGACGGGTCCGCGGACCACGCCGCCGTGGCGGTGGCCGCCGCCGCGGCCGGCGCGCTCTGCCTGCGCCGCGACCGGTCCGGGGGAACGGGTGCCGCGCGGAACACCGGCGTCGCCGCCGTGCGCACGCCGCTGGTTGCCTTCGTCGATTCCGACTGCGTCCCCCGGCCGGGCTGGCTTCCCCCGCTGCTGCGGCATTTCGCCGACCCGGCGGTGGGAGCCGTGGCGCCCCGCATCGTGGCCCATGAGCAGGGCAGCGGCTGGCTGGCGCGGTATGAGGGAGCGGCGTCGGCTCTCGACATGGGGCCGGCGGAGAGCATCGTGCGGCCGGGTGCGCGGGTGCCGTACGTGCCGGGCGCGGCGCTGCTGGTCCGCCGCGCGGCCATGGGCCGGGGATTCGCCGAGGACATGCCGGTCGGCGAAGACGTCGACTTCGTCTGGCGTCTGGCAGCCGCCGGCTGGCATACCAGGTACGAGCCGCGCGCGGCCGTCGGCCACCGGCACCGGGTGCGGCTTGGTGACTGGCTGCGCAGGCGCCGTGACTACGGCACGTCGGCGGCTCCGCTGGAACTGCGGCATCCCGGCACGGTGCCGGCCTGCGCGATGTCGGGATGGAGCGCGCTGGCCTGGGCCGCGGCGGCGGCGGGGTGGCCGGGGGCCGGCGCCGCGGTCACCGGGGCCGCGACCGCGCTGCTCGCCCGGCGCCTGACCCCGCTCACCGATGCCGCCGGGCCGCTGGCATGCCGCCTGGCCGGCCGCGGGACCCTCGCGGCCGGCCGGCTGCTCGGTAACGCGGTGGCCCGCACCTGGTGGCCGCTGGCCGTGCTGGCCGCCGCCGCGATCCCCCGGTTGCGGCTGCCGCTGACGGCGGCCCTCATCGTGCCGCCGGTTCTCGACTGGCGGGAGCGGCGGCCGCCGATGGGGCCCGCCAGTTACGCCGCCGCGTGTCTCCTCGATGACCTCGCCTACAGCGTCGGCGTGTGGCGGGGCTGCCTCGCCCACCGCACGGCGCGCCCGCTCGTCCCCAGACTGTGGTGGTGGTCGCGGGCCGGCGAGCCGGGCGGCCCCCGCCCCGGCCGGGGTAGGTCCCCCGGGTCACAGGCTGTCGCGCCGATGCCGCAGGAATGAGTGCTCGGCGCGGTTGGCGGTGCGCGCGATGGCGGCGTCGTAGGCGGCTCTGGCGTCGTCGCGCCTGCCGAGCCGGCGCAGCAGGTCCGCGCGGGTCGAATGAAACAGGTGATAGCCGTCGAGGTCGAGCTGGTCGACCATGGCCAGCGCTTCGGACGGGCCACGCAGCTCGGCGACGGCTACGCAGCGGTTGAGCGCCACGACGGGGGTGGGCGCGATGGTGATCAGCTGGTCGTAGAGGGCGAGGATCTGGCCCCAGTCCGTCTGCGCGGCCGTGGCGGCATCGCTGTGCACGGCGCTGATCGCGGCCTGAAGCTGGTAGGGCCCGGGCCGATTGCGGCGCAGGCATGCCCGGACGAGGCCGGCGCCCTCGGCCACCAGGGCGCGGTCCCACCGGCCGCGGTCCTGGTCGGCGAGCAGGACCAGCGACCCGCCGGGCCCGGTGCGGGCCTGGCGCCGCGCCTCGGTCAGGAGCAGCAGGGCCAGCAGGCCCCAGACCTCGGGCTCGTCGGGCATCAGCTCGGCCAGCAGCCTCGCGAGCCGGATGGCCTCGGCGCACAGGTCGGAACGGATGAGGTCATCGCCGGCCGAGGCCATGTACCCCTCGTTGAAGACGAGATAGACGACCGCCAGCACGAAGGGGAGCCGGTCGGGCAGCTCGGCGTCGCGTGGCACCCGGTAGGGAATGCCGGCATCGCGGATCTTCCGCTTGGCCCGGACCAGGCGCTGGGCGACCGTCGCCTCGGGAACGAGGAAGGCACGGGCGATCTCGCCCGTCTGGAGCCCGGCGATGAGCCGGAGGGTGAGCGCAATCCGGGCCTCGGGGGCAAGTGCGGGATGACAGCAGGTGAAGATCAGCCGCAACCGGTCGTCGTGCAACGGCCCCGTCTCCGATGACCCGGTGTCGGCGCGCAGCAGGGCCGCCTGTGCCTCGTGCCCGTAGCGGGACGACTCCCGCCGCAGCCGGTCCAGGGCCTTGTTGCGGGCCGTGGTGACGATCCAGCCGCCGGGGTTGGGCGGCACGCCCGCGGCCGGCCAGCGCTCGGCGGCGGCCGTGAAGGCCTCCTGGACCGCTTCTTCGGCGAGGTCGATATCGCCGAAGAAGCGGACCAGGGTCGCTACCGCACGGCCCGAGCTCTCCCGGTAGGTGCGCTCGATGGCGGCAGCGTCGGCACCCGGCACGGCCTAGTCTTCCTCCGCCGGATCCTGGAACGGCCGGACCTCAACCGGCGCAGCGCAGGCTTCGGATCCCTTGGCCGCCCATGCCAGCGCGGCGTCCAGGTCGGGGGCCTTGATGACCCAGAAGCCGCCGAGCTGCTCCTTGGTCTCCGCGAACGGCCCGTCGGTGGTGATCACCTGCCCGCCCTGGGAGCGAACGACGGTGGCCGTGGTGGCTGGGTGCAGGCCGCCGGCGAAGACCCAGGCCCCGGCCGACTTGAGCTCGGCGTTGAACGCGTCGACCGCCTTGTACGCCTGCTGCGTCTGTTCCTCTGTCGCTGCGGGCTCCCCGTCGACCATGTGCACGGCAAGCAGGTACTGCCTCATGGCAGGCCTCCCTTCGTCGGGCCCGCACGCCGGCAGGCCGGACCGCTCATGACGTTCGTGGCCATCAGCGATCTCAACGCTATGAGATGAGGGGGCGATGACGCGGCACCGCGGGTCTCCGCGGTGGCGTATGACCGGCAGATGGCCAGACCCGGAAAGGCCGAGCCGCGCGGTGGTCAGTGGTCGATGATCATGATACCGCGCACGTTCTTGCCGTCGACCAGGTCCTGATAGCCCTGGTTGACGTCGTCCAGCCGGTACCGGTTGGTGACCAGCTCGTCCAGCTTGAGGTGGCCGCCCCGGTAGAGATCGAGCATCTTGGGGATGTCATCGAACGGGTTGCCGCCACCGAAAAGCGCCCCCTGGATCCGCTTCTGGAACAGGGTCAGCTCGAAGCTGGGGATCTGGATGTTCTTGACTCCGGGGCCGTTCAGGCCGGTCACCACCACGGCGCCGCCCTTGCGGACGGCAGCGAAGGCAGCGTCGATCGCATCCTGGGTCACGACTCCCATCGTGATGAGGGCCTTGTCGGCGCCCACGCCCTTGGTGAGCTCCGTGATGAGCTCCTGCGCCTCCGCGGAGTCCGTCACGGCGTGGGAGGCACCGAGCTGCTCGGCGAACTCGCGCTTGTTGGACAAGGGATCGACCGCGATGAGGTGCTGCGCGCCGGCGAAGGCGGCGCCCTGCACGGCGTTGATGCCGACGCCGCCGATGCCGTACACCACCACCGTTTCGCCCGGCCGCACGTCGCCCGCGTTGACCGCCGTGCCCCAGCCGGTCGGGACGCCGCAGCCGACCAGCGCCACCGTCTCCAGCGGCAGGTCGTCGTCGATCTTGACACAGGAATGCTCCGACACCGTGCCCCACTGGGCGAAGGTGCCGAGCAGGCACATCTGGCCAAAGTCCATGCCGTCGGCGTGGAAGCGGAACGTGCCGTCGGGCAGGCAGTTGTCGTAGAGCAGCGCCCCGAGATCGCACATGTTCGTCATGCCCCGGGCGCAGAACCGGCAATGGCCGCACACCGGCAGGAACGAGCAGACCACGTGATCGCCTGCCTTCAGCCGGGTCACCCCGGTCCCAACTTCCTCGACGACGCCCGCGCCCTCGTGGCCGCCGACGATCGGGTAGCGGACCGGGATGTCACCGGTCCGCAGATGCTCGTCGGAGTGGCACAGGCCAGCCGCCACCCAGCGCACCAGCACTTCGCCGGCCTTGGGTGGATCGAGGTCCATTTCGGCGATCTCCCAGTCCGTGCCCAGATCGCGTAGGACCGCCGCCTTCGTCTTCATGGGGCCTCCCACCTTTCTGCCTTGTCATCCTGCGTGGCCCAGGGCCGTCGGTCATTGTCGGAAGGCCCCAATAATGCGGGCGCGTCATTGTTGCCGACGGTGGCCTACGCCACGCCGGCGGGCTCAGCGTCGCCGGTGACGGCCAGCTGGAGCTCCGAGCTGTGATGGGTGGCGTGCACCGCGAGCTCGGGACTGTAGCGCGCGATGATCTGGCGCACCCGGTGCGCGGCGAGCGGCCCGAGCAGGTCGTAGGTGGTGGTGAACAGCTCACGGGCGGTGGCCCGGGGCCAGGCGTCGGGCAGCAGCTCGTCCGGCAGATCGGGGTCAAGTTCCGGGAACCCGCGCCATTCGTCCATCACCCGGGTGCGGGCGACGAGCGCCGCCACCGGGGAGACCCGCCCGGCGAGCGTGCGGTCGTGCAGATGCTCGGTGTTGGCAATGAAGCTGACATACCTCTCCTGGAGGTTGTCCAGGTCCCAGGCACGCTGCGGCAGACCGTCCGGGCTGACCCCCGGCACGATGCTGGCGCGGAACGCGGTCGCCGTGGTGATGCCCAGCGCGGCAAGCTGGTTGATCACCTCGACGGCGCGGTCACGGGGGGAGACCCAGAGCCCGTCGTAGAGCGGCGCGAATCCGAGCCAGCGGAGCTGCTTGCGCAGCGAATCACGGGCCGCCCGGTTCTGCTCGGGAATCGAGAAAGCCACCAGGCTCCACAGGCCGTCCCACGGCCGTGACGCCCGGCCAAAAGAGAAGATCTGGCTGCCGCCGTCGTCGAGTATCCGCGCGGCGCGCTCGCTGAGCCGGACCACGGTCCGCCGCCCGCTCTTCGATGTGACCAGGAGCTGATTCCGGGTGAGGCGGCTGAGCGCGGCGCGTGCGGCCGAGTCGCTGACTCCGAACTCGGCCAGCAGCGCCACCAGAGCTGCCGAGGGCAGCGGCTCAGTGCGCCGCCACCAGTAATCTCCCAGCAGGGTCAGCAGGAGACGGGGCGGGCGCTGCACCGCGCCTCCCGACCACGTGACCGGCACCTCATCGCTGGCATACACCGCGTCCTCGGCCCCCGGTTGCCCGCCGGCGCGCGACCCGGCCGCGGCGCCCGGCCGCGCCGCCCGGTCGGCGGAGCGTGACGTTGACTCGGCCATGATCTGAGGGTAGCGAACGGACGCGTACTGTCGCCACATTGATAGCACCCTTTAGAGCCAACGCTAGACACCCACTTCACTGGGTAAATTTTTCGTAAGCTGACCTACCAATCGTCATATATCGAGGCACGGGCGGCCGGCCCGGGCCTGGTACGGCGGCGCCAAGCGGTGGAGGGAGCGGATGGCGGCGGGCAACTCGAGGGAGCGCGGCGTCTTCCAGAGCGGTTCCTACCGCGGGCACCGCCGGGAAGCCGGTGCCGAGGAGGCGTCGGCACCGAGGTGCTGCCGCAGGTGAGCTGAGCGCCCCTGGCGGGGATAACCATGCAGTTCGGCTTCCCGCCCGCGTGAGGCAAGAAGCCGAACTGTGGTCCGCTCCGTCCACGAATATACTACCTTCGGTGATACGCCCGGAGATGCTCTTGTCAAGTTTGATCACGCTTGTGTCCTCCGGCTGGCCCGCCGGGGCACCGTTGTGGCGTGGCCCAGGAAACGGCCTTCGTGACGTGCGCATCGTTTCCCAGAGGGGGTGAGCAGCGTAGATGCTGGCAGCTGTGACCAAGTCCCCGGGTGTGATGGTCATCGATGATGTGGCGGAACCGGAGCCGCCCGGTCCCATCGGGCTGGCCACCACGCTGGCCGTCACCGCAGCCGGGGCCAGGGTCATGGCCACCGACCCCGTGCCCGGCCGGCGTGACCTCGCGCTCGCTGTGGGGGCGGAGACCGTGGCCTGGGGCAGCGACGGCGAACTGCTCGAGGCGGTTCACGCCTGGACCCACCGGGAAGGGCCGCCGCGGGTGATCGACACCCCCGGCGACCCCGCGGCCCTGGCGCAGGCGGCGCGCATGGTGTGCTCCGCGGGGCGGGTCGTGGTGGTCGGGATGTCCGCGGCGCCCGCTCCCCTGCGCTCGGGCGTCTTCCCCGAGAAGGAGATCGACGTCGTCGGATCGAGCTGCGCCACCGCACCGGATTTCCTCGCCGCGGTCCGGCTGGTGCAGGCCACCGGGAATCAATCGCCGCGCTTTTCTCGCACCGCTTCCCGCTGACCCGGGCGCAGGAGGCGATCGAGTGCGTGGCGGATTCCGCGGCCGGGGCCGTGAAGGTGCTGATTACCCTCGGCGGCGACTAGTCATAGCCCAGAGGAGGGCTCCGATCGTGCGGCCCGCTGGGCGGTGGGAGCCCCCTGGCTGCCGCGCAGCAGGTACGCCGAGCGCAGCAGCTCCGGCTTGTCGCGCAGCTCCCCGGCCGGCCCGGAGAACCGCAGCTGGCCACCCTCCATGACGTAGACGTGATTGGCCAGGCCCAGCGCGACGGTCGCGAACTGCTCGATCAGCAGCACCCCGATCCCGGATTCCGCGAACGCGCGGATCCTCGGGATGAGACGGCTGACGACCACCGGCGCGAGTCCCAGGGAGAGCTCGTCGATCAGTATGTAGCGCGGCTGCGAGACGAGGGCCTGGGCCAGCACGAGCATCTGCTGCTCGCCGCCGGAGAGCGTCCGCGCCCGCGCCGAAAGCCGCCGGTCGAGCTCGGGAAACAGCTCCAGTGCCCGCTTGCGCCCGGCCTGGGCGCCGTCGCGGGACAGGGCGTAGGTGGCGACGCCGATGTTGTCCTCGACGGTCAGCTCGGAGAGCAGCCTGCGGCCCTCCGGGACGATCGCGATCCCGGCCCGGCGGATCCGCTCCGGCCGGCGGCCCGCGAACTCGCGGCCGTCCAGCAGCACCGATCCCGCTTGCGGCCGGAGCACGCCGCCGACGGCGAGCACCAGGCTCGACTTCCCGGCCCCGTTCGGCCCCAGCAGGGCGGTCACCTCTCCGGCCGGTATCTCGATCGAGACGTCGCGGACCACGGCACGCCCGCCCCGCTCCACCGTGAGGCCGCGCAGGCCGAGCACACCGTCATCCCCCTCCGGGGGAGTCACGGGTTGCCCCCCGGGCGAGGTCACGGGCGCACCGGCCGCCGGCTGCGGGTCGCTCACAGCACCTCCGCCGTGCCCAGGTAGGCGCGGATCACCCGCTCGTCCCGCAGCACCCCCGCGGTGGGCCCGGAAGCGATGAGCTTGCCGAAGTCGAGCACCGCGGTCGTCTCACAGCAGGCGGACACCAGGCTCATGTCGTGGTCGACGAGGATCGCCAGCGCCCCCGTGTGCTCCGGGATCGCCCGGATGACCGCTCCCAGGTGCCTGGTCTCCTCGTCGGGCAGCCCGGCGGCGGGCTCATCCAGCAGCACCAGCTTCGGCCGGCCGACGACGGCGCGGGCGACCTCGAGCAGGCGGCGCTCGCCCGCCGCGAGGGTGACCACCCTGGCGGACGGATCGGCGCCGAGCCCGACGAACGAGATCGCGCCGAGCACATCCCGGCGGCGGGAGGCACCGGCCAGCCGTGCCTGCTCGTGGACCATCGCCACGTTGTCGAACACCGACAGCTCCTCGATGGCCTGCTCGGTCTGGAACGTCCGCCGCACCCCCCACCGCGCGCGGCGGAAGTGCACCATCGACAGCAGGTCCTCGCCGAACGCGCGCACGGTGCCGGCGGCCGGCCGGACGAAGCCGCTCAGGACGTTGAAGAACGTCGTCTTGCCCGCGCCGTTGGGCCCGATCAGCCCGCAGGTGCCGGCCTTGAAGGTCACGCTCATGGCATCCAGCGAGGTGACACCGCCGAAGCGGACCGTCAGGCCAGCAACCTCGATCACGCCGGATCACTCCCGGAAGGCGCGGGCCCGCGGCGCAGGCCCTTCAGCAGGCGGCCCAGCCGCGAAAGGTCCTTCGGCACCTGGTCCGCCAGCCCGCGCGGGGCGGTGGTCAGCACCTGGAGCACGCCGATGCCGAACAGGATCGTCAGCCAGTCGGCCGACACGCCCCAGTTGTTGAGCAGGGCCGGGAGGAACTGCAGCAGCAGCGCGGCCCACGATCGCGCCCCACATGCTGTACGCCCCGCCCATCAGGACCACGGCCAGCAGCGTGATCGACTCCTGGGTCGGGAAGCTGATCGAGTACAGGTAGTGGACGGCGCCCGCCAGCACGCCGCCGGCCACGCCGGTGATGAACGACGCGAGCGCGAACGCCCACAGCTTGTACAGCGTGGTGTTGATCCCCGCGGCCAGCGCCGCTGGCTCGCTCTGCCGGATCGCCGCCCAGGCCCGGCCGGGCCGGGTCCGGATGTGCACCAGCACCAGCAGGAACATCAGCGCGGCGACCACCACGGCATAGCGGTAGTAGGCGGGGTCGCTCTCGGCGATCGCCGGGCGGCGGATCGCCGGGATGTGGACCGTGGAGCCGTCGTAGCCGAGAAAGCCGTGGCCCCCGTTCGGGAAGTTCGTTGTGGTGAGCACGACCGTGAGCGCACCCGCCAGCATCAGCGTGATCAGCGCCAGGTACAGCCCGCGCAGCCGCAGCGCCGGGAGCCCGATCAGCGTTCCCAGCACCATCGTGATCACGCCCGCCTCCAGCAGCACGAGCGGGTAGGGCTGGGCGGTGGCGAACAGCAGCCTGGCAGCCACCCAGGCGCCGATCGCGAGCACCGCGGCCTGGCCGAGCGAGACCAGGCCGACCCGGCCCACTAGCACCCCGAGGCCGAGCGCGACCACCGAGTACACCGCCACCTGCGTCATCGCGTCGATGTAGTAGAGGCTGAGGAGCTGCGGGATCGCGAGAAACGCGAACAGCAGCAGCCCGGTGATCACGGCCAGCTGCGTCAGCGTCCGCCGGCCCGGCCTCCGGAGCGGTGAGCGCTGCCCGCCGGCGGCGGTGCGGCTCGCGGTGTCGAGCATCAGGGCGCGTCCGCCGGGTGTGAGCGGCCGGGCATGGCTACGCCTCCTCGCGGGACAGCGAGATCACCTGACGCCGGGAGAACACCAGCAGCGCCACGGCGGCGAGCACGAACGGGGTCATGTCGCGGTAGCTGGACAGCGACTGGATCGGGGTCAGCAGGTCGTGGATGAGGCCGATCGCCATCGCCGCCACGAAGGTGAGCACGATCGAGCGCAGGCGGGCGATCAGGGCGGCGGCCAGCGAGGAGATCACCAGGAACGTGAGCGTCGTCGCGTCGAGGGCGACCAGGTCGGCCAGCAGCAGCCCGGCCACCCCCGCGATCACGCCGCAGCCGAGCCAGGCCGCCGCCTCCACGCGCCGCACCGGCACTCCGAGCGTCGCGGTGATCTCGCGGTCGTTGGCCATCGCCCGCATCGCCGTCCCGAGCTTGGTGTACCGCAGGAACACCGCGGTCACCACCACGATCGCGATGCCCGCGCCGAGCCCGATCACCTGCGTCCAGGTCACCTGGAGCTGGCCGACCGTGAACCCGCCGTTGTCGGTCGGCAGCGTGATCGCGCGGGACTGGCCGCCGCTGGTCGTCCACAGCAGGTCCATCAGCCCAAACAGGACAAGCGTCAGCCCGAGCGTGGCCACCGCCTTGACCAGCGGGTCCCGCCGGGCCAGCGGCGGGCCGAACACCATCCCGTAGGCCAGGGTCACCGCCCCGCTGACCAGCACGCAGACCAGCCACGCGAGCCAGTCGGGAGCGCCCGCGTTGGTCAGTGACCAGGCGATCAGGGCGCCCAAGGCGCCGACGGCACCGAATGCCAGGTACACCACGCCGGTGGCCTGATAGAGAACCACCGTCCCCACCCCGGAGAGGGCGTACACCCCGCCCAGGGCGAGACCGCTCACGATGAACGGCTCAAATTCCTGCCAGCTCGGCATCGGCGCCTACCGCGGGCGCTCTGTCGCTCGTCCTGCCACTACCTCACCGCACCGTCCTTACCCGGTACCCGACGCCTTGCGGTACGCCGCGATCTGCGGGTCCACCGACGAGATCGGCGTGCAGCCCTTGGCTACCACCATCTTGCCGTCCTTGGGCGTGACCGTGTAGTCCACGTTGTTCGGGATGTGCATCGGGAAGTCCCCGTACGTCCAGCCCTCGCACAGCATCCCGGTGTCGAAGTTCGACACCGCCTTGAGCGCGGCATTGACGCTCGCCACCGTGTAGGCACCCTTGACCGACCGCAGCGCGTGCACCATGATCTCCGCCTCGGCGAAGCCCATCTGGCTGAAGCTGCCGACGCCACCGGAGACCGCCTTGCCGTACTTGGCGAGAATCGCCTTGTACAGGCGCATCGCCGGCGTGTTGGTGGAGTCGGGCGGGGTCAGCTCGGCGTTGACAAACAGCTTGTTGTTCCACTTCGGGCCGAGCGCGTGGGCGAGGAAGTCGGTGTTGCACGGCGTCGAGCATCCCCACAGCTTGACCCGGTCCTCCAGGCCCAGCTTCTGCGCGGCCTGGAGGATCACCAGTGCTTCCGGCGGGGTGAAGTTGAGTATCACCGCGCCGTTCGGGCCCGCGTCGTTGACCTCCTTGATCGCCACCGAGTTGGCGTCCGATATCGGCACGTTCTCGGTCAGCTGCACGATCGGCACGTGTGCGGCGGCGGCGAGAGCGGCGGGACCGGCGGCGATGTACCCGGTGCCCGGGACGTTCGACTGGTCGAACACGATCTTCGACACGTGCTGCGAGATCGCGTACTGCACCGCCCCGTCGGAGCTGTAACGCGGTCCCATGTTGACCGCGGCGCTGTTCGGGGTCGAATAGCACTCGGGAGCGATGCCCGAGTCGACCACGAAGAAGCCGAGCTTTTCCCAGTAACTGTGGTTGACCGAGCATTCGATGATGGACGTGTTGCCGACGATCCCCACGACGTGATCCGTCTGGACCAGCTGCTTGGCGACCGCGGCGACCTGGGCGGGGTTGGTCTGCTCGGTCTGGATGTAGTACTTGATCGGGTGGCCGTTAATGCCCCCGTTGTCGTTGACGCAAGTGAAGTAGGCGTTGGCCATGTTCGCGATGTCGGTGAACGACGTCCCCGGCTGGTTGGTGACGATCCCGCCGAGCGGGATCGGCGTGCCGGTCGCCTTCACACCCGGCTTGGTGCCGCACTGCGAGGTGCTCACCGTGTTACCGCTCGGCGCGCTGCCCGCCGACGTGGTGCCGGACGAGCCGCTGCTGCCGCATCCGGCCGCAACAAGTGTCCCGATCACGGCGACCAGCGCCGCGGCTGCCCGCGCGCTATGCGCGTTCTGTCGCATCCTCACCTAATCCCCACCTCCTGGTGGTGCAGGCATAACCCAGCCCGTGTGGGCGAGGCGAGCTGATACTCCCGTCCTGCCGCCGCTGCGGGTTAAGCGACGATGCCCGACCCAAACTTCATGACAATTTCTGAGTCGGGCGTGTTTTAA
Source organism: Streptosporangiaceae bacterium (assembly GCA_036005525.1). Lineage (GTDB taxonomy): Bacteria > Actinomycetota > Actinomycetes > Streptosporangiales > Streptosporangiaceae > UBA9676. Next base: position 29,779 of record DASYQM010000248.1, read on the forward strand.
TTTGCCTCGGATGCTAGAGGCCGGCTGACACCGGCGCAAGAGTCCGTCGCCGGCCCAGGCCGTCATCAATCGATCCTGTGCGAGCGCGCAAATCCGCCACGGCACGGCTTGTGCGGGCTCACAAACACCCTGGTCGCCGCGCGGCTTGGCATTGCCTGGGCCACCGGTGTGTGCCACCGTCACCTGTGTGGACCCCGACGCCCGCGACGGTGACCTGCTGTGGACCCCCGGCCCGGACCAGGTGGCCAGGGCGAACCTGACGGCGTTCACCGGGTGGCTCGGCCGCGAGCGCGGCCGGCACTTCGAGGGCTACGGTGCGCTCTGGCGCTGGTCGGTCACCGATCTCGAGGACTTCTGGCAGGCGGTCTGGGACTACTTCGGCATCGCCGCATCCACGCCGCCCGACCGCGCGCTGGGCAGCCGGGCGATGCCGGGCGCGCAATGGTTCCCCGGCGCGCGGCTCAACTACGCCGAGCACGTGCTGCGCAGCGAGCGGCCGGGAACCGACGCGCTGCTGCACGCCAGCGAGACCAGGCCCCTGGCGGGCCTGTCCTGGGAGGATTTCGCCGGCCAGGTGCGCATCCTCGGCACCCGGCTGCGGGAACTGGGGGTGCGCCCCGGCGACCGGGTCGTGTCGATCATGCCGAACATCCCGCAGACCGTCATCGCGATGCTGGCCACCACCGGCGTCGGCGCCATCTGGGCGAGCTGCTCCCCCGATTTCGGCTGGCGCGGCGTGATCGACCGGTTCTCGCAGCTCACACCCAAGGTGCTGTTCTGCGTGGACGGGTACCGCTACGGCGGGAAGGAGTTCGACCGCACGGCGGAGATGCGGCAGATCGCGGGCGCGCTCGGCAGCCTGGAACAGGTGGTGACCCTGCCGTACCTGTACTCCGGCGCGCAGGGCCGGGCCGGGCGGCCCGGGCGGGCGGCCCCGTTCGTTCCCGGCGCGCTCGCCTGGGACACGGTGCTCGACCATCCACCGGTTCCCGCAGGTGAGTTCGCCTTCGAGCAGGTCCCGTTCGATCATCCGTTGTGGATCCTCTTCTCCTCCGGCACCACCGGCCTGCCCAAGCCGATCATGCACGGCCATGGCGGCATCCTGCTGGAACAGCTCAAGCTGCAGACCTTCCACATGGACCTGCGGGCGGGCGACCGGATGTTCTTCTACACCACCGCGGGGTGGATGATGTGGAACTTCCTGGTCAGCTCGCCACTGCTGGGCGTGTGCCCGGTGCTCTACGACGGCAGCCCCGGCCACCCCGATCCCGGCGTCCTGTGGCAGGTGGCCGCCGAGGCCCGGGTGAGCCTGTTCGGGGCCAGCCCCGCCTACGTCGACCTCATGTCACGCGCGGGCATCGTGCCGGGGAAACAGTACGACCTGTCCGGGCTGCGGGAGGTACTCCTGGCCGGCTCCCCGGTGTCGGCCGCCTGCGGGGCGTGGTTCTACCGCAACGTCTCCCGTGACCTGTGGCTGGCGACGGGGAGTGGCGGCACCGACGTCTGCACCGGGTTCGTCGGCGGCGTTCCCGCGCTGCCCGTGTACGCCGGCGAGATCCAGGCTCCCCACCTGGGCGTCGCGGCGCACGCGTTCAACGAGCGCGGCGAGGACGTCGTCGATGAGGTGGGCGAGCTGGTCATCACCCAGCCGATGCCGTCGATGCCGGTCGGCTTCTG
>DASYQM010000249.1:0-97769 GCA_036005525.1 Streptosporangiaceae bacterium
GTGGTCTTGTTCGACGAGATCGAGAAGGCCCACCAGGACATCTTCAACTCCCTGCTCCAGATCCTGGAGGACGGGCGGCTGACCGACGCCCAGGGCAGGGTGGTCGACTTCAAGAACACCGTCATCATCATGACCACCAACCTGGGCACCCGGGACATCTCCAAGGGCGTGTCCATGGGCTTCGCCCGGGCCGGTGAGTCGAAGGGCTCCTACGACCGGATGAAGACCAAGGTCCAGGATGAGCTGAAGCACCACTTCCGTCCCGAGTTCCTCAACCGGGTGGACGACACCATCGTCTTCCACCAGCTCACCCAGGACGAGATCGTCACGATCGTGGACCTCATGATCACCAAGGTGGACGAGCGGCTCAAGGACCGTGACATGGGTCTGGAACTGCGCCCCGCCGCCAAGAAGCTGCTCGCGGAGCGGGGCTACGACCCGGTGCTGGGTGCCAGGCCGCTGCGCCGGACGATCCAGCGGGCGATCGAAGACGCCCTGTCCGAGAAGATTCTGTTCGGCGAGCTCAAGGCCGGCCAGATCATCATGGTCGACGTCAAGGGCACCGGCGAGGACGCGGAATTCACGTTCAAGGGTGTGCCCAAGCCCGAGGCGGTGCCGGACGCGCCCCTGGCCGAGGTCGAGACCGGAACCGGAGCGAGCAAGCAGCAGCAGCAGAACTAGAGCGCATCAAGCTGCCGCATAATGCAGTGACCCGGGCCCGTCACGGGCCCGGGTCACTGCATGTCGCTTCCTCGACCACTTCATGATCACGGACGATCCGGTGCATATCGCAGGGAATCTTCCGTGATCATGAAAGTTGGGGGTCGGCCGCGGGCTCGCTGGGCAGGCCGGGCTTGTCTGGTAGGGCGTAACCGCCGTCGGGGTGGTGTTCCGCCAGCCCGTCGCTGATCAGGGCGCCCAGCGCCCTGGTGCGCTGGGCGTCGTCCGGCCAGGCGGCGTCGATACGGGCGGGGGGCACCGGCCCGTCCGCGTCCCGGAGCACGGCAAGGAGCTGACCCCGGCATTGCCGGTCGGTGCCCTGGTAGGGCTGGCCGCCGCGGCGGCCGGGGCCGGCCGGGCTGCCCGCCAGCCGCCATGCGCATGCGGCGGCCACCGGGCAGGTGCCGCACCGTGGGCGGGTGGCGGTGCAGACCAGGGCACCGAGTTCCATCACCGCGACCGACCACCGCGCTGCCACCTGCGGCCGCGCCGGCAGCAGGGAGCGTGCCAGCGCGATCTCCGCCGCCGTGGTGCTGCGGGCCGGCCATTGCTGGCCCGCAGCCATACGTGCGAGCACCCTCCGCACGTTGGTGTCGAGAACCGGATGCCGCTGGCCGAACGCGAAGCTCGCCACCGCCGCGGCCGTATACGAGCCCACGCCGGGCAGCGCACGCAGGGCGTCGATCGAGTCGGGGACCTCCCCGTCATGCCGCTCGCTGATCACGCGCGCCGCGGCGTGCAGGCGGAGCGCGCGGCGCGGGTAGCCGAGCCTGCCCCACTGCCGCACCGCATCCCCGGGCGACGCCGCGGCCAGCGCGCGCGGCGTGGGCCACCGCGCCAGCCACATCTCGTAGGCGGGCAGCACCCGTGCCACCGGCGTCTGCTGCAGCATGACCTCGCTGACCAGCACCGCCCAGGCGCCGGCGCCGGCCCTGCGCCAGGGAAGGTCACGCGCGTGCGACCCGTACCAGCGCAAGATCACCTCGGCCTGGCCGCGGGGCCGTGCCCGCTGGGTCTCCGTACTGGTCATGACGAACGGATCATCCCACAGCCGGCACATGCCAGCCGGGGCCTCACCCACCGCCGAGTGCGGCGGCTATCGCCTCCTTCACGTCTTCCACCTCCCGTACCTCGGTCAGCGCCGCGTGGGCGGTGCCCCGTCCATCGCCGGTGTCATCCGCACCGGGTATGCCGGCCGTGCCGGCCGGCACGATGGCTCGCCGGAAGCCCATGCGTCCGGCCTCGGCGAGCCTGCGGGCGACGCCCGGCACCCGGCGCACCTCCCCCGCCAGGCCGACCTCCCCGATGGCCACCACCGAGCCCGGCACGCTCAGGTCGGCGGAGGCGCTGGATATGGCCAGCGCGATCGCGAGATCAACGGAAGGCTCGGTCAGGCGGACCCCGCCGACGGTGGCGGCGTACACATCCTGCTTGCCGAGCATGACCTCGGCGCGGCGCTGGAGCACGGCCATCACCATCCCCACCCGGGCGGAGTCCAGGCCAGAGGTGACCCGGCGCGGGATCTCCAGCGTGGAGGCTGCCACCAGGGTCTGCACTTCCGCGAGCAGGGGACGGCGGCCTTCCAGCGTCACCGTCACGCACGTTCCAGGCACCGGCTTCGAGCGCTGCGACACGAACAGCGCACTTGGATCGGGCAGGCCGATGAGGCCGTATTCGCCGAGCTCGAAGCAGCCCACCTCATCGGTCGGGCCGAACCGGTTTTTCAGCGCCCGCACCATCCGCAGCTGCGCGTGCCGGTCGCCGTCGAAGTGCAGCACAACGTCGACCAGGTGCTCCAGTGCCCGCGGGCCGGCGATCGATCCGTCCTTGGTGACGTGCCCCACCAGCACCGTCGTCAGGGACTGCTGCTTGGCGACGGCCATCAGGGCGGAGGTGACCTCACGGATCTGGGTCACCCCGCCCGGGGTTCCCTCGACGCCGGGTGCGGTGATGGTCTGCACCGAATCGACGATCAGCAACTGCGGCCGGACGGCTTCCACGTGCGCCAGCAAGGCGGACAGCTCGGTCTCGGCTGCGAGGTAGAGACGGGGCCCGACCGCGCCGATCCGGTCGGCGCGCAGCCGTACCTGCGCCGCCGATTCCTCGCCGGTGACATACAGCACTGTCCCCGACTCGGAGGCGAGCGCGCCGGCCTCCAGCAGGAGGGTGGACTTGCCGACCCCGGGCTCGCCGGCCAGCAGGACCACCGCTCCCGGTACCAGCCCGCCCCCCAGGACCCGGTCCAGTTCGTCGAGCCCGGTTGGCCGTACGGTCGCCGCCTGGGAGTCCACCTCCGTGATGGGAACCGCCGGGGCCCCGGTTCCCGCCACGGCCCCCGCCGCCGGCCCGAGCCGGGTGCGGAGCAGGGCCGGTCCGGCGGTCTCCTCGACGGTTCCCCACGCCTGGCATTCGGCGCAGCGCCCAGACCACCGTGTGGTACGCCAGCCGCACTCGGCGCAGCGAAACAGCGAGCCGGTGGATGACTTCCCCATGCCCGCACCGTAGCGACGGGGTGCGACACTCCGAAGGATGCGCCCGGCGATCCATGCCGCCGCGAAGCAGCCGAAGATATGCCAGATATGCCGCAAATGTCATGGTAGTGAGCAGGCGATCCTCGCGCGCCGCATAACGAGCCTCGCGGGCCGCATAAGCTGACCAGGCGGGAGCGTCCCGGGCAGCCTGGAGGACCCGGGCGACCTGAGTGAAGGAGTCACGTTGAGCCGCGCCGTCAAGGCCGCCAGCCCCCTCATCGCGCTGTCCACCGCCTCGGTCATTCCGGACAGGACGCCGGACGCGTTCGAGATCGCCGCGCGTCTCGGTTATGACGGGGTCGAGGTCCTGGTCTCGACCGACGCGGTCAGCCAGGACGTCGAGGTGCTCCGGCGGCTCGCCGACTACCACGGTGTCCCCGTGCTGGCCGTGCATGCGCCGTGCCTGCTCATCACCCAGCGGGTATGGGGGCTCGAGCCCTGGGGAAAGCTGGTCCGGGCCAAGGAGATGGCGGAGAAGCTTGGCGCGCGTGTTGTGGTGGTGCATCCCCCATTTCGCTGGCAGCGCGACTACGCGCGAGACTTCGGGCCCGGCCTGGAGAGGATGCGCGAGGAAACCGACGTCGTGTTCGCCGTGGAGAACATGTACCCGCTGCGGGCGGGGGGCGCGGAGGTCGCTGCCTACGCCCCTAGCTGGAACCCCGTCCTGATGGATGCTCCCCACGTCACCCTGGACCTCTCGCACACGGCGGCGTCCGGGTCGGACGCGCTGGCGATGGCATCGGACCTCGGTGACAGGCTGGTGCATGTGCACATGGCCGACGGCACCGGCGTCACCAATCGCGACGAGCACCTGGTGCCCGGGCGGGGGGCGCAGCCCTGTGCGCGGCTCCTAGAGGGACTGGCCGCCGACGGATATCCGGGCACGATCGTGCTCGAAGTCAACACCCGCCGCGCGATCTCGCGTGAAGCCCGGCTGGCTGACCTTGCCGAGGCCCTGGAGTTCACCCGCAGGCATCTCGGCAGGCCAGCCCGGGTCGGCGATGGGCGCACAGGTGCCGGGGAGGGCCGGGCACGGGCAGGCGATGGGCGCACACCGGCCGGTGGCCGTGCTGACGAGGCTGCCCGGCCGGACGCCGCAGGCGCGCCGGCGGCCGGGCCCGATCCGGTCGGCCCGCGCGGCTCGGTGTTACCGGCGTGACGGTAGCAGCGGCGCCGGTGAGGCCCCGGCCGCTGACCGGGTGGGCGGCGGGCCCTCGGGTAGTGGCGGGCTCCCGCCCCCTGGACGACCAGTCCCGGAAGGAGGCATCCTGCGGGTCATGACGAACCCCACCCCCGCCGGCCGCCCGGCAGCGGGCCAGGCTGACCGGCCCGGCCAGGCCGCCCGGCCCACAGCACCCGCGCAGCACGGGACACTGATCACCGTCGCGCCCACCGGCGCCGAGTCGCTCAAGTCAGCCGTCCCCGCGCTCCCGGTCACCCTTGACGAACTGGTCACCAGCGCCAAGGAGTGCCAGGCAGCCGGTGCGGCGGTCATCCATGTGCACATCCGCGACGACCGGGCACAACCGACGCTGGACCTGGCCCGCCTCACGGACACGGTCACGGCGCTGCGGGAGAGCACCGACCTGATCGTGCAGATGTCCACGGGCGGCGCCGTCACCGACGGTTTCACCAGCAGGCTGGCGGTGCTCGATGCGGCACCCGACGCCTGCTCGCTCACCTGCGGCACGGTCAACTTCGGCGACGAAGTGTTCAGCAATCCGTGGCCGTTCATCCGCGACCTCTACGCCCGGACCAAAGAACTGGGGGTCGTGCCGGAGTTCGAGCTCTTCGACCTCGGCCACGTGGCGACGCTGCACCGGCTGCTCGGCGACCTTGGCGCACCGCACGGCGGTCATGTCCACTGCGACCTGGTCATGGGGGTCCCCGGTGGCATGCCGGGCAACGCCGCCACGCTGGTGCAGGCGGTCTCGGCGCTGCCGTCCGGGGCGACGTGGTCGGCAACGGGAATCGGGCGGACGACGTTGCCGGTCATGTTCGCCGCCCTGTCGGCCGGCGGCCACCTGCGGGTCGGCATGGAGGACACGGTCAGCTTCGCGCGCGGCCGGCCGGTCACGAGCAACGCCGAGCTCGTCGAGCGGGCGGCTGCCCTTGCGGCGCTGGCGCAGCGCCCGCCCATGCGGCCGGACGAGGCCCGCACGCTGCTGGGGGTGAGCCGCCGTCGCTGAGAACCCGGTGCTCCTGGCCGAGGTGATCCGGTCGGGTTTCGCCGAGTCACGCCACCGGGGCGCCGTGGTGGTGCTCGGGCCCGGTGGCCAGCCAGTTCTCCGCGCGGGCGAGGTGACGGCGCCGGCCTTCCCTCGTTCTGCAAACAAACCGATGCAGGCCGCTGGCATGCTGCGCGCCGGGCTGGACCTGGACGGCAAGCTGCTCGCGCTCGCCGCAGCGAGCCATTCCGGCGAAGCCTTCCATGTCGCCGGGGTGCGGGAGATCCTGGCCGGTGCCGGGCTGAACGAGGGTGCCCTGCGGTGCCCGGCCGCCCTGCCACTCGACGAGCGGGAGCTGCGGCGGGTCCTGCGCGAGGGTGGCGACGCCGACCGCGTCCACATGAACTGCTCCGGCAAGCACGCGGCCATGCTGGCCACGTGTGCCGCCGCAGGCTGGCCGACCGGCGGCTACCTGGATCCGGATCATCCGCTGCAGCGCGCGATCAGGCGAACGGTGGAGCACCTGTCGGGTGAGCCAGCCGCCGCCGTCGGCGTCGACGGCTGCGGGGCGCCGCTGTTCGCCCTGTCCCTGGCCGGCCTCGCCCGGGCCTTCGCCACCATGGTGCGGGCCGAGCCCGGGTCGGCCGAGCGCCGCGTCGCCGACGCCATGCGCGCCTACCCCGACTGGACCTCGGGCACGGACCGCCCAGAAAGCGCACTGATGGCGGCGGCCCCGGGGCTGCTGCTGAAGTCGGGGGCGGAGGGGGTCATCGCGTTTGCGCTGCCCGACGGGCCCGCGGCCGCGGTCAAGATCGAGGATGGCGCCGCCCGCGCCCTGCCAGCGGTGACCGTCGCGCTGTTGCGGTCGCTCGGCGTGGACGCGACGGCCGGGGCCGACGTCACGGCCCTGGACCGGATAGCCGACGTCCCCGTCCTGGGTGGTGGCCGGGCAGTCGGGCACATCCGCCCGATCCTGCCCAGGTAGGAACGCCGACCATCCTCTAACACCGGCCGGGAGCTGAGTACCCCGCTCCAGAGCTGGCGGAAGCTATGACCGATGCCGGCGTCCCGGCGTCGGGTGCCCACCACGGCCGATGTCGGCGTGATCATGACCTTGGTGTCGTCAGGTGTGCAGCCAGGTCAAGATCATGCGGGTCCACAGCGATCCGGTACGAGGCGATGTTTCGGCTCCGTGCGACGGGTAAGACGGACGAGTGGTACGGGGGCTGCCACGACGGCAATGCTCCAGGACTCCGCTCCCGGTGCTTGCTGGGCAGCGGGAGGCAAGGGCGTGACTCGCCTTAGTTTCCTGGCTGGCGGCCCGCTGGGGCGCTAGCTCCCTGCTTGCAATTGCAAGCATTCTGTGATTCAATGCAGGTGTGAGTCCCGTAAGTGTCAGCTCCATCGGGGAGTACATCCGCCAGCAGCGTGAGCAGGCGAAGATCTCGCTTCGCCAGCTCGCGTCGGCGGCGGGCATCTCCAACCCCTATCTCAGCCAGGTCGAGCGGGGACTGCGCCGGCCCAGCGCCGAGATCTTGCAGCAGATCGCCAAGGGTCTGCGCATTTCCGCCGAGGCACTGTACGTGCAGGCGGGGATCCTGGAGGACCGGCGGCCGGACACGGGCGTGCGGGCGGCGGTGCTCGCCGATCCCGAACTCGCCGAGCGGCAGAAGCAGGTGCTGCTGGAGATCTACGAGTCGTTCCGCCGGGAGACCGCGCTGAACGCGGAGGCGCCGCCTGAGACGGCCGCCGATGCCCACGCCGGGGCCGCAAGCCCGGGCCCGCACTCCGCAGGCACGGGCACGGCCAGCACCGGCGCAAGGAGCACCGGCACAAGGAGCACCCGCAGGGGGAGCACAGGCACGGGGAGCACGAGCCCCGACCCGGGCACCGTACCCACTCCGGCGACTGACCCGGCGGCGGGGACGGCACCTGGAGCGGATGCCGAGCCCGACGGGACCGATGAAAGGGCTCCGGCGCCCAAGCGCCGGCGCACAGCATGAGAGGGCCTGCCTTCCCGGCAGGCCAGGAGGGTGAGATCTGTGAATCGCACCATTGATGTCAGGACCGAGATGCGGAAGCTTGCTGCCAGCAAGCCGGTGCACGCCGCGGCAGGAGCTGGCGTGCTCGCCTCGGAAACGCTGCGGGAACTGCCCGCCCGGCTCGCCAAGTGGCGTGACCAGGCCTCGGTGAGCTCGCTGTCCGGCCGCGCGAACGGCTACGTCACGACGGCCCGCACACGCGCCGTGAGCGAGTACGACAAACTGGCCAAGCGCGGCAAGCGGGCGCTCAACGGGCGCAGCAGCCACGCCAAGGGCGCGCTCAACGGCAGGCAGAGCAACCAGAGCCGCTCCCGGTCCACCAAGTCCTGACCGCGGCCAGCCCCTGGGGGATCGGCCGGCCGATCCCCCAGGGAAGGGCCCGACCTCTGCTTCCAGCACGACCCACAGGCTGACCCGGAGAATCGGGTGATTCACACCCGGGCCAGGTCTATCTCCGCACACGGGCCGGGTCTATCTCCGCACCCGGGCCAGGCCCCGGGTACCCTGCGACGGGAATCCGCCGGTCAGCGGCGCCCGGCGCTGAGCTGCCGGCCCGGTGAGCGCGGGCACGCTCGATGGTCCCTTCGGCCGCCAGCCGGGCACATACACCGCCGAGAGCGGATAGTCTAGAGGCGTGTTCAGTGGCGGGGCTATGACCCCACTCTTCTGGTTCTTTGAAGTGCTCATGCTCGCGGCGTTGGTCGTCGAGGCGTGGGCCTTCATTGACGCCTTGCGTCGGCCGGCCGCCGCTTTCCCCGCGGCGGGCAAGCAGACCAAGCCAATCTGGCTGATCATCCTTGGCGTGGCGACCGTCATCGGCCTGGGAAGTCTCGCGTACAGCGTGCAGCTGGTCTCGCTCTTCCCGATCATCGCTTTCGTGGCTGCGGCCATTTACCTGGCCGACGTCCGGCCCAAGGTCAAGGAGTTCCGCAGCGACGGGAGAAGTTTCGGGCCCTACGGTCCCTGGTAAGGGGCACCGACCGCCCGGACGGGCCCGCCGGACCGCTGGCAGTAGGCTGCCGTCATGAGCAAGGACTCCTGGCGGACACACCGGCTCGAACTCGACGACCAGACCCTGCGGGACTGGGACGCGGCCGTCCTCGCCGCCGGCCCTGACGGCATCGTCCTGGACAGGTCGGCGTTCTACCCAGGTGGCGGCGGCCAGCCTCCCGACCACGGCGTTCTGCTCTGGGGCGGGGTCCAGACCCGCATCGCCGACGTCAGGAAGGGCGACGACCTGTACCTCATCCCGGCCGAAGGAGACCCGCTTCCGCCGGTGGGGACGGCGGTGCGCGGGGCCATCGAGGACGAGCGCCGCACCGCCCTGATGCGCACGCACTCGGGCCTGCACGTCCTGTGCGGGGTGGTGTTCCGGGACTTCGGCGCCCTGGTCACGGGCGGGAACATGGAGCCGCTCACGGCGCGGATGGATTTCAACCTGCCCGAGGTGCCGCCGGGCTTCCGGGAGGCGGTCGAGGCGGCATGCAACGCCGAGGTAGCGGCGGACCGGAGGATCGACGTGCGGGTCCTGCCCAGGGACGAGGCGTTCGCGCTGCCCGACATCATCCGCACGGCCAGCAACCTGATCCCACCCGAGGTCAAGGACGTCCGCATCATCGACATTGTCGGCCTGGACCAGCAGGCCGATGGCGGCACGCACGTGGCCTCGACGCGCCAGGTTGGCAGGATCGAGGTCGTCAAGATCGAGAACAAGGGCAGGGGCTTCCGGCGCGTGCGCATTCGCGTAGCCGACGCGTGACGGCGCGCCCGGGCACCCGGGTCAGCCGCGCGGTCACACCGCACGGTCGGCGGCGCCGCAGGTAGCGCGGTCACACGGGCAGGAATAGCAGAACGATCGGGACCGCGACCAGCACCCCGGCGGCGGAGCAGATCAGTGCGGATGTCAGGGCCGGCAGCCGCGGGGATGGCGTGAGCAGCCGCGCGACCCGGGCCGCGGTCTCCCCATCCGGCGCCGCGACGGCGGCGAGAGCGCCGGACGGCGTCTGACCCGCGGAAGCCCCGACCCGGAGCAGCGCGGTAGCCAGTTCCCTGGCCGGCCGGTGACGCAGCGCGCGGTCGTCGGCGAGCATCTCGACCAGCAACGCCACCGCGGCATGCGCCTGCCGGACGAGCCGCGAACGCGGGAAAGCGCGGCCCAGCGCGCAGAACGGAAGCACCACGAGATCGTGCCGCGCGCGGAGGTGGGCCCGCTCGTGGGCCAGGACCGCCGCGAGTTCCGCGGCGTCGAGCAGGGCGAGGGTTCCCGCACTGACGACGATCTGGGAGCGGAGCCCAGGCACGCAGTACGCGGCGGCCGCGGGGCTGTCCACCACGAGCGCCCCGGGCACCTTCGGATCACCGTGCGCGAGCAGGCTGAGCAGCGTGCGGTGGCGCCGCCGGGCGAGCAGGACCGTGGCGGAGGCGGCCAGCAGCACCCAGCAGAGCAGGGCGAGCAGGGCCGCGCCGGCGGCCAGGAAGGCGAGCCGGGCAACAGCGAGCATGGCTTCGGCGGTGGGCTCGAGCGCGGCATGGCGCAGCGCGTGAATGGCCCCGCTCAGCGCCCCTCCGGCGACGCCCCACCGCGCGTGCACCGCGCCCAGCCCGGCCAGTGCCCCCACCGCGGCCAGGCCCCAGCTCAGCCCGAGCGCCTGCCAGAGCAGGATCGCCGCCGCCGGGGAGCGGGAGGGCCAGCGGGCGGACGCCAGCGCGGCTGCGCCGGGAACGGTCCCGACGGCGACAACGGCGAGGAGCAGGACGGGCGGAAACACAGGCGCTCAGTCCCGGGGGATTTCTCCGAGTGACTCCAGCGCCCGGCGCAGCACCTGTGCCTCGGAGTCAGACACGCGGCGGGCGAAGCTGGTGAGCGCGGCCGACCTGTCACCCGTTTGATCGAGTGCGTACATCATGAGCTCGGTGACGTAGGTTTCCTGGTCTTCCGCAGCACAATAACGCCAGGCCCGGCCGTCACGCTGGCGCCGGGCGAAGCCCTTCTTCGCCAGCCGGTCGAGAACCGTCATTACCGTAGTGTGAGCAAGATCCCGGTCGGTCAGGCGCACTCCTACCTGCCGCACGGTCAGCGGCTCGGCGCTTTCCCATAGCACATCCATGACGGCCCGTTCGAGTTCGCCGAGTCGCTTCACGGCGCCACTCTATCCCGGGGCCCAGACGCGGGCACAAGGGCGGTCGGCATGCCAGGGGAGGAGAAGGCGGCCGGCATCCCGGGGGAAAGGGGACAGTGGCCGGCATCCCGATGAGGCGGCGGCCGGCATCCCGTGGGGACTGTCGGCATCCCGTCAGGCCGAGGTCACCTCTATCCGCAGCAGGAATGCGGAGCGGCACCCCCGCAGCAATGCCGCCCACCCCCTTCGCAGCAATGCCGTGGACCAGCGCCGCAGCAATGCCGCGGATCGGCGTCCCTGCAGCATGGCAGCAGGACGGGGCCGACGCCCGGGATCGCCTGGGCCTGGGCCTCGGCGAGCACGGCCGCGGCGGCTTGGCGGGCGTTCTCGCCGGTGCGGGACATCCGGGAGGCGATGAGCCCGGTCACGATCGGCGTCGAGAACGAGGTGCCGCTCCACTTCGCCATGCCGTAGAACTTCCTGACATCACCCCTGTACGGAGCGACATGGCATTTGTATTCGCCCGTCGCGTAGGCGTTGATGAGATCCCTGCCGGGCGCGTACACGTCGACCCACGGGCCGAAATTGCTGAACGACGCGCGGCCGCGCCAGTCGCCGCCGAGCGCGCCAACGGCGACCACGTCGGAAAAGGCGGCCGGCCAGCTCAGCCGCCGCATGCCACTGTTGCCTGCTGCCGCGACGCACACGCCGCCCCCGTACTGGCGCAGCTGCCCGAGCCACTCCCGGAAGGCGATCAGCGGGAAATCACGCCTGGACATGCACGAAATGCACAGGTGGAAGATGTCCACTCCGCGGCCAAGCGCCGCTTCGAGCCCCGGTATCAGGTCCGCTTCCAGGACGCTGCCCGCGGTGATGGCAACATTGCTCACGAAGATCCCCGCACCGGGCGCCATGCAGCGTGCCACGCCGGCGGCGAACGTGCCGTGTCCGGCGTAGGGCCGGATCGTGCCGTTCAGTACCTCGGCTTCATGAGGATCTGGAATCCCTCTGACCCCGGTCAGCCACGGGTGGGAATCCACCACACCCTCCAGGATGCCGGTGTCGGCCATATAAATCTGCACGCCGGCGCCGCCGTTGTCGTGGCATACCGAAGGATAGGGCTCGATATCGTCGTACACCTCCTCGGGCTCGGTGGCCGGGCAGTGACTGCCCACGCCACCGGTGACGGTCAGGACATGGTTCGGCGTCGCGATTCCCACGCCAAGCCGTTCGTCAATCACCTCGAGCGCTTCGGGCACGGTCTCGAAGTTGCCCAGGTCGGTGAGAAGGGTAACGCCCGCGATGACACGCGGAAGGGGCCTACCCTGGGCCTGCTCCAGTTCGTATCGCGGCCGGTGCCCCAGGATCTCCAGCACGCGCTCGAGGTAGTCGTCGCGGACCAGGATCTCACCTTTGGCATACATGTAGCCGATCCCGTCGTGGCCGTCGGGAACGACTTTGATTACCTTTCCTCGGCAGGGAGTCTTGCCGCGGCGCTTGTATTTAGGATCCGGGTCGCAAAAGGCGTTGACTATGAATTCGGCCTCATCGGCGATCTTGGGTTGTAGCTGGTCTTTCCAATTGTCTGTTTCGGCCATGTCGCCCTCCACGGGGTTTTGAGCGATAGGGAATTGCCTGCGCCCGGACCGAGGCAGTCCGGTGACGTAGGAACGGGCTCAGTGTGCACGCATGGCCCGATGCTCTAACGGAGCCATCACACAACCGGGTGATACCTCTCGCGCGGCACTTTGTGCAAGCTTGGACTGCCGCATGAGGCGATTACTTTCCGTATCTGCTTGTGACTTAAAGTGACCGGGCCGGACGATTCAATGGCGCATAAATAGAACACACTTTCGCGAAATATTACGTAGACCGCGAGAATACGGGCGTCTAACATTGCTTTCGTGGCGGAGGGGGCGCTTGCAGCCAGATCCGGCCAGCGTGATGTGGACGATTTGCTGCCGCTGGCCTTGTCCCGTCCGCATGAGGCATTGGCCAGGGCGCGTGTGGTCCTGAAGGGGCGCCCCGGCCCGTATGAGGCCTCGGTCGCTCATCAGGCCGCGGGGATCGTCCTGCGTGATTTCGGCGACGTCAACGCAGGCGTCCGTGAGCTAAGGGACGCGCTGCGCCTGGCCCGCCGGACCGGCACGGCGGAGCGGGAGGCTGACGTGCTGGGCTCCCTGGGGGGAGCGTACGTCTACGCGGGCCGGACGGCAGACGGGCTCGCCGCCCTTAACCGTGCCGTCCAGTTGTCCAGCGGCATGCTGCTAGGACGGGTGCTGCACCGGCGCGGCTTGGTGCTCTGGACTCTCGGCCGGTATCCGGCCGCCCTGGACGACTTCCGCCGCGCGGTCAGCGTGCTGCGGCGCGCAGGCGATCAGCTCTGGACGGCCCGTGCGCTGGGCGGCCGCGGACTGGTCTACCTGGCCATTGGATCCCCGGCCCGCGCGGACGCCGATTTCGTGGCCGCCGAGCGTTTGTTCGCCGGAACCGGTCAGGAGCTGGAAGCGGTCCATACGGTGGTCAACCGTGCGGATGCCGCCTTCCGGTCGGGAGACCTTCCGGCCGCGCTTTCGCTCCTTGATGAGGCAGCTTCTCGCTACCGGCCGCTCAATGTGGCCACGCCATTTCTCAGCCTTGACCGGTGTGACGTGCTGCTGGCGGCCGGGCTGGCAAGCGACGCCCTGGCCGAGGCCGACGCCGCCATACGTGACATCGAGCACACCCACGGCTGGCCCACCAAGAAGGCCGAATTGCTGCTGGCCGCCGCCAACTGCGCGCTGGCCGCGGCGCAGCCGCGGGGGGCCCTTGACCGGGCGCAGGCCGCCTACCGCTTGTTCCGGTCCCAGCAGAGCGCCTGGTGGCAGGCCCACGCCGGGCTCGTGCTCGCGCAGGCGCAGTATGCGGCCGGCCTGGCGTCGGGTCGGCTGCTCCGCCAGGCGAACCGGACCGCCGCCCGGCTCGAGGCGCTCGGCTCCAGCGAGGTGGCGCAGGCGCATCTGCTGGCCGGGCGGATGGCACTGAAACTGGGCCGCCGCGATGACGCCGACCGTCATCTCGTCGCTGCCGCGCGGAGCCGGCGGCGCGGTCCCGCGATGTCCCGCGCCAACGGCTGGCTCAGCGAGGCGCTGCGGGCCGAGGCCGCGGGCCAGCCACACCGCCTGTTCGCCGCCTGTCGCCGCGGGCTTGAGGTCCTGGACGAGCACCGGTACACCCTCGGCGCGTCGGAGCTGCGGGCACAGGCCACCGCGCACGGCACCGAGCTGGCCGCGATCGCACAGCGCCACGCCGCCGGGGCCCGCCGGCCCCGGCTCCTGCTGGCATGGACCGAACGCTGGCGGGCCACCGCGCTGACGGTCCCCGCGGTCCGGCCGTCCGCCGACGCGGAGCTCAACACCGGTCTTGCCGCCCTGCGCGAGGTGACCAGCCAGCTGGAGCAGGCGCGGTCCGAGGGCCGGCCGGCCGTGACCCTGGAGCGGGAACAGCGGCGGCTCGAGAGCGCGGTGCGCGCCAGCGCGCTGCGGGCGCGCGGAACCGCCGGTCCCGGCCGTGCCGCCGTCGACATCGCGGAGCTGCTCGACGAGCTTGGCCGTGCCCGGCTCATCGAGATCGTCGACATCGACGGCACCCTGCACGCGCTGACCTGCGGGGCGGGGCAGGTGCGGCAGTTCACGGCGGGCCGCACCGAGGACGCCGTCCGCGTGGCCGACTTCGCCCGGTTCGCGCTGCGCCGCGTGGCCCGCAGCCGGCCCGGGGACGACCTGGACAGCGCGCTGGCCGTCCTCAAGGCCGCCGGGCCGAAACTCCAGGCCGCGCTCCTTGGCCCGGCCAGCCGGAACCTCGGCGACGGGCCGGTCGTGATCGTCCCGCCCGGCAGGCTTCACGCGATCCCGTGGGCCCTGCTTCCCGCGCTGGCAGACCGCATGTTCAGCGTCGCTCCCTCGGCGGGCGCCTGGCTGCGCGCGCACACCGCCCCACCTCCGCGCCGCCGGCACGTCACGCTCGTCCGCGGGCCGGGCCTGGTCACCGAGGGAGCCGAGGTGCCCCAGGTAGCGCCGTTGTACGACGACGTCATGGTCCTGGCCGGTGGTGAGGCCACCACGGAGCAGGTGCTGTCCGCGATCGACGGGTCCTGGCTGGCCCATGTGGCCGCCCACGGCACCTTCCGCGCCGACAGCCCCCTGTTCTCCTCGTTGCGCATGCATGACGGGCTGCTGTCCGTCTATGACTTCGAGCGGCTGAAGCGGGCGCCGTACCGGCTGGTCTTGTCGAGCTGCGACTCCGCCGTCCTGGCACCGGCCGGGGCCGATGAACTGCTCGGGCTGGTCAGCAGCCTGCTACCGCTCGGCACGGCGGGGATCATCGCCAGCGTCGTCCAGCTGAACGACCACGCCGCCGTGCCCATGATGGTGGACCTGCACCGGTACTTGGGCGCGGGGCAGACCCTTGCCGAAGCGATGAGCAGCGTCCGGCGCGGCCTCAGCGGCGATCCGCTCCAGCAGGCAACCGCGATGTCGCTGGTGGCGCTCGGCGCGGGCTGACGCCGTCACAGTCGGCCATCCGTCCGGGAGCAGATGCCGCCCCCGCTCACGTGGCTCAGAGGGTGATCCATCCGGTGAGGACGTCGACGCCGGCGTCGGTCCGGCAATACATCCGGAACGGGCCGGGCGGGATGGGGCGGATCGAGAAGAGGCCGATCTCGTCGGCGGGGACCACCGTCTCCGCCCCGGAACGGGGCTGGACGGTGACCACCGCGGACTGAGCCGGGATCACTTGGCCGACCAGCGAGTCCGGGGTGACCTCGAGCTCGATGGTCAGGTGCGCGGAGCTGAAGGTGAGAGCGCGAATGGACGCGGACTCGGCCCGCACGCTCGTGGCGAGTTCGGAGTCGCGCATGGAATCGTAGGTGAGCTGCGCGAGCTCGGCGTCGATGTTGTGCCACGCGAAGGCGCTCTTCCCGGCCTCGACGAATTCGGGCGGGACGTCCCGCCGGGCACGCACGGCCTGCTTGAGCGCCGCGAGGAGTGTGTCGTCGTCGTCCCAGCCCTTAGCCACGATGCTCACCCCTCGGCTCCCTGACCTCGATGTCCCCGGGCTGGTTGCCGAGAACGGCGACGAGATGCTGCGAACGGCGCAGCCGGTCCAGGCAGCGGGCCCTCATCGGGCCGATGCTGCCCACCGGCATACCCAGTGTCGCGCTGACGTCTACGTAGGCGGGCGGCGGATCACTCATGAGCATCGAGAGCAGCTCATGGCAGGGCCGCGACAACTCGGCGAACGCGGCTCGGAGCGCGGCATTGCGTTCCGCCGCGATGATCTCCTGCTCAATCGTCGTGGCGGCAGGATCTGGTGGCATCTGGTCCTCCGGCGGCAGACCCGCGTGTTCATGTCGGCTTGCTGCCCGCAGCAGCCGCAGGCATTCACGTTTGGTCGTTGTCGCCAGCCAGCCGGGCAGTGCCGCCGGCTCGCGCAGCTTCCCGATCTGCTCTACCAGCAGCAGCCAGACGCTCTGGCCGACGTCAGCAACGTCTTGACGGCTCAGCTGGTAGCGGGCGCAGATGGACCACACCAGCGGGGAGTACCGCTCGATGAGCTCATCCCACGCATCCTGGTCGCCGTCGCCCACACGGGCGACCAAGGCAATGACCGACGGGTCGTCGCGCATGGCGTGTCCTTTCCAAGGCCGGCGAATCCCGCAGCATCACGCCGGTCACGCCGTCTCCGTTTGGCACCCGCTGACTACTCCCTCATTCCCGGTATCTCGCGCTGCGGCACTCCGTCGACTAGGGGAGAGTTCGCTGCCGTCCTGATACACCTCGGCAACGACGAGTTTGCTTTTCGGGCGGGGTGCAGTTCGACGGCGATAACGCGGGCGCCGCGCCGCAACAGGTTTCTGCGCTCGGCGTGAAGCGTCCCGGTCGCGTTTCCGCTGTTCAGCAAGGGTTCTGGCGGCCCGGACGGCGGCCGGTTCCGGCTTGCCTCACCGCCGTTGGCCGTCGGCGGCCCGCTGCGCCAGCCCGTCGACGAACAGGTCGAGCAGCAGCTCGAAGCGCTGGTCGGGGTCGGCGTCGGCGAAGTGGTCGGCGACTGCCGTGAGGTTCGGGAACTGCCCGGGCGGAAGCGAGGCGATGTAATCGCGGGCAGCGCCCGGTGAGGGCGGCACGGGAGCCTCGCCGCTCGTGGGCTGGGCACCCGTCGTCTCGTCGAGCGTGAACCCGTTGACCACGGCAATGAGCAGCTGGTGGCCCGCGACTGCGAGCTGGTCGGGGACGCCGCCGGCGCGCAGGATCGCCAGCACGCGCTCCGCGTACCGCAGCGCGTTGGGTCCCATGGGGATGCGGCCCAGCGAGACCGCCACGATGTCCCGGTGCCGCAAGATGGTTGCCCGCTGCGTGCGGGCCGCCCGCTTGAGCTGCTCCTGCCAGTGCGCGGGGTCCGGGTCGGGGATGTGCTGCTCGCCGATGACGTGATCGAAGACCAGGTCCAGCAGCCCGTCCTTGCTGCCGACGTGCCAGTACAGCGACGCAGGGCCGGTGCCCAGCTCGTCGGCGATGCGGCGCATGGACAGGCCGTCCAGCCCTTCGCCGTCAAGGATCCGGAGTGCGGTCTCGACGATCGCTTCCCGGGTGATCGGATCGCGGCGGCGCCTGGCGGCGCGCTGGGGCGCACGCTGCCACGGCGGGGGCGGGAGCGCCGCCGCCTGTGTGCTGAGATCGTCTGCCATTGACGAACAGCGTACCATCAACGAACCCTGTTTGCATAGAACGATGGTCTGTGATAGAACAATGTTCGATATACGACCGAGGTTCTATAGGAGGTTCCCATGACCACGATCGCGCCGGCCGGACCAGGCCGGACGGCAGCCTCCGGGCGATACCCTCACCGCTGGCTCGCGGCCGTGGCGATGATGATCGCCGTGCTGATGGACATGATCGACGTGACCATCGTGAACGTCGCCCTGCCCACGATCCGCCGCGATCTCGGCGTCAGCGCCACCCAGCTGGAGTGGATGGTGTCCGCCTACATGCTCGCCTTCGCCGCAGCCTTGATCACCGCGGGCAGCAGCGGTGACCTGCTCGGGCGGAAGCGGCTGTTCCTCGCCGGGATCGCCGTCTTCGGCGTGGCGAGCCTCTGCGCGGGCCTCGCCCAGACGCCGGGCGAGCTGATCGCGGCCCGGGTCGTGCAGGGTGTCGCGGCGGCGGTGATGACGCCGCAGCTGCTGGCCAGCTTCCGCGCGATCTTCTCTGACAAGGAACGCGGGCAGGCGTTCGGGCTCTACGGAGCGATCCTCGGGTTCGCAGCGGCGATCGGGCTGCTGCTCGGAGGCGTCCTGACCAGCGCCAACCTGTTCGGCTGGAGCTGGCGCTCGGTCTTCTTCATCAACATCCCGGTCGCGCTGATCTCCCTGGTGGCATCCGCGCGGCTGGTCCCCGAGACCCGCGGCCGGTCGGCCCGCCGTCCGGACATCGCCGGCGCCGTCCTGCTTACCGCCGCCCTCGTCGCCATCGTCTACCCGCTGCTCGAAGGCCGGAGCCTGGGCTGGCCGGCCTGGATCTGGCTGCTGCTCTGCGGCGGCGTGCTGGCGCTCGGTGCGCTCGCGCTTGTCGAGAAGCGGCGCCAACGGGGGCGGATAGCGCCGGTGCTGCGCACGCGGCTGTTCCGGGTGCCGGCATTTGCGGCCGGCCTGGGCGTGCAACTGGCCTTCGCGGCCGGGCTGCAGGGGTTCTTCCTGATCTTCACGATCTGGGTACAGGCCGGACAGCACTTCTCGCCGCTTCGCGCCGGGCTGACCGCCATCGCCTTCAGCGTGGGCAGCTTCATCCTCGCACCGGTGGCGGTCCCGATGGCCCAGCGTTACGGCCGGCTCGTGCTCGTGGCGGGAGCCATGCTGATGGCGGCCGGGGTCGCCGCCGTCGACGTCGGCGCCCACCACATCGGCGCCGGCACCAGTCCCTGGCCGCTCGTGCCCGGCCTGGTTGTCGCCGGCGCCGGCCTCGCGCTGCTGGTCATCCCGCTGGTCAACGTGGTACTCGCCGCCGTGCCCGCGGAGGCGGCCGGAGGGGCGTCCGGCATCCTCAGCACCGCTCAGCAGGTCGGCGGCGCGATCGGGATCGCTGCCGTCGGCACCGTGTTCTTCGGTTACCTCGGCACGCACTCGCTCGTGGCCGCCTTCACCCACACGGCCCCGTTCACCGCGGCATGGTTCCTCGCCTGCGCCGTGCTGTCGTTCCTGTTGCCGCGGACCGCGGTAGCGGGCGAGCCCGGCTGACCGGGCCGGGCCTGGGTGTCTGCCCCGCGCGGGCCGACTGCGTCAGGGGCAGCCCCCCGGCGACGAGCGCATATTGCCGGTTAGCAGGCCGGTGCTTTGTAGCAGCCCGCATGGCGGGAGGCGCCGGCCGCTGGGGCGCCCGCCGGGGGGTGTGAGAGCGTGCCCGGCGATCCAGCGGGGACCGATGGCGCGGTGCCCCAGGCAACGTCGACGACGCCTTGCAGGCCGGTGACCACCAGGTGTTGCCCTGAGCCGTTGGCGCGCATCGCGAAAAGGTCTTCGCAGCACAGGTCCGGGTGCCGCCGGTCGCTGGAGAAGGCGATCTGGCGCCCGCCGGGCGCGTATGAGGGCCCGAAGTTGTTGGTCGGCCATTTCGTGGTGGCGAGCCTGGTGACGCCGCTGCCGTCAGGCCGCATGACATAAATGCTGGACTGCGGCCGGGAGGAGTTGCTGGCGAAGGCGATGTGGCTGCCGTCCGGTGACCAGGCCGGCTGCCCCCCCTCCAGCCGCGGCGCGGTCAGCGGGCGCGCATGCGTGCCGTTGATGCGGGCCACCCAGACCTGAGAGATGACTCCGTGGAACCCGAACCGGGTAAAGCTGATGCGCCGGCCGTCTGGCGACACTTTCGCGTCGAAGTTGTTGGTCTCGTTGGGGGCCGCGATGAAGGGGATCACCAGGTGCCGGTGGGTTCCGTCGGAGCGCATGATCCAGATCGCGCAGTGCTCGAAATTCGGCAAGCAGCGGGTGAACACGATGCGGCGGCCGTCGGGGGAATAGCTGGGCTGGAGGTCGCTGTGTCCTGGCACCTCGGAGACGAGTCGGCGCTGGCCGGTGCCGTCGGCGTTCATGATCCAGATGCGGCCCACGAAATTCGACAGTTTGACCCGGGCGAACAGGATGCGGGATCCGTTGGGCGACCAGCTGGGCCAGCGCGCCGCGATCCCGTTGGGCTCGTGGGTGAGCTGGGCCAGCGCGGTACCGTCCGGGTTCACGGCGTAGACCTGGTTGGTCACGAAGTCGGCGAAGGCGATCCTGCCGTTGCCCGGCGGCCCGGCGGCCGCGGCGGGCGCCGCCGTGACCGTCAGGCTTGCGGCTGCGAGCGAGGCGGCCGCCACCAGCGCCCGGGACGCAGCTACTGCTCGTCTCATGTCGGTTCTCCTTGCTCTCGGCGGCCCGGCCATATGACGGGGAACACAGTTAGCTGGCCGGTCCCCAGTCGGTGGGGAAGGTATTGGCCACGCCCGTGCGTACCGCGTGCCGACCGGAGCCGCCGGCGTTCATGACGGAGAAGCACTGGCCGCATCTGCCGTCGAATTGCAGGACGATCCGCCGGCCGTCGGGCGAGTAGCTGGCGAAACCACCTTGCTGTTGCGGGCCGAAGTGGGTGAGCTCCCGCAGCCCGGTCCCGTCCGGGCGCACCGTCCAGATGTTGCTCCCGAACTGGCAGCAGTTGTCGGTGAACAGGATGCGGCGGCCGTTGGGCGACCAGTCCGGCCAGAACGCCTGCAGCGACGGCCTGGTGATCCGGTGCAGGTGTGTCCCGTCCGAACGCATCAGCCACAGAGCGCTCTGGAAACCGCCCCGGTCGGTCCCGACGACGATGCGCCGCCCGTCCGGGGAGTACTGCCCGCGGACGTAAGTCCAGTGCCCGCCGGCCAGCCGCCGCATGCCGTCGCCGGCGGCGTTCATCACCTCAAGATCGCAGGTCAGGATGAAGCCGATGTGATCGTCACACCGGCTGAGCAGGATGCGCTTGCCGTCCGGGGACCAGGAGGGCACCAGGTCCGCGAACCCGGGATCATCGGTGAGCCGCATCTGGCCGGATCCGTCGGCGTTCATCACCCAGATCCGGTAGTCACCGGTCTGGTTGCTCTCGTAGACGATCTTGGCGCCGCCGGGAGACCAGTCCGGCGCGCCGGCCGCCTGAGTGGCGCCCACGTGGGTGAGCTGCCGCCGGCCGGAGCCGTCGGGGTTGATCGTGTACACGTTCGAGTGACCCGACAGGTTCCCCCAGGAAGCAGGTCCCACTGCGAAAACGCGATCCGGCCATTGGCCGCGGCGGCCGTCGCGGAGACCGGCGATGGCGCACTAGCCTCTGAGACGCCCACCACCATGTCAACCCCAAGACAGAGCAAGATCAGCTATGTGCACAGCACGGCCACCCGGCCCGGCGCCAGGTTCACCGCCGCGAGGCGGATGCTCAACTGGGCTTCGGCGGACGCTACGGTTGAAGCGCCTCGCGCATCTTGGGGGTTAGGGCTCGGCCCGCCCTGTCGGCTAGCATTGTCATCTCGTACGCCACCAGGCCCATGTCGCAATCTCTGGCCGCGAGCACAGCAAGGGTCGAGCCATCGCCGATCGAGACCACGATCAGCAGGCCGCGCTGCATCTCCACGACTGTCTGGGTGACGGCCCCTCCCTCGAACATCCGCGACGCGCCTTGCGTCAGGCTGGTAAGCCCGGAGGTGATAGCGGAGAGCTGATCGGCCCGGTCCGCGGGGAAACCTTGGGAGCAGGCCAGCGGGATCCCGTCGGTTGACACGACAATCGCGTGAGCGATTGCTGGCACGCGCTCTATGAGGTTGGTGAGCAGCCAGCTCAGGTGCTTGATGGGCTGGACTGGATTCACGCGTCTTCCTCACTTCCGGTTCCCGGGGCCCGATTGCCCCGCAGTGCCGCGCGCCCCTCCCGGCTACCGCGCTGGAAGCTCGCCATCAGCTGCCGCGTGGCTGACGCCGAGCGCACGGGCTCCGGCTGGTCCGCCCCGCTTGGCTCGGCTACCCCGCCGGGTACGAGGTTCGCCTGCGGGACGCGCCTGGGCAGGCCGGCCGGAGTAAGACCGGCCGCCGACGGTGACTTGAGCGCCTCCGCGGCCCGCCAGCCCTCATCGGCCGCCGAACGCCAGCCATCGGCGGCCTCGGCGGTCCGATGACCAGGTACCTGGTCGGACATCGCGGAGATGGCTTCGTGCTTGCCGCGGCGGAACCAGTCGGACTCCACCGACTCGAAGATGGGCAGCCGGTTCTCCGAAGTGCTCATCGCAGGCGGCGCGATCGCCTCGGCCTGCGAGTCTTGAGCCCCGGAGCCCGCTCTCGGGCCCAGGCCGGACCGCGCCTCCGAATCGCTTCGCGCTCGTACGTCGTCCCACTGGTCGTGATCAGCCTGGTCAGTTCCGCCAGAGGCAGACTGCGCAGCTCCGGGGCCGTTTGTAGTTCCGGTGGCCCGGGCACGGGGCGATGGGACTGCCTCACCGTCATCGGCCAGCTCTCCGGTGCTTTCTGGCTGGCCTTCACGGGTGTCGGGGCCATCCGCGCTGAACCGTGGCCCCAGGGCGGCTACGGCAGGCGCGCGCGCGGAGGCGGCGCCGACGGCAGCATCGGCCGGTGGGTACCCTGCGGCCCCGGGGTCAGCCTGGAACCGCTGCGAGCCGGCCGGAGCCCCGGACGCCTGATAGGTAACGGTTTCATCAGGCAGCCAGATGAGGGCAGTCATGCCGGCTGTGGGACCGGGGCGCAGCCGTACCTTGATCCCATGCCTGGAAGCCAGCCGCGCCACCACGAACAGGCCCATCCGCCTGGACGCTTCCACGTCCACTACCGGCGGGTTGTCCAGCCGGCTGTTCGCGTCTCGCATCGCGTCGGCCGGCATGCCCATGCCCTGGTCGGTGATATCGAGCAGCACGCCGCCACGGGTCAGCAGGTGCCCGCCCGCGGTGACGGAAGCCTCAGCTGGGGAGAATGAGGTGGCGTTCTCCAGCAATTCGGCGAGCAGGTGCACGACGTCGTTGACCACATGCCCGCGGACCGAGATCCCCGGCTGCACGTTCAGCGAAACCCGCTCGTAGTGCTCGATCTCCGATACCGCGGCGCGCAGCACGTCCACCAGGGCGACGGGTTCGCTCTGCAGCTGCAAGGCCTTATGGCCAGCCAGCACGAGCAGGTTCTCCGAGTTACGGCGCATCCGGGTCGCCAGGTGGTCTAGCCGGAATAGATTTCCGAGCCGCTCGGAGTCCTGCTCGCCTTGCTCCAGATTGTCGATCTGGTGACTCAGGCGTTGCACCAGGGCCTGGGTGCGCCGTGACAGGTTGACGAACATCGCGCTGATGTTCCCGCGCAGCGCCGCCTCGTTGGATGCCAGTCCGAGCGCCGCCTCGTGCACCTGGTCGAACGCGCGCGCCACCTCACCGATCTCGTCGGTGGAGTCCACGTCGATGGGCACGATCTCCTGGGGCACTGCCTCACCATCGGACTGGTTGATCCGGCGCACGGCCTCGGGCAGCCGGTTTCCGGCTACGTCGAGGGCGCTGCTGCGCAGCCGGTGCAGCGGGCGGATCATGGACCTGCCGACCACTACCGTGGCGGCGAACGCGAAGGCGAGCACCAGCACGACCGCCAAGCCCCAGATGATCACATCGCGGATTGCGTTGTTGCGCAGCGTTGTGCTCCTGTCGATCACCGACGTCACCAGCTGTGCTTCCACCGAGGACATGCCGTTGACCACGTCGTAGAGCGACGATTTGGCGTTGGCGATCACCGGATCCTCGGCGCCCGGCGACGAGTTTGGGGTCAGCGAGAGGGCCTGCTGCACCTGGGCCTGGGCACCGGCCACGGTCGGTGCCGACAGGGTACTGTCGAACAACTGGCGCTGGCTGGCCGTGGCGGCGCTGTTAAATTGCGCCTCGTTGGCTTGCTGCTGCGCCGCGGCGTTCGTGATCGCCTGCCGTATGCCAACAGTGAATCCGGCCGGGTTCAGGCCGATCAGGCTGCTCGACTGCGCGGCCGTGATGAGCGCCTGCTCCTCCGAGGCCTCGTCCTTCATGGCGGAGACCAGGCCGGCCACACGCACCCCCCCGTTGAGTACCGGGTCGCTGCTGCCTGCCGCGACCTGGTCAGCCAGGGCCAGCAGGGTGTTGATCTTGCCGGCGTAATCGCGGATCACCACCGGGGCGGGCAGCCGGGAGCGAGTTGCCGCCGTCCGCAGAGGCCCGAGCCCGTCGATCGCGGCAGCCGCAGCACGGGCATCCTGCTGTGTCAGTTCGGAGTATCCGCTGCCGATGTCCCCGAGCAGGCTTTTCACCTGCGCAGCCCACCGGGATGAGACAGCGTAGTCTCCATGGGAGAGAACCTTCAGCTGGAGCCGGGAACTCGGCGACCGGGGCGCCGCCCGGCCGCCGTTAGCGCCCAGCGCGATGAACGTAATTGTGTCCTGGCGCTCCTTCTGCAGCGCTTGCTCCAGGCCGATGATCTTCCCGTTGAGATTGGCCAGCTGCACCACCCGCTGATACGCAAAAGCACTGTGCGCCGACGAGGCGATGCGGATGCCGCCCAGAGTGGTAGCGGCCAGCACCGGAATGATGACCAGCAGGAGCAACCGGGAGCGGACCCTCCAGTTCTTCAGCGCATTCGGTGAGCCGCGGGCGGGTGCCTGGGATGCAGGGTCGTCCCGGTGCTGGCTGGTAGCCCCGTGCTGGCCATCAGCCGAGGCCGGAGCAGGGTCATCCGAAGGCAGGCCGCCCGAGGCGGCACGCTCATCCACTGCGGCTTGCTCTCCGGCGCGCGCTGACGCCTGCCGCAGTGCGAGCCTTCCCGCTCCTGGACCACACAGCACTGGTACCCTTCACCATGGGCTGCTGGGCACCCGCTCGGATGCGGGGGTGGCGGCGACGATAACGTGCTCCTTCCCCGCTGGCGATCATCGTGCATGATGCCACGCCCAGCCGGTGGCAACCCTAACGTGTGAGCGGGCGATGCCGCTGGGTATTCAGAGCATCTGTGACCGGAAATTAGCGTTCGGCTACAGTCGGCCGGCAACTGGGCGATACTAGGACACCGTGTTGCGCTGCTGCCATTTCCGTGGAGGGAACCCCATGTGGCGAACGCAGGTCGGCACCAGCGGCACGGCCCGGCGAGTCTTGCTAGGGTTCCTGGCCGTCACCTTGCTGGCAGTCGGCTGCACGCCGGCTGCTGGTTCCAGCGCTACCGCTGGGGGCCCACTGATCACTGTGGCTGTCGTCCCCGGTGCCGACAATGCCCCGGTCATGATCGGCATCAAGGAAGGGCTGTTTCGTGATCACGGTCTGAACGTAGCGGTCAAGACCTATGGCTCGCTCCAGCGCGAGTTCCAGGCGCTCAAGAACGGCAGCGTAGATATCGCGGCCGGCGGCTACGCCGACTTCTTCTACGAAGATGCCGTGGGCAAGGCGTCCGTGCACTTGGTCGCCGCCGGCTACGACGCTACGCCGAACGTGATGGAGGTCCTCAGCCTGCCTAGCTCCGGAATCAGAACTCCGCAAGGTCTGGTGCACAAGGTGGTTGCCACCCCCGAGCCGCAGCTGATCCCGTCCGGCACCGGCGTTCCCTATAGCATGGAGACGCTGGCAGCACAGTCGGTCCTGAACAGCGGCGGCGTCACTCCCACAGATGTGACGTGGAAGCCTACGGCGGCACAGAACATGATCAGCGAGTTGCGCAGCGGGAAGGTGAGCGCGATCCTGGCCACCGAGCCCTACATCACAGAAGCGGAGTCAGAGCTGGGCGCGGTCGAGGTCATGGACGCGTGCAGCGGCCAGACCGCCGGCCTGCCCCTATCGGGGTACTTCAGCCTCGCCGCCTACGCCAGCGCACACCGCGCGCAGCTTCAGCAATTCCGGGCCGCGCTGGGATCGGCGCAGGCCAGCGCCGCCGCCGGAGGGTCGCTACAGACGATGCTGCCGCGCTTCACAGGAATGAGCACGCAAAACGCTGCCCTTATCACCATCGGCTCCTTTCCGACGTCGCTGAGCGTCGGCCAGGTACAGCGGGTCGCCGACCTCATGTATGTTACCGGGGTGGTCAGCACCCCGCTGAGCGTGAGCAAGCTGGCCAGCGGTTAGCTGCCGCCCAGCTGCCCTGTAAGGCGCGGGGCCCGGCTCACGAGGCCGGCCCGGCAGTCTGCCCGGCCTCCGTTCCCGCGGCCCTGCCCGGCACCTCGTCGGTGAAGTGGCAGGCGGCGGTGTGGCCGGCCGAAACGGGCCGGGGGGCGGGCTCCTCCACCGCGCACCGTTCGGGGCTGCCCAGCTGCTCCCGGAGCCAGCACCGGGTGTGGAACCGGCACCCCGGTGGCGGCGACGCGGGGTTCGGCGGATCGCCGCGAAGGATGATCCGCTCCCGCCGCGCCTCGGCCGACGGGTCGGGCACCGGCACGGCCGACAGCAGTGACACGGTGTAGGGGTGCCGGGGATCGGTATAGAGATCGGCCGCCCCGCCCTGCTCCACGATCTCCCCCAGATACATAACGGCTACGCGGTCGCTCAGGTGGCGGACGGCCGCGAGATCGTGGGCGATGAACAGGTAGGACAGCCCCAATTCGCGCTGCAGCTGCTGCAGCAGGTTAATGATCTGCGCCCGGATCGACACGTCGAGCGCGCTCACCGCCTCGTCGGCGACGATCACCGCGGGGTTGAGCGCGAGCGCCCGCGCCAGCCCCACCCGCTGGCGCTGCCCACCGGACAGCTCGTGCGGATACCGCCGGGCGTGCGCCGGCGCCAGCCCCACCACCTCGAGCAGGTCGCGGACGCGCTGGCGGCGCTCGGCGCGGGTCCCGATGTGGTTCACGCGGAGCGGCTCGGCGATGCTCGCACCGGCCCGCCACTTCGGGTCGAGCGAGGCCGTCGGGTCCTGGAAGACCATCTGGAGCTGGGTCCGCTCCGCCCGGTACCCGCCGTCTTTCGCGGCCAGCGCGCGCCCGCGGAACAGGATCGTCCCCGACGTCGGGGGGATGAGCCCGACGATGGCGCGTCCGAGCGTGGTCTTGCCGCTGCCGGACTCGCCGACCAGCCCGACCGTCTCGGCCGCCGCGAGCTCGAGGGTGACCCCGTCCACCGCATGCACGTGCCCCACCGTCCGGCGGAACACCGTGCCCCGCGTGATCGGGAAATGCACCCGCAGATCGCGCACGTCGAGCAGCGCGGGCCCGCTCCCGGACTGGGCTGCGGGCTCACCCGCGGACCTGGAGGCCTCGGTCACGCCGACTCCTCGGTGGCGGGCCCGTACTCGGGCGGCGGCGGGGCCGGGCTGAACCCGGGCCGCAGGGGTTCTCCCGCCTCGGCCTCGCCCGGCGCGACCGGGTTGTGACACGCGAGCAGGTGCGTGCCGGCGCTGGGCCGCGGCTCTCCGCCGCGCAGGGCCGCCTCCACCCGTGCGAGCGGCGGCATCTCGTCCCAGCAGGCCGCCAGCGCCCAGGCGCACCGGGGGGCGAACGGGCAGCCGGGCGGGAGCCGGGCAGCGTCGGGCGGCGCGCCGGCGATCGGGGTCAGCGGCTGCCCCAGGTCGGCGACGCGGGGGATCGAGCGGAGCAGCCCGACGGTGTAGGGGTGACACGGGCGGGCGAACACCTCGGCGGTGGGCGCGGACTCGACCACGTGGCCCGCGTACATCACCGCGATCCGCCGCGTCATCCGCGCCATGATCCCCAGATCGTGGCTGATCAGCAGGATCGCGGTCCCGCGCTCGACGGTGAGCTGGTGCAGCAGCTCGAGCACCTGGGCCTGCACCGTGACGTCGAGGGCGGTGGTCGGCTCGTCGGCGATCAGCAGCGTCGGCCGGAGCGCGAGCGCGATCGCGATCAGCACGCGCTGGCGCATGCCGCCGCTGAACTGGTGCGGGTAGCGGCCCAGCTGGTCGCCCGGCCGGGGGATGCCGACGGCGCCCAGCAGCTCCGCGGCCCGGCGCCGCGCCTCGCCCCGGCGCACGCTCTCGTGGGCCTGGATCGTCTCGACGACCTGCTCGCCGATCGTCAGCACCGGGTTCAGCCCGCTCATCGGGTCTTGCGGGACGAGCGAGATCTCCTTCCCACGCAGGCCGCGCATCTCCTTATCGTTGAGCTGGATCAGGTCGCGCCCGCCGAACCAGACCTCGCCCGCGATCCTCGCCGCGTGGCGCGGGAGGAGGCGGAGGATGGCCAGGCTGGTCACGCTCTTGCCCGAGCCGGACTCCCCCACCAGCCCGAGCGCGCCGCCGGCCTCCAGCTCGAGGCTCACCCCGTTGACGGCGTGCACGACGTTCTTGCCGCTGTCGAAGCGCACGGCGAGGTCCCGGACGCGGAGCACCACATCGCCCGCCGCCTGCGCGCGGCTGTCCCCGCTCACTCCTGCAGCCCCCCGATGCTCCCCCGCAGCCGCGGGTCGATCCAGTCCCGGAGTCCGTCTCCGAGCAGGTTGAATCCCAGCACGGTCAGGGCGAGCGCGATCCCGGCGAACGTGGACCACCACCAGGCGGTCTGGATGTAGCTGCGGCCCTCGGCGATGATCGCCCCCCATTCCGGCGACGGCGGCTGTGCCCCCAGCCCGAGGAAGCTCAGCGACGATGTCGCGAGGATCGCGTAGCCGACGTCCAGCGACACCTGGACGACCAGGATGGACAGCACGTTCCGGGCGATGTGCCGGGTGGCGATCCACAGCGTCCCGGCGCGGGCCACCCGGGCGGCGAGGACAAACTCGCGCTCCCGCAGCGACAGCACCTGCCCGCGGATAAGGCGCGTGTACCAGGGCCAGAAGACCACCGCCAGCGCGAGCACGGTGTGCGGCAGGCTCGGGCCGAGCGTCGCCGCGATCGCCGCCGCCAGGATGAACCCGGGGAAGGCCAGGAACAGGTCGGTGACCCGCATGACGATCTCGTCCACGAGGCCGCCGGCCAGGCCCGACACGATCCCGAGCGCCGTCCCGAGCGTGACCGACAGGGACAGGATGATGACCGCGACCTCGACCGAGATGCGGGTACCGGCCAGCACCCGGCTGAACAGGTCCCGCCCGAGGTTGTCGGTGCCGAACCAGTGGTGGACCGACGGGGGCTGGAGCACGGCGAGCAGGTTGATCTGGTTCGGGTTCTGCGGAGCAATGAGCGGGCCGAACACCGCGAGCAGCAGGACCAGCGCGACGATCGCGACCCCGGCCGCGTTCAGCCGCGACTCGGCGAGGAACGGCCCCACCGCCCCCGACCCCCGCCGCAGCCCTCCCGCGGCCCCCCGGGCCAGGCGGCCCTGCTCCGCAGTGCTCTGGCCGATCACGCGTACCGGATCCTGGGGTCGAGGTACAGGTAGGCGATGTCCACGATCAGGTTGATCACCACGTACATGGCGGCGATCACGAACGTGGCTCCCAGCGTCGCGTTGTAGTCGTTGGCCTGGATGGCCTGGAAGGCGTAGTTGCCGAGGCCGGGCCACTGGAACACCGACTCGACCACGAAGACGCCGGCTGCGAGCAGCCCGAACTCCAGCCCCAGCACGGTCACGGCCGGGAGCATCGCGTTGCGCAGCACGTGACGGCGGAGCACCCGCCAGCGGCTGAGCCCCTTCGCCTCCGCCGTCCGCACGTACTCCTCGCCGAGCGAGTCGAGCACGCTCGTGCGCATGATGCGGACCATGAGGCCGTACACGCCGGCCGCCAGCACGACCACCGGCAGCACCAGGTGCTCGGCCGCATTGACGAAGGTGGCGAAGTTCCCGGTGAGCAGGCTGTCGACGGTCAGCAGGCCGGTGATGTGCGGCGGTGGCGTCACCCCGGGGTCAAGCCGGCCGCCGAGCGGCAGCCAGCCGAGCTGGGTGTGGAACAGCAGCTGCAGCAGCAGCGCCAGCCAGAACACCGGGAGCGAGAGCCCGGCGATCGCGGTGAGGCGCCCGGCCGCGTCCGCGGCCGTCCCCCGCCGGTACGCGGCCACCGTGCCGGTGACGACCGCGAGCACGAACCCGGCCAGCAGCGCGTAGCCCGCGAGCTCGACCGTGGCGGGCAGGAACGTGGCGATGTCGGTGCGCACGTCCCGCCGGGTGACGAACGAGAATCCAAGGTTGCCCTGGCTGAGGTCACGCATGTAGCGGCCGTACTGAACGTAGAGCGGGTCGGTCAGGCCGTAGAGGCGGCTGATGTGAGCGACCTGGCTCGGGCCCGCCTGCGGGCCGGCCATGAGCCGCGCCGGGTCGCCCGGCACAACCCGGGAGAGGAAGAACGTCACCAGCGTGATGCCCCACAAGACGAACACCATGAACGCGAGGCGCCTCGCGATGAGCATGCCCATGGCCCGGCCCCTCCGGTGCCCCGCCCGGGCTGGCTACGCCGAGCCGCGCGACAGCGCGTAGAAATCGTACGACTGCACGTAGACCGGGTTCGCTACATAACCCTTCACGTCAGCCCGGAGGTAGCTGGTGTCGATGATCTGCCCGATCGGGAGCCACGGCGGATCCTGTTGCCCCATGACCGTCTGCGCCTGGTGCCACAAGTTCGTCACCAGTTTCGAGTCACCCGCCTCGCTGAAGCCCTTGTTGATCGCGGTGTTCACCTTAGCGTTGTCGTAGTAGCCGCCGTTGAACAGGTGCTGCTGCGGCGTCGCCTGGTTCGACAGGATGGGGAAGCAGAAGTCCGACGGGCTGTTGTACTCGGGCCACCAGAACCAGTACGCCATGTCAGGTCGCTGCGACACGGACTTGGGCGTGGAGATGTCGGCGACGAAGGCCGGGTAGGCCTTCTCCACGATCTTCACATGAAGCCCGGCCAGCCCCAGCTGGCTCTGCAATAGCAGCCCTGCCGAATCTCCCTGGCCCGTGTAGAACTCATACGTCAGCTGGGTACCCGGCTTGACCCCCGCCTGATGCAGTAGGGACTTCGCTTGCGCCACGTCCACGTGAGCCTTGTAGGTCCCAGGGTCGGAGTACAGCATCAGGTCCGGCAGGACGCTGTGCGGCGCCTCGATGGTCCCCTTCATGACCGAGGACGCGAACTGATCGATCGGGAACAGCATGTTGACCGCCTGCCGGGCCAGCGGGGAGGCGAGCGCCCCGTACGTGCCGAGGATCACGTAGTCCATCCCCAGC
Organism: Streptosporangiaceae bacterium; assembly: GCA_036005525.1. Classification (GTDB taxonomy): domain Bacteria; phylum Actinomycetota; class Actinomycetes; order Streptosporangiales; family Streptosporangiaceae; genus UBA9676. The sequence goes on from DASYQM010000249.1 coordinate 30,688, forward strand.
ACCTTCTGGTTCCCGACGAAGATCCCGGGCGTCGTCTTCAGCGCTGCGGTGTCCTGGGGCGTCGAGGGGAAGGAGATGTCGAAGTCGCCCGATTCCATCCCCTGGCGGCGGCTCGAGTTCTGCGGGACCTGGAGGATGATGATCTTATCGAAGTGCGACCCGTTCCAGCCGCCCCAGTAGTGCGGGTTGCGCACCAGGACGATCTGGTTGTTGGGCTCCGCGCTCTGGACCATGTAGGCGCCGGTCCCGGCCGAGTGCGACTGCAGGTAGACGTGCCCCTGATTCTTGCTTTTGGTGCTCACGTTCGGGTTCACGATGCCGGTGCCGTACTGCGAGGCGAGCAGCAGGTCGAACCGCGGCACGGAGGTGCCAAGATCCATAACGACCGTGTGCGGATTCTTCACGATGATCTGTTTGCCCGGGTCGGTGATATAGGTGGACAGGGTCGAGCCGGCCCCGAGCTGTGCCGTGATCGTGCGGGTGTAGGCGGCCTTGAGCGCGTTGCCGTCGAAAGGCGTTCCGTCGCTGTACTTGACGCCGTGCCTCAGCGTGAATGTCCACACGCTCTTGTCGGCATTCGTGGAGATTCGCTCTGCTAGCCACGGCTTCGTTTCGGTGGCGCTGTTCCCCTTCATGCGCATCAGCGAGTCGTAGATCCCGAAGTTGGGCACGATGGCCGACAGCAGGAAATACGACGCCGGGTCGAAGTCGGCCGTGAATGCGTCCATCGCTACGACCAGCGTTCCCGGATCGCGTTTCAGCGCCGGTGCCGTTGCCTTCTGCTTCGTCGATACCGGTGTCGAACCGCCGCAGGCCGCGAGCAGGCTGCCCGCCGCTGCGCCGGAAGCCACCCCAGCGGCTCCCCGAAGGAACTGCCGGCGGCTGTACCCATCGTCCAAGCGTGCCATTATTCTGCCTCCGTCTTGCATCCAGCCGCCGAAGCCGCCACCAGGCTCGCCATGTCCGTACGTGAGGCCAGCGGCATGCGTCGCGGTCACTTCAAGGGGTCATAGCCCGGGATCACCTCTGCCGCGCTGGCAGACCGCGGCATCGATGCTGCTGCATCTGCGGATACTTCAAGGCGTGGGCCGACAGCAAGCTGCCCGCCTCGGGCTGGCCAGGCCCGCGCGAACGCGGGATCAATACCGCCGATCGAGTGACCCACGCCGGCCAGTTCTCCTTGATCGAGCGGCGCTAAGCCCCGTTCGATCGACTCGTAGTTGTGCTCTGATACTCCCGGGCAGGTTAACGGCAGCGTCAGACCAAGGCAAGCGGCCTGGCATCTACTCCGCGATACCGGCGTCAAACGGTTCGTAGCCGTCGGCCACCTGGGGCCAGGGCCAAGCCTCCTCCCAGGAGTCAGCAAGAGCTAGGAGCAGATGGTCGCGGAACCGTGGGCCAGTGACCTGCAGCCCGAATGGCAGGCCGTTCGGGAGACGTCCCGCCGGAAGCGAAAGCGCCGGATGGCCCGTCATGTTCTGCAGCGAGGTGTTGTACACCTCGGCGGGGAGGGGGCCAACTTGATCGCTCGTGGACAGGCGCCCCTCGGCCAGCCAGCCCTCGGCAGCAATCGTGGGCGAGAGGACCACGCCGTCCTCCCCTAGCATCTCGTCCAGCTCTCGGACGTAACCGAACCGGCGCCGCCTCGCATCAAGATAGTCGTCCAGTGTCACCTGCAGGCCCTGCTCCAGGAACCAGCGGGCCCCGGGATGCAGACGGTCGAGGTTCCGTTCCACCACTCCCCGGCCCAGCGAGCAAACATGCTCAGCCGTGGTGACGACGAACCAGTCGGTGTCGGGATTACCCGTAGCGAAGATTGTCTCCGGGTCGAGCAACTCGATGGGCAGTCCGACGAGCTCGCCGAACGCCGCCACGGCTTCGTCGAACGCCGACTGGATGACGTCGGGCAGGGGACAGTCCCACGGGGCAAACCGAGGCGCGGCATACAGACGACCCGGACGAGTCGGCCCTTCGGGGGGCGGGCTGGGGAGCGCGGTGGGATCACCGGGAGCGGGCCCGGACTGCACGGTGAGCAGGAGTCGCAAGTCCGCTACCGTCGTCGCGAGTGGGCCGTCGGTAGAGTAATCGATCCAGTCAGGAATCGGCTGCCGGGCGATCAAGCCGTTAGTAGGCTTGATACCTACCAGCCCGCAGAGGGCCGCAGGGATCCGAACGGAACCCCCGCCGTCGGTCGCGGTGGCGATGGGGGCAAGGCCGGCGGCCAGCGCCGCACCCGAGCCCCCGCTCGAGCCGCCCGGTGACCACTCGAGGCCCCAGGGGTTGCGGGTTGCGCCGAAGATGAGGTTCGCCGAATAGCCCTCGGTCGCGAACTCGGGAAGGTTGGTCTTGCCGACTACGACTGCCCCCGCCGCCCGAAGCCGGGAAAGGGCAAGCCCGTCCCGCGCGGCCACAGGAGCATCGGCAAACAGCGCGGAACCCTGGGTCGTGCGCATGCCTGCCACGTCCTCAAGGTCCTTCACGAGCACGGGAATCCCCGCGAGAGGGCCGGGGTCGCCGCCTGCGGTTACTTGTACGTCGAGTTCCTGCGCCTCGCCGAGCGCGAGATCGGCCCGAAGGGCGACAACAGCGTTCAGGTGGCCGTCGAGACGAGAGATGCGCTCAAGCACCCGCTCGACCAGCTGACGGGACGAAACACGGCGCGTCCGTACCGCGTCGGCGAGCATATGGAGAATTGCCGTCCTCCTGCCGTGCGGGATCGACAGCCACCCTTTTCCCAGAAGGCCAGCTTAGTACCTGGCTGGAGAGGCGCGCGGCGAAGGCCGTGAAGCCTTGAGTCAAGCCTGTTGATCATGGGTCCTGTCGTCGGAGCGGGCTGTGGATGAGAAAGTTGGTCGGGTGGCTTTCGGCGGCTGGGCTCAACCGCCAGAAAGGAGACGGCAATCACCAGGACAAATGCCGGAACCGGCCACGCGGGTCACGGTATCCTCGGTCACCTCCTGGGGTATAGGTGACCGCCCAGCGGATCCTCAACAGGCCTGAGCATTCCGGTCGCGACAGCGACGGTCCATCAGGTGCGCGATGCTGTCGAGATCGGAGCTGACTCCAGTCAGCGGCAGACGCCCGCCATACTGGCTGAAACCCGCCGACTATCGTGAAAGTCACAAACACATGAGGATCACCCTGGAGGTCGGCGACATCACCGCGCAGCGGGCCGATGCCGTCGTCAACGCGGCGAACTCGTCCCTGCTCGGCGGCGGCGGAGTGGACGGGGCGATCCACCGTCGCGGCGGCCCGGCGATCCTGGCGGCGTGCCGCGAGGTGCGGGCGGCCCGCTACCCGGACGGCCTGCCGGCCGGCCAGGCGGTGGCGACCACCGCGGGCGAGCTCCCGGCCAGATGGGTGATCCACACCGTGGGCCCGGTCTACTCCGCCTCCGAGGACCGGTCGGCGGTCCTGGCGTCCTGTTACGCCGAGTCGCTGCGGGTCGCGGACGAGCTCGGGGCCAAGACCGTGGCCTTCCCCGCGGTGTCGGCCGGAATCTACGGATGGCCGCACCAGGACGCCGCGCGGATCGCGCTGACCACGGTGAGCGGGGCATCGTGCCAGGTCGAGGAGGCCCGGTTCGTCCTGTTCACTCCCGGCATGCACGCGGTTTTCAGCGGCGTGCTCGCCTCGCTGGAACCGGGCTAGCCCGGCGCGGGGAGCAGATCCGCCCGGCACGCCCGGGCCTGCCCGATGGCAGACTGGAACGAGCCAACGAGGGCGTGTCTCGTGGATCCATGCCCCATGCCTGGGAGGACAGGTGACCGCACCATCGCCACGCTTCCGCAGCGTCCTGGACCAGTTCGCTCCCTACCGGCCGGGCCAAGCGGTGGCAGGGCCCGGCGGCCGCTCCTTCAAGCTGTCATCCAACGAGTCCCCGTTCGGCCCCCTCCCATCGGTGGTGCAGGCCATCGCGGAGGCATGCGCGGACGTCAACCGTTACCCGGACAACGGGGCGGTCGCGCTCACCGAGGCGATCGCCCGGCGCCACGGCGTCCCGCCCGGGCACATCGCGCTGGGCTGCGGCTCGGTGGGCGTCACCCAGCAACTGCTCGAGGCGGCCGCCGAGCCGGGCGGCGAGGTGCTGTACGCGTGGCGCTCGTTCGAGGCGTACCCGCTCCTGGTCAAGCTGGCCGGCGCCGACGAGGTGCGGGTGCCGATCCGGGACGAGGCGCACGACCTGGCCGCAATGGCGGCGGCGATCACCCCCCGGACCAGGGTGATCTTCGTCTGCAACCCGAACAACCCGACGGGGACCGTGGTGCACCGGGCCGAGCTCGAGAACTTCCTCGACCGGGTGCCACCGGACTGCCTGGTGGTGCTGGACGAGGCCTACGCCGAGTATGGGCGCGACCCGGACATGGCCAACGGCCTGGAGCTCTACCGCGCCCGCCCGAACACGGCCGTCCTGCGTACCTTCTCCAAGGCCTACGGGCTGGCCGGGCTGCGGGTCGGCTTCCTCGTCGGCCATGAGCCGGTCGCCGAGGCCGCCCGCAAGACGCTGCTGCCGTTCGCGGTGAACCGGATCGCCCAGGCGGCGGCGATCGCCTCGCTGGCCGCGGAGCCCGAGTTGCTGGCCCGGGTCGAGCAGGTGGTGAAGCAGCGGACCCGGGTCCGCGATGAACTGCTGGCCCAGGGCTGGTCGGTGCCGCCCACCGAGGCGAACTTCGTCTGGCTGCGGCTCAACGAGGACACCGCGGACTTCGCCGCCGCCTGTGCCCGTAGCGGCGTCAGCATTCGGCCGTTCGCCGGCGAGGGCGCCCGGATCTCGGTCGGCGACGAGGAGGACAGCGAGGCGTTCCTGGACGTCGCCCGCGCCTACCCCCGCCGCCATTAGCGCCTCCTCGCGGGGATCGGTGCCCGCGCCCCGGGCGGCGGCCGCCCCGCTACGTCAGGCGCTCTCCTCCGTGGAGATGTCGGCACCGAGGGTGGCGAGCCTGCTGGCGATGGCCGCGTGCCCGCGGTCGATCAGGTAGCCAGGGGCGACCACCGTCTCACCTTCCGCGCACAGCCCGGCCAGGATGAGCGCCATGCCGGTGCGCAGGTCGTGCGCGATCACCTTGGTCCCCCGGAGCTGGGACGGGCCGTGCACGATGGCCACGTTGCCGTCCACCTCGGCCTCGGCACCCATCTTGGTGAGCTCGCCCACCAGGGTGAACCGGCCATCGTAGATGTTCTCGCGGATGTAGCTGGTGCCATCGGCGAGGCAGCTGAGCGCCATGATCGGGGATTGCAGGTCGGTGGCGAACCCCGGGTAGGGGCTGGTGATCACGTTGATCGGCCGCAGCGGGCGCTCCCGGCGTACCTGGAGGACCGCGCCGTTGGAGGCGAACTCCACCCCCATCTGCTCCAGCTTCCAGCGCGCCACCCCGAAGTGCTCCAGGTTGGCCCCGACCAGGCTCAGCTCGCCGCCGGTGATCGCCGCGGCCATGGCGAACACGCCGGCGTCGATCCGGTCGGCCATCACCGTGTGCTCGGTGGCGGCGAGCTTGCCGACCCCCTGCACCGTGATGAAACCGGTGCCCCCGCCGCTGATCTGCGCCCCCATCTTGGTCAGGAACGCGATCATGTCGAGCACCTCGGGCTCGGATGCGGTGTTGTCGATCACCGTGGTGCCGGGGGCGAGGGACGCCGCCATGAGCAGGTTCTCGGTGCCCATGTGCGAGGGGGTGTCCAGGTACAGGTGGGCGCCGCGAAGCTTCCCGGCCTTGATGTAGATCTTGTCCCCCACCTCGTCCACCGTGGCGCCCAGCCGGGCGAACCCCCGGTAGTGGAAGTCGAGGTTGCGGCTGCCCAGGTTGCAGCCGCCGATGCCCTCGATGACCGCCTCGCCCAGCCGGTGCAGCAGGGCGGGCACGAAGACGACCGAGCCCCGGAAGCGGCGGGCGATCTCCGCTGGGAGCACCGGGCTGGTCAGGGTCGACGCATCCACCACCAGGGTGCGCTCCGCCTCATGGAACTTCACCACCGCGCCGACCGCCTGCGCCAGCTCCACGGCCCTGCGCACGTCCTCGATGGGGGGTACGTTCCGCAGGACCGTCCGGCCATCGGACGCCAGGAGCGAAGCGGCGATCATCTTGAGCGCGGCGTTCTTGGCGCCCTGCACGAAAACGGTGCCCTGCAGCGGTACGCCGCCTTGCACGCGGTAGCAGGTCTCGGGGCCAACGGTCATGGGCGCGCTGCTCCTGTTCCTTGGGCGCCGGCCGGGCGAGGCTGCGGCCGGACAGTGCAACGGGCCAGCCTGGCGTGAACGGCCCGCCGGCTATGTCGTGAGCGGAAGGCGTGGTGTACGCGCGCTCCAGTATTCCACCGGGCCCGCACTCCACATGTCATTGAGGGCATCTCGCCGGTGGCATGCGGCAGGACCGTCCCGATCGCACCACCCCGCTCGGTCACCGTGCGTTTTGCCCCGTTCCATGGGCCATGGCGCCAGCTTCCCCAGGCCAGAGCGGATGCGCCGGACCGTTCCCGGCCGGCGGGACCGGCCGGGTCCGTTCGGCCACCGCTGCTGGGCCCGCCACTAAAGAACACGAAGGAAACCCGCTTCGCGTTTCCGGCGCGGCACGGCCCTCGGGCGCGTTCTAGACCCAGCGCTCGCCCGTTATGCGCTCATATGCCGTGATATAGAGGGCTCTGGTGCGTTCCACGACCCAGCCGGGCAACGCGGGGGGCTGCGCGCCGCTCTGGTGGCGGTCCCAGCCCGCCTCCGGCGAGTCCAGCCAGTCACGCACGAACTGCTTGTCGAACGACGGCTGGGGACGGCCCGGCCGCCACTGCCCGGCCGGCCAGAACCGCGACGAATCGGGCGTGAGCACCTCGTCGGCGAGCAGCAGCCGCCCCTGCGCGTCGTGGCCAAGCTCGATCTTGGTGTCCGCGACGATGATGCCGCCGCCGGCCGCGATCGCCGCGCCCCGCCGGTACACCTCCAGCGTGATGCGTTCCAGCTCAGCGGCGGTATCGGCGCCCACCAGGCCGGCCACCGCCGCCGCCGGGATGTTCTCGTCGTGCTTCCCGCGCGGCGCCTTGGTCGCCGGCGTGAAGATGGGCTCCGGCAGCCGCGCGCCCTCGGCGAGGCCCGGCGGCAGCGTCACCCCGCACACCGCCCCGATCCGCCGGTAGTCGCGCCAGCCCGACCCGGCCAGGTAGCCGCGGGCGACGCATTCCACGGCGATCATCGACAGCGGCTGGCAGACCATGGCCCGGCCCGCGAACTCGGCCGGGACCGGGGCGTCCACCAGGTGGTTGGGCACCAGGTCGGCGAGACGGCGGAACCACCACAGCGAGAGCTGGGTGAGGATCTTCCCCTTGTCCGGGATGGGCGTGGGCAGCACGTGGTCGTAGGCCGAGATGCGGTCGGTGGCGACGAGCAGCAGCAGCCCGCCGGGCATCTGGTAGACGTCGCGCACCTTCCCCGAGTACACGTGCTGGAGCGGACCGGCGGCACGGCCTTCCGGCGGCGGCGTCACCGCAGCGCCCGGAGGCGGTCAAAGACGGGACCGAGGCGCTCAACGTAACGCTCGGGGCGGGTCACCTCATCCAGCGCGGCCTCGTCCAGGGTCAGGCCCTGGCCGGCGGCCTGCTTCCGGAGCGCCTCGCGGAATCCGGTGCCGGTCTCCCATGTCTCCATCGCGGCGGCCTGGACCAGTGCGTAGGCGTCCTCGCGGGACATCCCGGCCGCCACCAGGGCGAGCAGCACGCCGGAGGTGTAGATCAGCCCCCCGGTCAGCTCCAGGTTGGCACGCATCCGGGCGGTGTCCACGACCAGCCCGCTGACCAGGCCGGTGGTCAGGTGCAGCAGATAGTCCGTGGTGATGGCGGCGTCGGGCAGCGCCACCCGTTCCACACTGGAGTGGGAGATGTCCCGCTCGTGCCAGAGCGCCATCCCCTCCGTCACCGGCGTGACATAGGCCCGGACCACTCGCGCCAGGCCGCAGATCCGTTCGGACCGGATCGGGTTCATCTTGTGCGGCATCGCGGACGAGCCCTTCTGCCCGGCCGAGAACGGCTCGGCGAGCTCGCGCACCTCCGTCCGCTGGCCGTGCCGGACCTCAAGCGCGATCGCCTCGCAGGCGGTGGCGAGCAGCGCTAGGACGCTCACCCACTCGGCGATGCCGTCGCGGAACACGACCTGGGTGGCCGCGTCGGGCGGCCGCAGGCCGAGCCCGGCGAGCACCGTGGCCTCGATGGCCGGGTCGATGTTGGAGTAGGTGCCGACCGGCCCGGACAGCTTGCCGACCGCGACCGCGTCCCGCGCCCGCCGCAGCCGGTCCCGGCAGCGGGCGACGGCGAACGCGAAGTCGGCCACCCGGTGCCCCCACACGTCGGGCTCGGCGTGGACGCCGTGTGTCCGCCCCACCCGCAGCGTGCCGGAATGGGCGAGGCCATGCTCCCGCAGCACCGCGACCAGGCCGTCGGCCCGGGCGATGAGCAGATCGGTCGCCTCGGTGAGCTGGAGCGCCAGGGCGGTGTCGAGCAGGTCCGACGAGGTCATCCCGAAATGCACATATGCCGCCGCCTCACGGGGCGAGGTGTTGTCCGCCCATGCGCTGAGAAAGGCGATCACATCGTGCTCGGTGACCGCCTCGTAGGCCGCCACCGCCTCGGGGGCCGGCGGCGGGGCGGCCCGCACCGGCGCCACGGCATCCGCCGGGACGGTCCCGGCCCGGGCCTGCGCCTCCAGAACGAGCGTCTCCACACGGCACCACAGCTCGTACTTGTGGGCCTCGCCCCAGACCCGGCCCATCTCCGGCAGGGTGTACCGCCCGATCACACCTCCCATCCTCCCTTACGCACCCGCCGGAGCCGGGGCGGGCTGGCGCCCGCGTACCGCTCCGCGGCCAGCATCGCCACCAGGGCGCCGAGCAGCACCGCCAGCTGGGCCTCGACGGCCACGGTCGCCCCGAGCGCGGTCGCCGCCAGCGCGAACGCGGCGGTCGCCAGCCGGGGCCACGGGGTCCCGATCCGCAGCGCGGCCCGGAACCAGGCGTCACCGGCCAGGAACAGCGCGACGCCGCCGGACAGCGCGATGGCCTGCCCGACCGGGTGCGGCTCGGCGGCACTGCCGATCGTCAGCATCACCCCCGCAGCCATCGCCACCACGCCGAGCAGCATCGGTATGTGTGCGTAGAAGTAGGCCGACAGGGCCAGCGCGGGCCGTCGCCCGGGGGCCGCGGCGGTGAAGGCGCTTTCGGCGCGGTCGTCGTCGCCGGTGCCGAAGTACGCCCACCACAGGCAGGCGGTCAGGGCCAGGCCGAGGACGGCGGCGGCGATCAGTGAGCCGGTCACGCCCTCGCGGGAGGCGCTGATGCCGATCGCGGCTACCGACTCCCCGAGCGCGACGATGATGAGTGCCCCATGGCGCTCCACGAAGTGGGCCGGCTGGATCTCGAACCGGCCGCTGGGATGGGCGATCAGCGGTGAGAGGACCTGGATGGCCAGCGCCGCGGCCCACAGAGCGTACACAGCAGGGCCATCGACCACCCCGGCCAGGATCACCAGCAGTGCCGAGGTGATGTTGAAGGGCGCGATCCGCATGATGTTCCGGTTCAGCCGGTAGTACAGCGCCGCGTGCACCAGCACCACGATGAGATAGCCGAGCCCCAGCGCGGCCCCGCTCTCCGTCGCGCCTTCCGCGCCGAACCCGTGCGGGATCGCCAGCCCGACCACGAGGAACCCGGCCATGCCCGCCAGCAGCAGCACTCGCTCCGGTGCCCGGTCCGGGGTACGCGTGTTGGTCAGCCATGCGTACCCCCCGTACATCCACCACAGCACCCCGAAGATGAGCAGCACCTGCGCCACCCCGGTCAGCGAGAGGTGGTGCGCCAGCAGCTCGGTGAGCTGGGTCAGGGTGAAGGCGAAGACCAGGTCGAAGAAGAGTTCCAGGGTGCTCACCCGCAGCGGGACACCGCCGGGGCCGGCCGGCTGGCGTGCGCCGGGCGGTCGGCCGGGTTGCGGGCTGGGCGTGGCTGACACGGTGCCGCGGGTCACGGGCCCGGGGGTGAGGCGGGCGGCCCGCCGCCCGCATCGTGGGCGGCCGGAGACGCCTGGGCGCGGGCGGGCGGTGACTCCTGGGCGCGGGCGGGCGGGGTCGTTGGGGCACGCGCGGCCGCTTCGGCGATGTCGCGGCGGTACCAGCCGCCCCGCATCTCGATCGCGCCCGCGGCCCGGTAGGCGACGTCGCGCGCGGTGGCCAGGTCGGGGCCGGTGCCGACCACGTTGAGCACCCGCCCGCCCGCCGAAACCAGCCGGCCGGCCCCGTCGGTGGCCGTCCCCGCGTGCAGGACATGCGCCCCGGGGACCCGTTCGGCATGATCTATGCCGTGGATCGGATCGCCCTTCACCGGCGCCGCCGGATAGCCCTCGGCGGCGATCACCACCGTTACCGCCGCGCCCGGCGCCCACCGCAGGGGACCGGCGCCGGCCAGTGAGCCGGAGGCTGCCGCGGCGAGCAGCCCGGCCAGCGGGCTGGCCAGCCGGTCGAGCACGACCTGGGTCTCTGGATCGCCGAACCGTGCGTTGAACTCGATCACCCGCACCCCGCCCGCGGTCAGGCTGAGCCCGGCGTAGAGCAGGCCCCGGTACGGGCTGCCGCGCCGCCGCATCTCGTCGATCGCCGGCTGGATGACGCCGGCGAGCACCTCGGCGGCCAGTCCGGGCGGCGCCCACCCGAGTGGCGCGTAGGCGCCCATGCCGCCGGTGTTCGGCCCGCTGTCGCCGTCCCCGGCGCGCTTGAAGTCCTGCGCGGGCAGCAGGGGCACCGCGGTGGTGCCGTCGGTGACCGCGAACAGCGACACCTCCGGGCCGTCGAGGAACTCCTCGATGACCACCGTGCCCGCCGCGCGGGCGTGCGCCAGCGCGGCCGCCCGGTCGCCCGTGACCACGACCCCCTTGCCCGCGGCGAGCCCGTCCGCCTTGACCACGAACGGCGGCCCGAACTCGGCCAGCGCCGCCGCCGCCTCGCCCTCGCTGGTGCAGGTCCGGGCCCGCGCGGTCGGGATGCCGGCCGCCATCATGACCTGCTTGGCGAATGACTTCGACCCCTCCAGCATGGCCGCCTGGCGGCCGGGCCCGAAGCAGGCGATGCCCGTCGCCCGCAGCGCGTCGCCGAGCCCGGCCACCAGCGGCGCCTCCGGGCCCACCACCACAAGGCCGGGGACGGTCGAGCGGGCCAGCGCGGTCACCGCCGCGATGTCGGCGAGGTCCACGGGATGCGTGGCCGCGACCGCCGCGATGCCCGGATTACCCGGCGCCGCGTGCAGGTCGGTGACGCCGGCATCGGCGGCGAGCGCCCGTGCCAGCGCGTGCTCGCGGCCGCCGGAACCCAGGAGAAGGACTCGCACGGCGCGAGCCTACCCGGGGAGGCCCCTGCTGAGCGGGCTGCTGGGGCCGGCCGGGCGAGGCGGGCCACCGCACCGGCCCGGCGGGCGTGCGGCCTCAGATGAGCGCGCGCAGCTGCAGGGTCTGGTCACGGCGCGGGCCGGTGCCGACCGCGCCCACCGGCGCGCCGATGATCTCCTCCACCGACCGCACGTAGGCCTGGGCGTTGCGCGGCAGCCCCGCGAACTTCGTCACCCCGGACAGGTCCTCCCACCAGCCATCCAGGTACTCGTACACCGGTGTCGCGTGGTGGAACTCGGTCTGCGTCACCGGGATCTCGTCGTGCCTGGTCCCGGCCACGTCGTAGGCCACGCAGACCGGCACCTTCTCCAGCCCTGACAGCACGTCGAGCTTGGTCATGAAGTAGTCGGTGATGCCGTTGACCCTGGTCGCGTAGCGGGCAATGACCGCGTCGAACCACCCGGTGCGGCGCGGCCGCCCGGTGGTAACCCCGTACTCACCGCCGGCCTTCCGCAGCCACTCGCCCTGCTCGTCGAGCTGCTCGGTGGGGAACGGCCCCGCTCCCACCCGGGTGGTGTAGGCCTTGACGATACCGATCACCTTCGTGATCCGCGTAGGGCCGATGCCCGAGCCAGCGCAGGCGCCGCCCGCGGTGGGGGAGGACGAGGTCACGAACGGGTAGGTGCCGTGGTCCACGTCAAGCAGCGTCGCCTGGGCACCTTCGAGCAGCACCGTCCGGCCGCCGTCGAGGGCCCGGTTCAGGACGAGTGCCGTGTCGGCGACATAGAGCCGCATCCGCTCGCCGTAGCCGAGGTATTCGGCCGCAACGGCGGCGGCGTCGATGCCACGCCGGTTGTAGACCTTGGTCAGCACCTGGTTCTTCTCCCGGAGCACGAGGTCCAGCTTCTGCTCCAAGATGCCGGGGTCGAACAGGTCCTGGACCCGGATCCCGGTCCGCGCCACCTTGTCGCCGTAGGTCGGCCCGATGCCGCGGCCGGTGGTCCCGATGCGGGCGCTGCCGAGGTAGCGCTCGGTCACCTTGTCGAGTGCCCGGTGATGAGGCATGATCAGGTGCGCGTTGGCGGAGATGAGCAGCCGGTCGCAGGATACGCTGCGCTCCGTGAGGCCATCGATCTCGGCCAGCAGAACCTGGGGGTCGATCACCACGCCGTTGCCGATGACCGGGGTGACCTCCGGGGAGAGCACCCCGGAGGGCAGCAGGTGGAGCGCGTAGCTCTCGTCGCCGATGACCACCGTGTGGCCCGCGTTGTTGCCGCCCTGGTACCTGACCACATAGTCGACGCGGTCGCCGAGCAGGTCGGTCGCTTTGCCCTTGCCCTCGTCACCCCACTGCGCGCCCACCAGCACAATGGCCGGCATGTGACCAGCCCCTTCCCGGCTCCCGCCTCGCGCGTCCCGAGGTTACTTCACCATCGCCCGCCGCGGGCCCGCTCGCTGCTCCCGTGTGGTCAGGAGCCCTCGAGCTCGGCCGCCGCGGTGGCGCTGGAGTCGCGCAGGAAGGTCCGGCAGCGCTCGGCCTCGTCGTCCTCGCCGAGCGCGGCGGCCGCCCGGCCCAGCGCATCCAGCGACCGCAGGAAACCCCGGTTCGGCTCGTGCTCCCAGGGGACCGGCCCATGACCATGCCAGCCGGAGCGCCGCAACTGGTCGAGCCCGCGGTGGTAGCCGGTCCGCGCGTAAGCATAGGCGGCGACGACTTCGCCCCGGGTCATGGCGAGATCGGCGAGGGACGCCCAGGCCGCCAGGCAGGCCGGGTGGGCCGCCGCCACGGCGGCTGGGTCGGCACCGGCCGCGAGTTCGGCCGCGGCCGGGTCATCAGGCAGGTAAGTGGCGGGCGGCCCGCCCAGCAGGTTCCGGTGCTCCATGACACCCATCCTGCCGTGCCCCGTCTTCACACGGGCCGGCCACGCCCAGGTACCGGGGCCGATCAGGGCAGAGTTCCGCCGGAGCGCGGCGGCCGGCGGGGTCCGCTCAGGTGAGGCGCTTGCCTGCCGACATCAGGTCGTCGCACGCCTGGACGACGCGGGTGGACATGGCGGCCTCGGCCGCCTTGCCGTAGGAGCGCGGGTCGTACGCCTTCTTGTCGCCCACCTCCCCGTCGACCTTGAGCACGCCCTCGTAGTGCGTGAACATGTGCCCCGCGATCGGCCGGGTAAAGGCGTACTGGGTGTCGGTGTCCACGTTCATCTTGACCACGCCATAAGAGATCGCCTCGCGGATCTCCGCCAGCGCGGAGCCCGAGCCGCCGTGGAAGACGAGGTCGAAGGGCTTGTCCTTGCCGTACTTCGCGCCGACCGCCTCCTGGATGTCCTTGAGCACGGACGGGCGCAGGGTCACGTGACCCGGCTTGTAGACGCCGTGCACGTTGCCGAAGGTGGCGGCCAGGATGTAGCGGCCCCGCTCGCCGAGGCCGAGCGCCTCGGCGGTGGCCACGGCGTCGTCGGTTGTGCTGTACAGCTTCTCGTTGATCTCGCCGACGATGCCGTCCTCCTCGCCGCCGACCACGCCGATCTCCATCTCCATCACGGTGCGCGCACGCGCGCACGCGTCGAGCAGCTCGGCCGCGATGCCCAGGTTCTCGGCCAGCGGCACGGCGGAGCCGTCCCACATGTGTGACTGGAACAATGGTTCCTCGCCCCGGGCCACCCGTTCGGTGGACAGGGCGACCAGCGGGCGCATGAAGCCGTCCAGCTTGTCCTTGGGGCAGTGATCGGTGTGCAGCGCGACGTTCATCGGGTACTTCACGGCCACGCTGCGGGCGAAGTGCGCCAGCGCGATCGACCCGGTGACCATGTCCTTGACGGCCGCGCCCGACAGGTACTCGGCGCCGCCGGTGGAGATCTGGATGATCCCGTCGCTCTCGGCGTCGGCGAACCCGCGCAGCGCGGCGTTCAGCGTCTGGCTCGAGGTCACGTTGATCGCCGGGTAGGCGAAGCCGTGCTCCTTGGCCCGGTCGAGCATCTGCGCGTAGACCTCTGGCGTCGCGATAGGCATGACGGTCGGCTCCCTGTCTCGTGTCTGACCTCAGTATCTGTGACGGCTGGGTACTGGCGCGGGTGCCAGGGCTGCACGGAGGCCGGGCCGGTGGCTGCGGCATAGGGGACGGCGTTACCGCAGTGGCAGGGGGGACGGCAGTGACGGTCTGCCAGCCGGAATGATGGTAAAGACGCGCTTAAGCCCGGCTGCCAGCGGCCGCTGCACCCACGCGCATGCTGTACAACAGTGACCTATGGAGAGCTTCCTCATCCACTGGGGCTACGCCGCGGTATTCCTGTTCGGGTTCCTTGAGGCAGCCTGCATCCCGATTCCCTCCGAGATCACCTTCGGGTTCGCTGGCGTGCTCGCCAGCGAGGGGCACCTCAGCATCGTCGGCGTGATCGTGGTGGGAACGGTCGCCGAGCTCATCGGCTCGTTCGTCTCCTACGCCGTGGGCCGGGCAGGCGGCCGGCCACTCGTCCACAGGTTCGGCCGGTACCTGCTGATCACCGAGGCGGACCTCGACCGGGCGGAGCGCTTCGTCGCTGGACGCGGCATCTGGGCAATCCCGCTCGGCCGCGCGCTGCCGGTCGTCCGCACGTTCGTGTCCCTCGTTGCGGGCTTCATCGAGGTGCCCCCGCTCCTGTTCGGCGTCCTCAGCCTGATCGGCACCGCGGTCTGGGTGACCGTGATCTCCCTGATCGGGTACGGCGTCGGCAGTGCCTGGCAAAGCGTCGCGCACGGGCTCGCCGTGGCGGGCTACGCGATCGTCGTGGTGGCGGTCATCGCTGTCGCCGCCTTCATCGCCTACCGGGTGCGTGAAATCCGGCACGAGGCGGCGCGCCGACAGGTCCCCGGCGGCCGGCATGCGGCTCAGCCCAGCAGCGGGCCGCCCGGCAATCAGCCCAGTGCGTCCAGTGCTGCCATGCCCGGCGATGAGCGCGGGGCCGGGTCCGGTGCGCCCGGTGCCGGGTCGCCCGGCGATCAGCCCAGCGTTCAGCCCAGCCCCAGGTCACCCACGTCGTAGGCGGCGCGGAAGGGCAGACCGCGCTGGGTGACCCGGTCCCGGGCGCCCCGTTCCACCAGGACAGCCACGCCCACAACATCCGCGCCCGCCTCCCGCAGCGCGTCCACGGCCGTGAGCACCGAGGCGCCGGTGGTTGAGGTGTCCTCCACGGCCAGCACCCGTCTTCCGGTGACGTCGGGGCCCTCGATCCGGCGCTGGAGCCCGTGTGCCTTCTCGGCCTTGCGGACGACAAAGGCGTCCAGGCTCCGGCCCTGGCTGGCGGCCGCGTGCAGCATGGCGGCGGCGACGGGGTCGGCCCCCAGCGTGAGCCCGCCGACGGCGTCATAGCGGAGGTCGGCGGTGGCCGCCAGCATGACGCGGCCCGCCAGCGGCGCGGCCTGGCCGCTGAGCAGCACCCGCCGCAGATCGATGTACCAGGTCGCGCGCTGCCCGGACGACAGCACGAAGTCACCGTGCACGACGGCCTTGTCCTTGATCACGCGCAGGAGATCGTCGCGATCGCTCACATTTGGCGAGCCTACTCAGCGCCCGCCCCGGTGGTTCGCGGGTGCACCCGGCCCTGATGAGCTGGCCGGTGCGCCGGGCGGTAACGCCGCGGCCAGGATCTCCCGCTCGCGGCCGGGATCGAGGCCGATTCCCGGCATCCGCGTGAATGCCGATACCGGGCGGTCCAGGCTGGCCGCCTCCTGCGTCAGCCAGCGCCAGGTGTCGCTGACGGTGTCCAAGAGCGGCCGGTAACGGATTCCGGTCCGCAGCGCCCGGTCCCCGGAGACCTGCCAGATGCCGGCGAAGTCGGGGACGTCTGGCGCCCACATCGGAAGCTCCATCCAGGGCTCCACCCGCGCCTCCAGCAGCACCCGGTCCGCCATCGGCCGCAGTTCCAGGCCGTCGCCGCGCTGTGGGGCGGTGACCTGTACGCATGCGCCGAGCAGGTCGCCAAACGTCGTCTCCGCCGGGCCCGGAACGTTCATCACGCCGGGAATGCGCCGCCGGGTGTTGTCGGTCAGCCAGGCCGCGAGGTCGCGTGCGTCGGTCATCCGCAGTTTGCTGTCCGGTGCCGGGGCCAGCACCGGGCCCCCCCGCGCGATTCTCGTCAGCCACCAGGGAAGCCGGCCCACGTTCTCATGCGGCCCGATGATCAGGCCCGGCCGGGCGATCAGGTTCCGGCCCGGCATCGCCTCCTGAACCGCCCGTTCGCAGCCGGCTTTGAGCTCTCCGTAGCCGAGCGTCTCGATGGTGCCCGCCGCGTCGGGAGGGCAGTCGAGTACGGCCGATTCCTCTGTAGCAGGCTCGCGCGGCTGATCACGGTAGACGGACTCGGTGGAGACGTAGGTGTAGTGGCCCACGTGGCCGGCCAGCAACTCGGCGGAGGCTGCGACGTGCACGGGAGCGATGGTGGACGTGTCGATGACCGCGTCCCAATCCCGCGCGGACAGCTGGAGCAGATCCTCGGCGCTGGTGCGGTCTCCGTGCAGCGCCTCGGCACCCGGCCGGGGATGGCCGCTCAGCCCCCGCGAGAACGTCGTGACGTCGTAGCCACGGCTGATGGCATCGTCCACGATGGCACGGCCGAGGAAACGAGTGCCCCCGAGAACAAGAAGTCGCATATCTGGCCATCCTGCCGGGCGGTAAGCCCTGGTGACGATACCTTCCGCCGAGAGCTGACTGCGACCCGGGGTTGCCCGCCATCTGTGCGCAGTCCATCACGGAGCCTGCTGAGCGCTGGTAACGTCTCGCGTCGACGGAAGGACGGTGTCGCGTGGATCGGTGCGCGCTGTTCGTGGACGCTGGCTACCTACTGGCCGATGGTGCGATGGCCGTCCACGGAACTCGTCACCGGGAGTCAGTTTCCTGGAACTACGCAGGCCTGCTCCAGTTCCTGGGGAGTGCGGCCCGCGAGAGGACGGGGCTGCCCCTGCTGCGCTGCTACTGGTACGAGGCGACCGTGGAGGGCCGCCGGTCGGCCGAACATGACGCGCTCGCCGACCTTCCCGGCGTGAAGCTGCGGCTGGGCCGGATGAGGCCGGGCCGGCGCGAGGGGGTGGAGAGCGAGATTCACCGCGATCTGACCACCCTGGCGCGTAACGGAGCCCTGCAGGACGCGCTCGTGGTCAGTGCCGAAGAGGACCTGGCGCAGGTCATCGCCGACGTCCAGGATCTCGGCCTCCGCGTCACCCTCATTCACATCACGGTGGACGGCAACTGGACCATCTCCCGTGCCCTCCGGCAGGAATGCGACGACGTCGTCGAGGTCAATGAGGCACACCTGCGGCCCTATGTGGAGCTGGTGGTGGGTGCGGAACCGCTGCGGGACGACGAGCGGCACGCCGTCGGCGCTCATTCGGGCCGGCCCCTGACCAATGGTCACGGGCACGCTGGCCCCCTCGGTCAGCAGCAGGCCCTGCCCGCCGGGTCGCATCCCGCGCCGCCGGAGATCTACACCGGGCCCGTTATCGCCGAATACCAGCGGACGGCTCAGCCGGCCATGAACGGCCAGCCCGGCCCTCCACAGCCGGCCAGCGCATCCGGCCCATCCGCCCCCGCCGGCATGACACCTCCCGGCCCGCAGGCGGGGCAGCCGCAGGCGCAGGTACCCCAGCCCGGGCAGCCGCAGGCCCTGCAACCGGGGCAGCCGCAGGCGCCGCAACCGGGGCAGCCACCGATGCCTCGGCGCCGGCAGCCCCGGACGACGGCACCGGCCCCAGCCGGGAGTACCCAGCAGGGGATGGTGGTGATGGAGCCGCCCCCGGGTGTGCCCACGCAGCCGGCGATGCCCGCCGCCCAGCAGCCCATGCCCGCCCAGCCGGAGCCGGTGATTCCCGCGGCCCAGCAGGCCGCGCCCACCGCCCAGCCCGCGCCGGCACCCGGTCCAGAGGCCGGCAATTCCAGGGCCATGGCGCAGCGGGGCGCGCCGCAGCAGGCGATGCCGCAGCAAGGCCTGCATGGCCTGCCGCAGCAGGCCGTGTCACAGAGCGTGCCGCAGCAGGGCGTGCCGCCTGCCGCCGCCCCCGGCATGGCCGGCCAGCCAGGCCCCCAGCCCCCGGCGCCGCTGCCGCAGCGGACGCCGACGTCGGCCGCTGCGCCGAGGACCCAGAATTCCGGCGCCGCACCGGCCGCCGCCAGCATGCCGCCAGCATCGCAGCCCGGGCCGCAGGGCCCACCGGGACCCATGGGTCAGCACCCGGCATCCGGACAGCCCGGGATGCCGCCGTCCCCGGCCCAGCACGGCCATCCGGGGACGGCGCCGCACCAGACCGCGCCACACCAGACGGCGCCGCCCGGCGTGTCAGCCGGCCAGCCCGGTTACCCGGCGCCACCGGCCTACCAGGGCCCTGGGCCGGGTGCCCCGCCCGCCCCGGCCGGGCCGGGCGGGCCTGGTACTCCCGGTAGGCCGGGTGCCGCGGCTGCACCCGGTAACGGCCCGGGGGAACAGGGCCAGACCGATCCGCTCCAGGCCATTGCCGGCCCGCAGCCCGCCCCGGCGCTGGCCGCGCTGCCGGATCCCGCCATGGGTCAAGCTGGGCCAGCCGGACCTGCCCTGCCGCCGGGCGGGGGCGTTCCACCCGGGCCCGGCGGGCCTGCCGGTCCTGTTGCGCCATCCCCGCAGGCGCCCGGCGCCCCGCAGGGCTACCCGGCCCCGGCACGCACCGGGCGGTTCGCGCGCGGGTCACAGGACCAGCGAGCGGCACAGCAGTTCCCTGGGCCGCCGGCCGATCAGCCCGAGGCCACGGCCGGGGCGGCGTACTCGCCCCAGCAGGGCCCGTACGGCGGGCCGCAGCCTGCCAGCTCGCACCCGCCGGTGGCGCAGCAAACATCGATCTCCCTGCCCGACGCGGTGCAGGCGGCACATGACGAGGGCTTCACCTTCGGGCAGTCCGTCGCCCATGAGGCGCCCGCGCTCTGGCTGGAGGCCGTGCTCGCCCGCAAGCCGCGCATGCCCTCAGACCTGGAGGCCAGGCTGCTGCAGGATTCGGCGCTGCCGATCGATTCCCTGCTTCATGACGAGGTGCGCCACGCGCTGCGGCGGGGCTTCTGGGACGCGCTGGAGAGAGCCCGGAGCTGAGGTCCGGCCGCAGCGGCATCGACGGGCCCGTGGCGGGTACCTTGTCTGACGTGGGAGTGCTGAGCCGCGAGGCATTCGACGCAATCGAATTCGACGCCGCGTGCACCGGCGATCACCGGGCCGCGGCGCAGCAGATGACCTTGCTTGCCGGAACCGGGATACAGACGGCGGCGATGCCGCGTGCGGAGGCCTACACGCGGGCCGGGGAACAGTGGCTGCTCGCCGACGAACCTGCGGCGGCCGCCAATGGATTCCGGCGCGCGCTGGAGGACGGCGGTCCTTCCTTCGTCGATCCGCGGGCGCCACTGGCGCGGGCGCTGTTCATGATGGGCAGGAAGGACGAGGCCGAGGCGCTCATCGGCGAGCTCGCCGCCGAGCCGCCGCGCGAGGCGCGGACGTGCGACCTGCTGGCGGAACTGCTGGTGGAACGCTCGGATGCGATCGGCGCGCTGGCCTGGGCGAGCGCCGGCGTCGAACTATGCCTGGGCCGGTCGCCCGGCCCGGTCGCTTCCGCTGGCGACACGGACGCCAGCGGGCCGGACGAGGGGCCCGCCGGCGAGCGGGCAGGAGACACCGGGGCCGATATGGTGCCGGAGCTGCCCCCTGGGGACCAGGCCGAGCTGAGACTCCTGCTGAGCCTGAGGTACCGGATCCGCAACGATCTCGGGCTTTCCGAGGACGCCTACGACCGGCTGCTCGATGAGCTGCCGTCCAAGCCGGGCACGATCGCCGGCGGCTTACCGGACACGACGACGAGCGCGTCGGCAGCCGGGTCCAGATCCACCAGGACCGTGTCGCCGTCGGTGATCGCCCCGGACAGCAGGCCCTTGGCCAACTGATCGCCGATGGCCGACTGAACCAGCCTGCGCAGTGGCCGGGCCCCGTACACCGGGTCGAACCCCGTCACGGCCAGCCACTCGCGGGCCGCCGGCGTGACCGTGAGTGTCAGCCTGCGGTCGGAGAGCCGCCGCGCCAGCCGGGAAACCTGCAGGTCGACGATCTGGCTTAGCTCCTCCGTCGACAAGGCGTCGAACACGATGATGTCGTCGAGCCGGTTGAGGAACTCCGGCTTGAAGGTCGTCCGGACCACGTTCATCACGGCATCCCGCTTGGCCTCCTCGTCGAGTGCCGGGTCGGCGATGAAGGCCGAGCCGATGTTCGAGGTGAGGATCAGGATCGTGTTCCGGAAGTCCACGGTCCGGCCCTGCCCGTCGGTGAGCCGGCCGTCGTCGAGCACCTGCAGCAGGATGTCGAAGACCTCCTGGTGGGCCTTCTCCACCTCGTCGAGAAGCACGACGCAGTAGGGCCGCCGCCGGACCGCCTCGGTCAGCTGGCCGCCCTCCTCGTACCCGATGTACCCGGGCGGGGCGCCCACCAGCCGGGCGACCGTGTGCCGCTCGCTGTACTCGCTCATGTCGATGCGGACGATGGCCCGCTCGTCGTCGAAGAGGAACTCCGCGAGCGCCTTGGCAAGCTCGGTCTTGCCGACGCCCGTCGGGCCGAGGAACAAGAAGGAGCCCGACGGCCGGTCCGGGTCGGAGATGCCCGCCCGGGACCTGCGCACCGCGTCGGACACGGCCGTGACCGCGCGGGACTGCCCGATGAGCCGCTTGCCGAGTTCGGCCTCCATTCGCAGGAGCTTGCCCGTCTCGCCTTCGAGCAGCCGCCCGGCTGGGATGCCGGTCCAGGATGAGACGACGTCCGCGACGTCGTCCGGGCCGACCTCCTCCTTGACCATCGGCGCGCCGCCCGGCCCCTCCGGGGTGGCCGCCGCCTGGCCGTCGCCCGCCGGCCCGCCAGTGGATGCCTCCTCAGCGGCCAGGGCGGAGGCCTCGGCGAGTTCGGCTTCGAGCGCCGGGATCTGCCCGTACATGAGCCGGGAAGCGCTCTCGAAGTCCGCGTCGCGCTGCGCCCGCTCGGCCTGCCCGCGCAGGTCGTCGAGGCGCTGCTTGAGCTCGCCGACCTTGTTCAGCCCGGCCTTCTCCCGCTCCCAGCGGGCGACCAGCGCGGTGAGCTGCTCCTGGCGGTCGGCCAGGTCGGCACGCAGCCGCTCCAGGCGCTCCTTGCTCGCCGGGTCCGCCTCCCGCTCGAGCGCCATCTCCTCCATCTTCATCCGGTCCACGGATCGCTGCAGCTCGTCGATCTCGACCGGGCGGGAATCGATCTCCATCCGCAGCCGGGACGCGGCCTCGTCGATCAGGTCGATGGCCTTGTCCGGGAGGAACCGGGCGGTGATGTAACGGTCGGACAGGGCCGCGGCCGCGACCAGCGCGGCGTCGGAAATCTGGACCTTGTGGTGCGCCTCGTAACGGCCCTTGAGGCCGCGCAGGATGGCGATCGTGTCCTCGACCGATGGCTCGCCCACAAAGACCTGCTGAAACCGCCGCTCCAGCGCGGCGTCCTTCTCTATCCGCTCGCGGTACTCGTCCAGGGTGGTCGCCCCGACCATCCGCAGCTCGCCGCGGGCCAGCATCGGCTTGAGCATGTTGCCGGCGTCCATGGCGCCCTCGGCCGCCCCGGCACCCACGACCGTGTGCAGCTCGTCGATGAAGGTGATGACCTGGCCTTCGCTCTCCTTGATCTCGTTCAGCACCGCCTTGAGGCGCTCCTCGAACTCGCCGCGGTACTTCGAGCCAGCGACCATGGCCCCCAGGTCGAGCGCGACCAGCCGCTTGCCACGCAGGGACTCGGGCACGTCACCGGCGACGATCCGCTGGGCCAGGCCCTCGACCACCGCCGTCTTGCCGACCCCGGGCTCGCCGATCAGGACCGGGTTGTTCTTGGTCCGGCGTGACAGCACCTGGATCACCCGCCGGATCTCGGCGTCGCGGCCGATGACCGGATCGAGATCCCCCTCACGCGCCCGCTGGGTGAAGTCGACGCCGTACTTCTCCAGTGCCTGGTAGGTGCCTTCCGGGTCCTCCGAGGTGACCCGGGCGTGACCCCGGATCTTCTCGAATGCCTCGAGCAGCACGTCCGGCCCGGCCCCGGCCTTGCGCAGCACCTCCGCAGCCTGGCCACCGTCGGAGGCCAGGCCCACCAGGAGATGCTCGGTGGACACGTACTCATCGCCCAGTTCCCGTGCTCGCTTGGCAGCGGTCGTGAGCGCCGCCAGCACCGGCCGAGACATGTCCGGCGCGCTCAGCGTGGCGCCTGCCGCGCTGGGGAGCTTCGCTATCCGGTCGCGGGCATCGGCGAGCACCGCATCGGGGTCGGCGCCGACCGCCCGCAGCAGCGGGGTCGCCGTCCCGCCGCTCTGCTGGATGAGGGACGTGAGGAGGTGGAGGGCGTCGACGTGCGGGTTGCCCTCCGCCGTGGCGCGCTTGACCGCATCCGACAGCGCCTCCTGGCTCTTGCGGGTGAACTTGTCGTCCATCAGGTTGCTTCCTGGTTGTCTATCGTGAATGAGGCGGGTGGATGATCACTGGCAGTCATCCGCTTCAGGTGGAGGTCCCTGCCTGGGAGGCGCGGCCCGCTCCGGCAGCGGGAATGGCCGGCCCGGGCTCGTCCGCGGCCGGCTTCGGCCCGGTCTCCGGCGGCCCAGCCGCCCGGGCCGGCCTGCGCACCGGAACCAGCGAGGCGCCGGCCTTGCGGCTTCGCAGCAGCCCGGCCAGCCGGGCGGCTACCGCCCTGGTCGACTCCAGCTCGGTGCGCAGCTGCGTCATCTCGGCGGTCATCTCGGCGATGACGCCGCGGTACCGCTCCAGCTCGTCTTCCAGCGCGAGGACCCGCTTGATGCCCTCGAGGTTGACACCCTCGTGTGACAGCCTCTGCACCTCGCGCAGCAGCAGGACGTCGCGCAGCGAGTACCGGCGGCCGCGCCCTGCGGAACGGCCCGGGGAGACAAGTCCCAGCCGGTCGTACGAACGCAAGGTCTGCGGGTGCAGGCCGGAGAGCTGGGCCGCCACCGAGATGACGTACACGGGGCTGTCGTCGGACATCTCGTAAGGGCTGCTCATCGTGTCACCTCCTGCGCCCCGCTGGGCTGGTCATGCCCGCCAGGCTCATTAAGCCCGGCCCATTCCTGTCTCATCACACCTGCCTCGCCCGCCGGAGCAGGTCTTCGCGGGGATCCTCACCGGCGGTTGCCTCGCGGAACTGGTCCAGCGCTTCCCTGGCCGCGCCGGTCAGCTTCTGCGGCACCTGGACCGAGACGGTGACAAGCAGGTCCCCGTTGGTGCCGTCCGAGCGCCGCACGCCCTTCCCGCGCACCCGGAACGTGCGCCCGTTCGGGGTGCCCGCCGGAATGCGGACGCTGACCGGCGCACCCCGCAGGGCGGGCACCTTGACCTCCGCGCCGAGAGCCGCCTCGGGGAAGGTGACGGGAACGGTCACGGTCAGGTTGTGGCCGGTGCGCCCGAACACCGGGTGCGGCGTGACGTGGATCCGCACGTAAAGGTCACCGGCGGGACCGCCACGCTCGCCCGGGGCACCCTTGCCCTTGAGCTTGATCCGCTGCCCGTCCGCGACACCGGCCGGGATCCGCGCCTGGATCGTGCGTGTGCTCATGGCGCGACCGCTGCCCGCGCAATCCGGGCACGGGTCGTCGACCACCAGCCCGCGGCCCCGGCACTCCTTGCACGGCTCGGAGAACGCGAAGCTGCCCAGGTTCTGGCTGGTCTGCCCGGTGCCCTGGCAGGTCGGGCAGACCCTAGGCACCGTTCCCGACTTCGCCCCGGTTCCGTGGCAGGTCGGGCAGGGTGCCTCACCGGTTAGGCGCAGGCTCACGGTGGCGCCGTCGATGGAGTCGCCGAACGTCAGCGTGGCTTCCGTTTCCACGTCAGCGCCACGCCGCGGCCGCGGCTGGGTCCCCCGGCTGCCGCCGCCGAACATCCCGCCCAGCAGGTCGCCCAGCCGGCCGCCGCCTGCGGTACCGGTTCCGGTCCCCGTCCCGGTACCGCCGAACAGGTCACCAAGGTCGAACCCCCCGAAGCCGCCGCCCGCGCCACCGGGGGCCGGCCTGCGGAAGCCGCCGCTGCCGAAGAGCGAGCGCGCGTCGTCGTACTCCTTGCGCCGCTTCTCATCCGACAGCGTGTTGTACGCCTCGGAGATCTCCTTGAACCGCTCCTCGGCCTTCGCATCCCCCTTGTTGGCGTCGGGGTGATACTTGCGGGCGAGCTTGCGGTACGACTTCTTGATCTCGTCCGCTTTCGCGTTCTTGGAGACACCGAGCGTCTTGTAATAGTCCTTCTCCAAGAAGTCCTTGGTGCTCACTGGCCTCTCCGGGCATCAGTCTTGGTCACGTGTCTCCGGCCGGCCGGCCGTGTCGCCGCCGGTCCCGCTTGCCGCGCCGCCGGGCTGGTGGTGGACGCTTCCGGGCCCGCCGGGCCCATCGGTCCTGTCCGGCCGGCCGGGCCCGTGGTCCGGTCCGTCCGGCCCTTCCGGGTCGCCGGACTCATCCGGTTCCCCCGCCTCGGCGGGCTCCGCCACAGCCACCCTTGCCGGGCGCAGGATCCGCTCCCCCACCCGGTATCCCGGCTGGAGGATCTGGACGCAGGTCGGCTCGGTCACGTCGTTGGAGTAGGAGTGCATCAGGGCCTCGTGCACCTTCGGGTCGAACGGCTCGCCGTTCTCCCCGAAGCGTTCGAGCCCCAGCTTGGCGACGGTGGTCTCCAGCGAGTCGGCCACGGACTTGAAACCGCCGGCCAGCTCCCCGTGCTCGCGCGCGCGGCCGATGTCGTCCAGCACCGGCAGGAGCCCGAAGAGCACGTTCGCCAGCGCCTGCTCGCGCACCGCCACCCGGTCCCGCTCGACACGCTTGCGGTAGTTGGCGTACTCGGCGCTCAGTCGCTGAAGGTCGGCCGTACGCTCGGCGAGCTGCTCCGCGGTCTTCTGTTCGGCGGCCGATCGCGCGGCGGCGTCCTTACGGTCGGCGCCCGCGGGCCCCCCCTGGCCCTGGCGGGAGCCGGCCGCCCCGGCTGCATGCTTGCCCGGCCTGGACTTGCCGGGACCACGGGAGGAGCCCGGCTGGGCTGAACCTCCCTGGCCCGGATCCCTGATCTGGCCGGTCGCCGGATCGATGCGCCTAAGGTCGCGGATCACCGGGCCCCCATTGCTTTCCTCCGGTGAGCTCATCAGGCGGCGCCGCCTTCCCGCGGCTTGTCCTCGTCGACGATCTCGGCGTCAACGACGTCGTCGTCGGCCGGGCCGTCATCGGTGCTGCCTTCGGACGCGGTCCCGCTTTCGGGCGCGCTGGCCTGCGCCTGGGCGTACATGGCGGTCCCCATCTTCTGGCTGACCTGGGCGGCCTTCTCGGTGGCTTCCTTGATCGCGTCGATGTCGCTGCCCTCGAGCGCCTTCTTGACGTCGGCGAGCGCGGACTCCACCTCGGACTTGATGTCCTCGGGGACCTTGTCGGCGTTCTCGGCGAGGAACTTCTCGGTGGTGTAGACGAGCGTGTCCGCGCGGTTGCGGGTCTCCGCCTCGTCGCGCCGCCGGGCGTCCTCCTCGGCGAACTTCTCCGCCTCGTCCACCATCCGCTGGATGTCGTCCTTGCCCAGCGCGGACCCGCCGGTGATGGTCACCGACTGCTGCTTGCCCGTGCCGAGGTCCTTGGCCGAGACGTTGACGATCCCGTTCGCGTCGATGTCGAACGTGACCTCGATCTGCGGGACGCCGCGCGGTGCGGGGGCGAGGCCGGCCAGCTCGAACATGCCGAGCTTCTTGTTGTAGGCAGCGATCTCCCGCTCGCCCTGGAAGACCTGGATCTGCACCGACGGCTGGTTGTCGTCCGCCGTGGTGAAGATCTCCGAACGCTTCGTCGGGATGGTGGTGTTGCGCTCGATGAGCTTGGTGAAGATGCCGCCCTTGGTCTCGATGCCCAGCGACAGCGGGGTCACGTCGAGCAGCAGGACGTCCTTGACCTCGCCCTTGAGCACGCCGGCCTGCAGGGCCGCGCCGACCGCGACGACCTCGTCCGGGTTGACGCCCTTGTTCGGCTCCTTGCCGCCGGTCAGCTCCTTGACCAGGTCGACCACGGCGGGCATCCGGGTTGCGCCACCGACGAGCACCACGTGGTGGATGTCGCTGAGCTTGACGCTGGTGTCGCTGAGGACCTGCTTGAACGGGCCCTTGCAGCGGTCGAGCAGGTCGGAGGTCATGCGCTGGAACTCGGCCCGGGTGAGCTTGCTGTCCAGGTGCAGCGGGCCCTGCTCGGAGTGGGTGATGTAAGGCAGGTTGATCTGCGTCTCCGCGGCGCCGGACAGCTCGATCTTGGCCTTCTCCGCCGACTCGCGCAGCCGCTGCAGCGCCATCTTGTCCTTGGACAGGTCGACGCCGTAGTTGTTCTTGAAGTCCTGCACCAGCCAGTCAACGATCCGCTGGTCCCAGTCGTCACCACCGAGGTGGTTGTCGCCGCTGGTGGCCTTCACCTCGACCACGCCCTCACCGACTTCCAGCAAGGACACGTCGAAGGTGCCGCCGCCCAGGTCGAAGACCAGGATGGTGGCCTCGCTCTCCTTCTCCAGGTGGTAGGCGAGCGCGGCGGACGTCGGCTCGTTGATGATGCGCAGCACGTTGAGCCCGGCGATCTGGCCGGCCTCCTTGGTGGCCTGCCGCTGCGCGTCGTTGAAGTAGGCAGGCGTGGTGATCACGGCGTCGGTGATCGTCTCGCCCAGGTAGGACTCGGCGTCCCTCTTGAGCTTCTGCAGGATGAACGCGCTGATCTGCTGGGCGGTGAACTTCTTGTTGTCGATCTTGACGTTCCAGTCGGTGCCCATCTCGCGCTTGACCGACCGGATGGTCCGGTCGATGTTGGTCACCGCCTGCCGCTTGGCGACCTCGCCGACGAGCACTTCCCCGTTCTTGGCGAAGGCGACAACGGACGGTGTGGTCCGCGAGCCCTCCGCGTTGGCGATGACCGTTGGCTCGCCGCCTTCGAGAACTGCGACGACAGAGTTGGTGGTCCCGAGGTCGATGCCTACCGCACGTGCCATGTGTTGTCCCTAGTCGAATCGTGGGTCTAAGTTGAGTCTTGCCGACGCAAGTTTGCCAGGGCCGCGGAGCCTGCGCAAATGACTTGAGTCATACTGGCTCAACTTCTCTGCGCACCGATACATTCCCGCAGCCAGGTGGCCCCGGCGATCACTGCCGGATGGCGCGGCGGCGTACGCTGGCAGCCTGCAACAGGCCGCATCCTGCGCCACACGAGGAGGTCCGCGTGGCCGTGCGCATCATCATCGGGCTGGCCCTGACCGTGGCCGCGTTCGCCATCGCCGTGCGCCGCCTGTGGTGGCTGTACCGGGTGGCCCGCACTGGCCAGCCCGCGCCCGAGCGGGTCGCCGCCGTCCGCGGGCACCCCGGCCGGGATGTCAGCACCCAGGCTACCGAGGTGATCGGGCAGCGCAAACTGCTCCAGTGGTCGGTGCCCGGCGTCGCCCACGCGCTGACGTTCTGGGGCTTCATCGTCCTGCTGCTGACCATCCTGGAGGCCTACGGCGACTTGTTCAGCCGGACCTTCGCCATCCCGTGGATCGGCCACTGGCCGGTGATCGGCTTCATCGAGGACCTGTTCGCGGTCGGGGTGCTGGCCGGCATCATCACCTTCGCGATCATCAGGCTGCGCCACAACCCCCACCGGGAGGGCCGCGACTCCCGGTTCTCCGGATCGCACACCGGCGCCGCATGGCTCGTTCTGCTGGGGATCTTCCTGGTGATCTCCACGCTGCTCCTCTACCGGGGGGCGCAGATCAACACGGGGGTGTTCCCCTACTCGAGCGGCGCGTTCGCCTCGCAGATCGTTGCAAACTGGCTTGCGCCGCTGGGGACGGGCGTCAACAGCGTGCTGGAGACCGTGTTCATCCTCGCCCAGCTCGCGGTCATCTTCGCCTTCCTGGTGTTCATCACCTACTCCAAGCATCTGCATATCGCCCTGGCCCCGGTGAACGTGCTGTTCTCCCGCCGCCCGGACGGGCTCCGCGCGCTGCAGCCGATGCGCAGCAACGGCAGGGTGCTCGACTTCGAGGAGGCCGACCCGGACACCGACGTCTTCGGCCGCGGCAAGATCGAGGATTTCACCTGGAAGGGCTTCCTCGACATGGGCACCTGCACCGAGTGCGGGCGGTGCCAGTCGCAGTGCCCGGCCTGGGCCACCGGCAAGCCGCTCTCGCCCAAGATGGTGATCCTGGATCTGCGCGACCACGCGCTCGCCAAGGCGCCCTGGCTGCTCGCGTCCTCCGACGAGGAAAGGGAGAAGCTCCCCGACCATGTCAAGAAAGAGGCCGAACGGCCCCTGGTGGGCGACCCCGCCGCCGGTGGCGTGATCGACCCCGACGTGATCTGGTCCTGCACCAACTGCGGCGCCTGCGTGCAGGAATGCCCGGTCGACATCGAGCACATCGACCACATCGGCGACATGCGGCGCTACCAGGTGCTGATCGAGTCGGCGTTCCCGGTGGAGGCGGCTGGGATGCTGAAGAACCTGGAGAACAAGGGCGACCCGTGGGGCATGGGCGGCCCGCGGCGGGCGGAGTGGATCTCCGAGCTGGATTTCGAGGTGCCGGTCGTCGACGGGAAGGTGCCCGATGACGTCGAGTACCTGTTCTGGGTCGGCTGCGCCGGTGCGCTCGAGGACCGGGCGCGCAAGACCACCAAGGCGATCGCCACACTGCTGCACACTGCGGGCGTGAACTTCGCCGTGCTCGGGCCCGCCGAGACCTGCACCGGCGATCCCGCCCGGCGGATGGGCAACGAGTTCGTGTTTTCCATGCTCGCCCAGCAGAACGTCGAGACCCTCAACGAGGCGGGCGCGCGCACGATCGTGGCGAGCTGCCCGCACTGCTTCAATGCGCTCGCGAACGAGTATCCGCAGCTCGGCGGGAACTACCAGGTCATCCACCACACCCAGCTGCTGTCGCGGCTGCTGGCCGATGGGAAGCTCACCCCGGTCAACCCGGTCGAGGAGAAGATCACCTACCACGATCCCTGCTTCCTCGGCAGGCACAACAAGGTGTTCTCCCCGCCGCGGGAGATCATGGAGCAGGTGCCGGGGGTGCGGGCGCAGGAGATGCATCGCTGCAAGGAACGCGGTTTCTGCTGCGGGGCCGGCGGCGCCCGGATGTGGATGGAAGAGCGGATCGGCAAGCGGATCAACATCGAGCGGATCGACGAGGCGCTGGGCACCGGCCCGGACACCATCTCCACCGCCTGCCCGTACTGCCTGGTCATGCTCGGCGACGCGATCAGCGCCAAGAAGAGCTCGGGCGAGGCCAGCGAGTCGCTGGAAATCGTTGACGTGGCGTCCCTGCTGGCCCGGTCGGTGGCCCCGCCTGCCGCCGGGCCGGCCCAGCCCGCTGCCCCGCCCGGCCCGCCCGAGGCCACGTCACCTCAACCGCCCGCCGCCGAGCCGGCCCAGCCGTCTGCGCCCGCCCCGCCGACCGCAGACGGCTGACCGTGAGCGGCTGACCGGCATGGACAGCAAGCGGGCAGAGGCGTTCAGCGACGGGGTGTTCGCGGTGGCGATCACGCTCCTGGTCTTGGAGCTGCTGCCGATCGGGTCGGGCGTGCTCACGGTCGGGGTGCTGCTGCACGCGTGGCCGGAGTACTTCGCCTACGTCGTCAGCTTCCTCACGATCGGGATCATGTGGCTGAACCACCACACAATCCTGGCGCACGTCAGCCGGGTGGACCGGCCCCTGCTGGTGCTCAACCTCCTGCTGCTCATGGGCATCGTGGCGATCCCGTTCCCGACCGCGCTGGTAGCCGAGCACCTGCTCGAGGAAGGCGGGACCGCGGCCACGGTGACCTACGGCATCGTCATGATCGCGATCTCCGCAGGCTTTGACGGCGTCTGGGTGTATGTGGTCACCCACGCGCGCTCGCTCGGGGCGGCGCTGCCGCCGAGTGCGCTGCGCCGGTCCGTGCCCGGCTTCACCCTGGGCGGCGTGGCGTATGCGGCGGGCACCCTGATCGCGGCGTTCTGGTCGCCGGTCGCCGCGCTGATCATCTTCGGCCTGCTCGCCGTCTACTACCTGTTCGAGCACCTTCCCGGCCCAGCTGGAGACATCGACGACGGAGAGCCGGCCGCCGGCTGACGGCAGAGCCGGCACCACCTGGGCCGGCGCTCACCGTGGACGGCGCCGCCTGGGCCTGCGCCTGTCTGAGGTGGCACCGGACGCCCAGGTTCGGGCCCGGGGTGCGGCGGGACGGGCTAGTGACTGGCGGGGCGCTAAGGGCGGCCGGGCTGGGGGGCTGCTGGCAGCCAGACGCGGACCCGCGTGCCCTGGCCGGGCCAGGATTCCAGGGTGGCCTGGCCGCCGTGGGCCACGGCGATGGCCTGCACGATCGACAGCCCCAGGCCGCTGCCCCCGCTGGCGGAGCCGTTGATCCCGGCGTCCGCCTCGCCGTCGGCGCGGTCCCCGCCCCGATGGAAACGGTCGAAGGCGCGGGCCGCGTCCTGCTGTGGTATCCCTGGGCCGGCGTCGGCCACCTCCAGCACCACCCCGCCCCGCACAGGCGCCAGGCGGACCGCCACCGGCGTCCGGGCGGGCGTGTGCTCGCGCACGTTGGCCAGCAGATTCGCCAGCACCTGCCGGATCCGTGGCTCGTCGACCATCGCGATCAGCCCATCCGGTGCGTCCGCCTGAACTGGCCGGTCCGGCTCGACCGCCCGGGCGTCGGCCGCCGCGTCCCGCACCACGGCCGCCAGGTCGGCCTCGGCGAGGTCGAGGGACGAGGTGCGGTCCAGCCGCGCCAGCTCCAGCAGCTCAGCCACCAGCGTGCTCATGCGCTGCGCCTCCTGCTCGATCCTGCGCATCGCGTCTGGCAGCTCCTCCTGCCCCAGCGCGCCCTGCCGGTACAGCTCGGCATAGCCCCGGATGGTGGTGAGCGGGGTCCGCAGCTCGTGCGAGGCGTCCGCCGCGAACTGGCGCACCTTTTGCTCCGACTGCAGCCGGGCGCCGAAAGCCTGCTGGATACGGTCCAGCATGGTGTTGATGGCACAGCCCAGGCGGCCCACCTCGGTGCTCTCGTCCGCGTCGGGCATGCGTGCGGCAAGATCCCCCTGCGTGGTGATCCGGTGGGCGGTACCAGCCATCTGGCCCAGTGGCGCCAGCCCCCGGCCGATGAGCCAGCGCCCGCCCAGTGCGAGCATCAGGAGCAGGATCCCGCCGGTGATCAGCTCCGCCACAACGACGCCGCCCACCTGTCTGTTCACCGCGGCAGCCGGCCGGGCGACCACGAGCAGGGCCGGGCCCGGCGCGATGGTGGCGGTGCTCACCTGGCGGCCGCGGATCAGCCGCTCGACCGCCCGCAGCTTGGTGCCGTCCGGCAGCACGAGGGTGAACGGCTGGTCGGCCAGGTCCCGGACGAACTGGTTGCGCGTCATCTGGCTGAGCACCTGGCGGAATTGGCTGCCGCTGTGCCCCGGGGTCAGCAGCACGATCTGCCCGGTGCGGCGGAAGATCGCGGCGGCCAGGTAGCCGCCCGTATTGCTGGCCAGGGCTTGCGGGCCGCGGGCGGCGGCGGCCACTAGGTCGGTGTTGAACTGCCCGCTCACCCGGCGGGTCAGTACCAGGGTGGTGACCCCGCCCATGATCAGGAGGAACGCGGCGGTCACAGCGATGAGCAGGACCAGGAGGCGGGCGCGCAGCGACAGCCGCCCGGCCCGCCCCGAACCGCTCATCAGGTGGGACCGGCGGGCCGGTGGCTCTCCCCGGCGCGCTGGCCCAGGTCGGCCCGGTGGTCCTGCCCGGCCTGGTCGCCGTATCCGGCCCTGGTGCCCTGCCCGGCCTGGTCGCCCTGCCCGGCTCCAGTGCCCTGCCCGGCCTGGTCGCCCTGCCCGGCTCCGCTGCCTTGCCCGGCATGATGATTCTCCTCAGCCCGCAGGGTGTACCCCACGCCGCGCTGGGTGTGGATCAGTGGCGGGCCCAGCGGGTCGAGCTTGCGGCGCAGGTAGCTGACATAGGTCTCGACGATCTGCGACTGCCCGGCGTAGTCCCAGCCCCACACGCTCTCCAGCAGCTGGGCGCGGGTGAGCACCCGGCCCCGGTGCCGCAGGAGGCAGGCGAGCAGCCGGAACTCGGTGGGCGACAGGTCAACCGGCACACCCGCCCGGCGCACCGTCCAGCGTGACTCGTCCAGCTCCAGGTCGCCCACCCGGAGCGTCGTGTCGGCCCGCGCGTCCCCGCTGACACCGGACCGCGCTGCCCGCCGCAGGACGGCCCGGACCCGGGCCACCAGCGCCTCCACCGAGAATGGCTTGGTCACATAGTCGTCGCCGCCGAGCGCCAGCCCGGTGACGGTGTCGGAGGAGGTGTCCCGGGCGGTCAGGAAGATCACCGGGACCTCGTTGCCCAGGGCGCGCAGCCGACGGCACACCTCGAACCCGTCGAGGTCGGGCATCACCACATCGAGCACGATCAGGTCGGGCCGCAGCGCCTCGGCCTGGCGGATCGCGTCCATCCCGCCCGTGGCCGTGCTCACAGCGCAGCCATGGAACTTGAGCGCGACCTGCACCAGCTCACGGATGTTCGGTTCGTCGTCGACGACGAGTACCTGCGGGATCCGTTCGTTGTCTGTCATCACCATGGCGCATTCTGCGGGTTGGCCCGGTCGGACGTTGCACCGCTGATCCTGCCGAACGAAGGCTGCTCAGGCTACCGCCTCCCGCGGCCGGGGCCGCGGGAGGCGGACAGGGTGCTCGGCCTTCGTCCGGCTATCTGTTCGGAGGCCGGACGAAGATAAGCCTGGCGTCTTTGGCTCCGCTGATCACCGGCCCGCCGACCCAGACGGGCTGGCCGACGGCGAGCGTGGACTCACTGATCTTGCCACTCAGGTCCCTCACGACCGTGTTGCTGACCAGGTCCCAGCTCCAGATGGTGCCGTCGGCGGCCTTGACCACGATGGAGTTGCCGCTGTTCACCGATTCGATCACGCCTCGCTCGTAGGCGAGCGTGCGGATGGCGCCGGATCGGCCCCGGAAGGAGAACTGGCCGTCAACCCCCCGCAGGAGGAAGAACCGGACGATCCGGCGGCGGATGAAGCGGCAGCGCGCGGTGGCCGCGCGGGCGGCTCTCGACAGCCGGGGGTGCCCGCTGAGCCGTGCCGCCCTGGCGGCCCGCGCCGCCTTGGCGCATCGCCGGACCGCCGGGGCGGCTGCCGTGGCGCCGGTTCCGGCGCTCGGGGCCGAGGCCGCCGCGGCGGTGGCGACCGCGGCGTTGGGCGAGCCCGCCGCGTTCAGCGTGGCGTTGAGCAGGGCGGCCTGGCTGCCGGTGCCTGCCGTGTCGGCCGTCGTGCCTGCCCCGCTGCCGCCCGGTCCGCTCCCGGTACTGCCGGCTGCGCCGGTGCCGGCGGAGGGTGTGGTGGAGAGGGACGTGCTGGCCAGAGACGCCCCGGCGATTGCGCCGCCGCCCGCGAGCAGGGCCGCCAGGGCGATCCCTACCGTCCAGTGCCACGCCCTGTGGCGGTCTTTGGTCGCGTGTGTCTGTGGCCCTGGCTGCCAGGGATATCCCGAGCCGGGACCTTGACCGCCGGGTGGCACGCCCTGGCCGCGCCAGAACTGCTCTGTGGGTTGGTGGTCGCCGGGATCGCCGCCAGCGGGCCGGTAGAAGTTGTCCATGGGTGTCATGGTCCCGGCCGGGCCTGTGACAACAGCCAGCCGAAGCTGGGATTTCCCTGGGAACGAGCTACATGTTCGCTCCGGGCGCCCCGGGGCTGGCCCGTCTGTGGGCGCCACGTATGGCGGCGGGCCGCATGGCCCAGGGCTACCTCCGCGCTGGCTGCGTTGCCCGGGCTGTGTCCGCGCTGGCTGCGTTGCCCGGGCTGCGTCCGCGCGGGCTACATCCGGTCCGGCACCGGGATCCCCAGCAGGCCGAGCCCGGTCGTCAGAATCCGCAGCGCCAGAGCGCAGAGCGCGAGCCTGCTGTCACGCAACTCGGGTGACGGGGCGTTCAGCACCGGGCACGTCTCGTAGAACGTGGTGAAGCTGCTGGCGACGTCGAACAGGAAGGCCGCGAGCAGGTGCGGCTCGGCCCTGCGGCCAGCCCCGAAGACCGCCGCGCCGAAACCTAGTGCGGTGAGCGCAAGCGCCCGTTCGGCGCCCTCCGCCAGGTGCAGGCGTGGGGTCACCTTGTCCGGATCGAGCCCGGCCCTGCGGAAGATCGAACGGATCCGGGCAGTCGCGTACTGAAGATACGGGCCGGTGTTGCCGGTGAGCGCGAGCATGCGGTCGAAGTCGAACACATAACCCGAGTCCCGGGCCACCGACAGGTCACCGTATTTGAGTGCGCCGATGCCGACCGCCTCGGCGATCTGCTGGCGAAGGACCGGGTCGTCGTACCGGTCGGCGATCACCCGGCCAGCGCGCTCGACCGCCTCGTCGATCAGCGTGATCAGCTTGACCTGCTCACCGCTGCGGGTCCGGATCCGTCCCCCGTCGGCGCCGCTGACCAGGCCGATGACCGCGTGTTCGGCACGGACGTCGTTGGTCAGCCAGCCCGCCTGTCGGGCGACGGCGAACAGCATGCGGAAGTGCAGCGACTGCTCGGCCCCGACCACGTAGATGAGCCGGTCAGCCTTCAGGTCCCTGATCCGGTACCTGATCGCGGCCAGGTCGGTGGTGTCGTAGCCGTAGCCGCCGTCGCTCTTGCGCAAGATCATCGGCAGCGGCTCACCGTCCCGGCCGGTGAACCCGGGCGGGAACGCGCACAGCGCACCGTTGCTGATCACGGCGATGCCTTCGCGCTGGAGCTCGTCACAGACGCTTGCGAGCATCGAGTTGTAGAAGCTCTCCGGTGCCAGGTCATCGTCGGTGAGGGTGACCCCGAGCCGCCGGTAGATGGTGTTGTAGTACTGCTTGGAATCGTCGACGAGCACCTGCCACAGGCGGAGGGTCTCCTTGTCGCCGCCCTGCAGCAAGACCACCCTGTTCCGCGACCGGTCCGCGAAAGCTGGGTCGCGGTCGAACTTGACCCGCGCCGCCTGATAGAAGGCGTTGATCTCGCCGGCCGAAAGCTGCTGCCGGGCGGTGTCCTCGCCGACGTCCAGCAGATGCTCGATCAGCAGGCCGAACTGGGTGCCCCAGTCGCCGAGGTGGTTGGCACGGATCACATCGTGCCCGAGATGCTCCAGGATCCTCACGATCGCGTCCCCCACCACGGTCGTCCGCAGGTGGCCAACGTGCATCTCCTTGGAGACGTTGGGGGATGAGTAGTCGACCACAACGTTCTGCGCGGGATCCGCCACCGGCACCCCGAGGCGGCGGTCTTCGAGCAGGCCGGCCGCCTGGCGGGCGATCCAATCGTCGCGCAGGGTGAAGTTGATGAATCCTGGCCCGCTCACGTCGACCTCGCGGCAGACGTCCTTCAGATCGAGGTGGCTCGCGATCTCGGCCGCCACGTCGCGGGGGGCCCGCCCGAGCCGCTTGGCTAGCGGCAGGGCCACGTTGGCCTGGTAGTCAGCGAACGCGGATGGCCGGATGACGGCGTCAGCGTCGGCATACTCCGCGCCGAACGCGGCGGCGAGCGCCGTGCGCACCCGCTCCGCGAGAACCTCCTGGGGATCGGCCATGCCCTCCAGCTTAGTGGCGGCGAGAGGGGTTCCCCGGCCATGCGACGCCCATGATCATCGCCGCGTCCCGGGACCGTCTATGATCACGGACGATCTTCTGCGCATATCACAAGAAACGTCCGTGATCATGGCCTACCGGCCGGCGCGGGAATCCGCTCGGCCAGGCAGGCGGTGCGTGAGCGCGAGGAACACGGTCAGCAAGACCCCGGCGCAGGCCGCGATGCCCAGGCCAATGAGGTCGGAGGCCAGCTCGTGCTGGCGCAATTCGAAGAACGTGCGGGATGCCGGGATGGTCAGGGCGAGCACCATCCCGGCGGCCATCGCCGCCACTAGCGTGATCCGCCACCAGGTGTAGGGGCGGGCGACGAGGGCGAGCACCCAGAGCGCGGTGGCGGACAAGGTGATCACCGCGGTGGTCCGGTCGGCGATCAGGTTGCTGCCCGGGGTGAGCCGGGCGAGGAGGTAGGCGGAGAACGTGGCCGCGGCGCAGGCGATGCCCGACGGAATCGCGAACCGCAGCACGCGCGAAACGAAGCCGGGTGCCACCCGCTGGGCGCTCGGCGCGAGTGCCAGGACGAACGCGGGCACGCCGATGGTCAGCGTCGATATCAGCGTCAGGTGACGAGGCAGGAACGGGAAGCGCAGCCCTTGCAGCTCGGTGACGGCAAGCGCCACCACCGCCGTCGCCACGGACAGCAGCACCGCGTAGGCGGTCTTGGTGAGGAAAAGGCTCGCCACCCGTTCGATGTTGCCGAGAACACGGCGGCCTTCCGCCACCACGTACGGCAGTGTGGCGAAGCTGTCGTCCAGGAGGACGATCTTGGCGGCGGCACGGGTCGCCCCGCTGCCCGAGCCCATCGCCACGCCCAGATCGGCTCGGGTGAGGGCGAGCACGTCATTGATGCCGTCGCCGGTCATCGCCACCGTGTGGCCGCGGGACTGAAGCGCGGTCACGAAGATCTGCTTCTGGCGTGGGGTGACCCGCCCGAATACCGAGTTGCCCTCCAGAGCGTCGGCCACCGCCGCCAGCTCCGGTTCTGGCAGCTGGTTCCCGCCGTCCGCGGCCTCGCCCGTAACTCCGGCGGCCGCAACCCTGGCTGCGGCCCCATCCCTGGCTGCGGCGGCCCGGTGGTCGGCCGCGTCCCTGTCCCCGGCTGCGTCCCTGTCCCCGGCTGCGTCCCTGTCTCCGGCCTGGTCCGCCTCTTCTGCCCCGGTGGGCAGGGTACGGGCATCGACCGGGTGGTCGGCGCCGCCGATCCCCAGTTGCCTGGCGATGGCGCCGACCGACACCGCGCTGTCGCCGGAGATCACCTTGACGGAGACATCCTGCTCGGCGAAGTAGGCCAGGGTGCGGGGCGCCTCGGCGCGCAACCGCTGCCGCAGCACGAGCAGCGCCGCCGCGTCTACCTGCAGCCCGTCCGCGCCGGGACGGCCGAGATCGCTGAACCCGGTCTCGTCGGCCCGCCCGAGCACCAGCACGCGCAGGCCGTCCGCCGCCTTCGCGTTGGCCTGTTCACGGGCCGGATCTCCGGGTGACAGCAGCACATCGGGCGCGCCGAGGACCCAGCCGCCGCTGGCGGGGCCGGCGTCCGCGAAGACCGCCCCGCTCCATTTGCGCGCCGAGGAGAAAGGCACGACGTGGACCGGCCGCCAGCGCGTCTCGCCGCCGGGGGCACCGGCCAGCGCGGGAGCCCTCTCGGCGGGAACGTCCCTCGCGGACGCCCCCTGGGCAGGCACCCTCTCCAGGGACGCCCCTCCCGTGGAAGCTTCCCCCGTGGCAGCTTCCCCCGTGGCAGCTTCCTCCGTCGAAGCGCCCACGGTGGAAGCGCCCTCCGTGCGCAGGCCTGCCAGCCCGCTGGCGATCGCCTGCATGGTCGAGTTCGGCCTCTCCTCGGCCCCCACCAGGCTTGCGAGCACCTTCCGGGCGGGCAGACCCGGCACGAGCTCGATCACCTGGTCCAGCTCCATCCCCGGTTCGGTCAGCGTCCCGGTCTTGTCGAGGCACAGCACGTCGACCCGGGCGAGGACCTCGATGGCGGGCAGCTCCTGTACCAGGCACCGCCGCCTTCCCAGCCTGATCACCCCGACAGCGAACGCCACGCTGGTCAGCAGCACCAGCCCCTCCGGGATCATCGTGATGATGCCCGCCACCGCTCCGGCCACCGCATCGGGAAAGTCCCCGCTGGCGTACGCGAGCTGGCTCGCTGTGAGCAACGCCGCCACGGGCACGATCACCCACGTGATGATGCGGAGGAAACGGTTGATGCCGGCCATGAGCTCGGATCTGGCGAGGCTGAATACGCTGGCCTCGTCCTCCAGCCGGGCCGCGTACGAGCGGCGGCCCACCCGGGTCGCTGTGAACGCCCCGGAACCGCTCACCGCGAAGCTGCCCGAGAGCACCTGGTCGCCGGGTTTTTTGGTGACCGGGTCGGTCTCACCGGTGAGCAGCGACTCGTCGACCTCCATGCCAGGCTCACCTGGCCCGTCGGTGATCTCGCCGTCCACCATGATCCGGTCCCCGGGGCCGACAAGGATGAGGTCATCCAGGACGATGTCCTGGGGCCGCAACTCGGCCTCCGCGCCGTCCCGCATCACCCGGACTGGCTCTTCCCCGAGCACGGCGAGGCGGTCCAGCGTCCGTTTTGCGCGCAGCTCCTGCACCACGCCGATGCCGGTGTTCGCGACGATGACCAGCCCGAACAGGGCGTCTTGCGGGTGCCCGGTGACCAGCACCACCGCGGCCAGCGCGCCGACGATCGCGTTGAACCTGGTCAGCACGTTCGCGCGAACGATGTGCGATACCGGCCGGCTCGTCCGGCGGGCGGTGTCGTTCGTCTCGCCGTTCGCGACGCGCTGCGCCACCTGAGCGCTGGTCAACCCGCTCTGCTGCGGGTGGGTTTCCACGAATCCCCCTATCGGGCACGCTGCCTGATGCCATCCTCGCAGGCCGGGTGAGGTGGCGGCGTCGCGGGCGGCGCAGGTGGCGGCGTCACGGGCGGCGCAGGAAAAGGCCACCCCGGTGGCCGGAGCCGAGCCGCTCCCTGATCTTTTCGGTGATGTGCCCGCGCGCCAGATCCGCCGCGAGCTGGCAGGCGGACGCGATCCCCTTGGCGGTCGAGCTCCCGTGGGCGATGACCACCGTGCCCTCCAAGCCAAGCAGTGCGGCCCCGCCGTAGGTCTCCGCGTCCATCTGCCCGGCAAGCTCGCGCAGGGCCCGTCGCTGGAAAAGGGCCCCGAACCGGGCACCCGGCGAGCCCTGGACCGCCGCCCGCACCTGCTCGGTGGCGAAGGAGCCGACACCCTCGATGGTCTTGAGTGCCACGTTTCCGGTGAAGCCGTCGGTCACCACCACGTCCACCTTGCCGGTCAGCAGGTCGCTGCCCTCGATATTGCCGGTGAAGCGCATCGGCAGGCCGCCATGCGGGGGCGCGATGAGCAGCTCGTGTGCCCGGCGGGCGAGCTTGTTTCCCTTCGCCGGTTCGGCGCCGATCGTGAGGAGGCCCACCAGCGGATCCTCTACCCCGAAGGCCACCTGGGCGTAGGCGACACCGAGCTGGGCGAACTGGAACAGCATCTCCGGCTTGGGGTCGGCGATGGCGCCGGCGTCCACCAGGAGCGTGGGTTTCGGCCTGGTGGGCAGGACCACGGCCAGGCCGGGTTGCAGCAGCCCGGGCAGCGATCTCAGCCGAAGCTGGGCGGTCGCGACGATCGCCGCTGTGGAGCCGGCGGAAACCACCGCTGCCGCCTGCCCACGCCTGACCAGCTGGCAGGCGACGGCGACACTTGACCGGGGGCGCCGCCAGCTCGCCAGCGCCCCTTCATCCATGGCGATCGAGTCTTCGGCGGGCACGACCCTGATGTCACCGCCCGGCGGGCGCGTGCCAAGCAGGGGGCGCAGCTGGCTCGGCCGGCCGGTGAGAACGACGGACATGCCGCGGGAGGCCATAGCGGTGATCGCGCCCGCGACGACCTGTGCCGGCGCGTGATCCCCTCCCATCGCGTCCACCGCGATGGTGGGCAGATGTGAGCCGTTGTGTGGCGGAGAGTCGTCTGGCACGGGCGCGATCCTGCGCCAGTCAGGCGTCTGTCAGCTGGGCCAGGGTGTCGCGCATGGTCTCAAGCTACTCACTCCGCCCGGGCTCCGCTGGCCAGCGTGAGTGCTCGGCAACCTTGGCCGCCGGCCAGATGAGCGTCCGGTTCCCGTCCAACCGGATGCCTGCGAGACGTCGGGCCCGCGGGCGCTCCGGTTATTCTCCGGCCACGACCTGACGCGTGCCGCGGTGCGGTGCCCGCCGGTAATGGATCAGGCCCGGGTAGGCGCCGTCTTCTCCGCTTCCTCGGGGACCGCCGGCCCGGCAGGCCTGCCGCCCTTGAGCGCCAGGCAGCTCAGCGCGCCGATGCCAAGCAGGATGACCGGCAGCACCATCGTCTGGCGCATGGCTGTCACGTAGGCGAAGGTGAAGACCTCGTGGGCGATCCGCCCGATCTCGGCAGCGATGCCTGGGGCGGTGCCCGCGGCCTGATGGGTGGTGCCGCCGTTCTGCCCGGCTCCGACCTGGATGCCGTTGCTCGCGGAATTGTGAACCTGGCTCACAAAGCGGCTGCGCAGGCCCGGCGGCAGCGCGGCCGAACGGACGCTGGCCTCGCTGGTTATCGAAGAGACGAGCCTGTTCTGCAGGAGCGCGCCCACGGCCGCGGTGCCGATCACCAGGCCGACCTGCCTGACGGTGTTGAGTACACCGGACGCCGCCCCGGCCATCCGCGGGTCGATGTTCCGCATGGCGGTGGTGATCAGCGGGGCGAAGATGCAGCCCAGTCCTACCCCGGCCACGATCAGCGGAGCCAGGAACACCGGCCAGTTGGAGTTCGGGCGAGCGATCAGCGCGATCCAGCCCATGCCGGCGCCGAAGAGGATCAGACCGGACATCAGGATGTACTTGCCGCCGATCTTGTCGGTCAGCTTGCCCGCGGCCGGCGCGACGAACACCGAGATGAGCGAGGCGGGTGCCAGCGCGAGCCCGGCCTTCAGCGCCGAGAACCCCAGGACGGACTGGAGGTAGATGGTGAGCGGCAGGAAGATCCCCATCATGCCGATGGCGAGCACGCCCGAAACCCAGTTCGTCACCGAGTAGTTCCGGTCGCGGAACAAGGCGAAGGGCACCAGCGGCTCCCGCGCCTGCGTCAGCCGCTGCTGAATCAGGAAGACAATCAGCAGCACCACGCCGGCGCCGAGCACGAGCGGGATGGTGATAAACCCGGTGATCGTGCCCCAGCTGTACTTCTGGCCCTCGACCAGGCCGTAGCAGATGGCCAGCAGCGCCGCGCTGGCCAGCAGCACGCCGGGAATGTCGAACCGGTGCCTGCGGCCCGGCCTCACGTCCGGGATGATGAGAGGCGTCAGCGCCAGCACGATCACGCCGAACGGCAGGTTGACGAAGAAGATCCACCGCCAGTCGAACGCGGTCACGAGCAGCCCGCCCAGCGTCGGCCCGGCGATGGTGGCCACCCCCGCCACCGCCCCCCAGACGCCGAACGCCGCGCCGCGCCGCTCAGGCGGGAAGGTGTTCGTGATGATCGTCAGAGTCTGGGGCATGAGCATGGCCGCGCCGAGACCCTGAAGCGCGCGGAAACCGATGAGCCAGCCTGAGCTTGGCGCAAGACCACATGCGGCCGACGCGGCCGTGAAGACCGCGATGCCCGCGGTGAACATGGGTCGCGGCCCGATCAGGTCACCCAGCCTGCCCGCCGTGATGACCAGGACGGCCAGCACGAGAGCGTAGGCGTTGATGACCCAGAGGATGTCGTCGAGCGACGCGTGCAGCCTCGTGAGCATGTCGGGGATCGCGATGTTGACGATCGTCAGGTCGAGCAGGGTCATGAAGAACCCGAGCGAGACGACCAGCAACACGGCCCATGGGTTGCCGCGGAACTTCTTCACAGTTTCTCCCTGGCGTGTCCCCCGCCCGAGCGGCCCGCCTGTGATGACAGGCTTACCAGAAGACGGAGGCTACTTCAAGATATATCTTGACCTGCCCACCGCGCCTGCCCCTAGCGGTGGCCTTCCAGCTCTGATGGTAGATGGAGGTACCGACAGTTGACCCGCCGGTGCTCCGCTCTTCCGGCGGCCGGCCGGTCTGGGCGGGCGGCCGCCCAGTATGCTCCCGGCCATGGAACTGAGCGGAACCGCAG
This sequence comes from Streptosporangiaceae bacterium, assembly GCA_036005525.1. GTDB lineage: Bacteria > Actinomycetota > Actinomycetes > Streptosporangiales > Streptosporangiaceae > UBA9676. The sequence continues at coordinate 72,804 of DASYQM010000249.1, forward strand.
CGATCATCTCGGGCGGCGCGAGTGGTCTCGGTGAGGCGACCGCGCGCGAACTCGCCGCGGCCGGCAGCGCCGTTGTCATCGCCGACCTGAACGAGGAACGCGGCAAGAAGGTCGCCGACGAGACCGGCGGGGAGTTCGCCAGGACCGACGTGTCGGACGAGGCGTCGGTCGCGGCGGCTGTGGATGCCGCCACCGCAACGGGGGTCCCGCTGCGCACGGTCGTGAACTGCGCAGGCATCGGCTGGGCGGAACGCACCGTGAACCGGGACGGGGCACCGCACAGCCTGGCTACGTTCCGCAAGGTCCTCGACATCAACCTGATCGGCACTTTCAACCTGATGCGGATCGCCGCGGCGGCGATCGCCCGCACCGACCCGGCCGACGAGGATGGGCAGCGCGGCGTGGTCATCAACACCGCGTCGGTCGCCGGGATCGAGGGCCAGACCGGCCAGCTCGCCTACTCCGCGTCCAAGGGCGGGATCATCGGGATGACCGTCCCCGCGGCGCGGGACCTCTCCGTCATCGGAGTGCGGGTGAACACCATCTGCCCGGGCATCATCGACACCCCGATCTACGGAACCGGTCCCGCCAGCGAGGAGTTCCGGGCCAGGCTCACGGCGCCGGTTGTCTTTCCCAAACGAATGGGGACGGCAGCCGAGTTCGCCGCCCTGGTGCGGTCGCTGATCGAGAACGACTACATGAACGCCGAGGTCATCCGCTTGGACGGCGGCATCAGGTTCCAGCCGAAGTGACCGGGAAGCCGCCGGGCAAAGCGTGATCATGAGATTGGTGGCGCGGTAACGGCCGCCACAGTCATGAACATGATTCAGGTTGCGGAATGTGCGGCCTGTGGGGCCTGCGTCGGGGAGTGGGAGGCGCGAAGATGCCGGATGCCGTGACGGTCGAGGTCGGCGGCGGGGTCGCCGTCCTCACGATCAACCGCCCGCAGGCGCGCAACGCGGTCAACGAGGCGGTCGCCAGCGGCATCGCCGCGGCCATCGACGAGCTCGACCCACGGCCTGACGTGGCGGCAATGGTGCTGACCGGCGCCGGGGGCACGTTCAGTGCGGGCATGGACCTGAAGGGCTTCATGGCGGGCGAGAACCCGACGGCAGGAGGCCGCGGCTTCGCCGGCATCACGCAGCGGCCGCCGGTCACGCCCATCGTCGCCGCGGTCGAGGGGTACGCCCTGGCCGGCGGCTTCGAAATCGCGCTCGCCTGCGATCTGATCGTCGCCAGCGAGGAGGCGACCTTCGGTCTTCCCGAGGTGACACGGGGACTGGTCGCCGGCGCGGGCGGTCTGCTCCAGCTGCCGCGCCGGATCCCCTACCACCTCGCCATGGAGATCGCGCTCACCGGCGGGCACATCCCGGCGGGCCGCCTGCACGAGGCCGGCCTGATCAACCGGATGGTGCCGGCGGGCGAGGCGCTCGGGGAGGCCAGGGCCCTGGCTGCCGAGGTGGCCGCCAACGCCCCGCTCGCCCTGGCGGCGACGAAACGGATCATCGTGGAATCGGCCGACTGGCCCAGCGACGAGGCATTCGCCCGGCAGAACGCGACCCTGGGGCCGGTGTTCACCTCCGCTGACGCACGGGAAGGCGCGGCGGCCTTCGCGGAGAAACGCCCGCCGGTCTGGCGGGGGGAGTGAGGCAGCCCGCGGCGGGCAGAAAAGCGGCCCGCGGCGGGCAGAGAGGCAGCCCGCGGCGGGCAGAGGGCCACCCGCGGCGCGGGCAGAGGCAGCCACGGCGGGCACTGAGCCAGCCCACGGGCGGGGAGACAGCCTGGAGCGGGATCTCTTCGAGCCTGTCCACGCCGACGCCGACCCCACCGTAGGATCAATGCCCATAAACTTATGGACACCGTTGGGGATGTGCATGTGCGGAATCGTCGGCTGCCTGGCGCTGGCTCTTGAGGCCGAGCCGGACCGGGCCTGGGTGGCGGCCGCGACTCAGCGGATCAGCCACCGCGGGCCCGATGACGAGGGCTTCTACGCCGACCACGATGTCGCTCTCGGCTACAAGAGACTGGCCATCATCGACCTGTCGCATGCCGGCCACCAGCCGATGCGGTCCGCCGACGGGCGCTACTGGATGGTCTTCAACGGCGAGATCTACAACTACGTCGAGCTGGGACGGGAGCTGCGGGAACAGGGCGTGGTCCTGCGGTCGAGCTGCGACTCCGAGGTCCTGCTCGAGACCTATGCCAGGGTCGGCAAGGACGTCGTGCACCGGCTCCGCGGCATGTTCGCCTTCGCCATCTGGGACAGCTGGACACACGAGCTGTTCTGCGCCAGGGACCAGTTCGGCATCAAACCGTTCTACTACCGCCTTGACCGGGTGCACGGGCAGCCGCTGAGCCGCGCGGTCGGCACCGGGCGGCACGCGGCTCCGGAACCTCGTGCCGGGGTGGGCGGATATGAACCGGCCCGCGAGCCGGATCACTGGTTCACCCCCGGTCCCACGCGGCGGGAGCCTGGCCGGCATGCGGCCGGGCCCGCTCAGGATCCCGGCCCGACCGGGCGGTTTCCGCGCTCATCGCCGGTGACCATCCCTGACCTCGGCGCCGCTCCCGGACGGCTGGGCCGGCCCGGCGGGGCTGGCGGCGACGAAGGCGGGGCTGGCGGCGACACAGGCGGGGCCGGCGGCGACAGCAATAGGGCCGACAGCGACAGCAACAGGGCCGACAGCGACAGCGGAGAGATCGGGCGCGAACGGCTGCTGCGGTTCGCCTCCGAGCGCAAGGCGCTCGCCGACCCCGGTGAACTGCGGGAGCTTGACCTCAACGCGCTGCGCAGGTACCTGTCCTTCCAGTACGTTCCGCCACCAGGCACCCTGACCCCGCCGGTGCAGGTGCTCCCGCCCGGCCACGCCATGATCGCCCGCCCCGGCGAGCCCGTGGACATCTACCGCTACTGGCGGGCGGACCTGCGGCCCGCCCGTGCTCCCAGCGATGGCACGCCACGGGCCATTCTGGATGTGATGCGCGACTCGATCGCCGTTCACCTGCGCAGCGACGCGCCCCTCGGGGCCTTCCTGTCCGGTGGCATCGACTCCGCGGCCATCTGCGCCCTCGCCGCCGAGCACCGGCCGGACCTACTCACGTTCACGGTCGGGTTCGAGCGCGAAGGTTACAGCGAGATCGACCGGGCGCAGGAGACAGCGGCGGCGATCGGGGTGAAGTCGGTCCCCTACGTGATCAGCCCGGAGGAGTTCTTCTATCACCTGCCGCAGATCATCTGGCACCTCGACGACCCCATGGCGGATGCGGCGGCGGTGCCGCTGTGGTTCGTCGCCCGGGAAGCCAGCAAGCAGGTCAAGGTGGTGCTCTCGGGTGAGGGCTCGGATGAGCTCTTTGGCGGCTACGCGATCTACCACCAGCCTGGCGTGGTGCGGGCAGGCGAGCATCTGCCCGACTGGGGCCGTGTCCCGCTGAGGCGGGCCGCCGCGCTCATCCCGGCCGGTGTCAAGGGGAAGGGGCTGCTGGAGCGCACGTCCATTCCGCTGCGCTGCCGCTACATCGGCAACGCCCATGTCTTCGCCGGCGACCAGATCGAGGAGATCACCGGGCCGGGCGCGGCCAGCCCGTACGACGTGACCAACCCGATCTACGACCAGGCCGAGGAGACGGGCCTTGACGACGTTTCCACCATGCAACTGGTGGATATCAACACGTGGCTGGTCGGTGACATCCTGGTGAAGGCCGACCGGATGACCATGGCGCACAGCCTTGAACTGCGTGTTCCCTTCCTTGACCGGGAAGTGATGGCGGTCGCGGCCGGGCTGGCTCGGGAGGAGAAGATCGGTGCCGGGACCACGAAGGCAGCTTTGCGCACGGCGATGAGCGAGATTCTCCCCAAGGCGGCCGCCCAGCGCGCCAAGCTCGGCTTCCCGGTCCCGATCGGTCACTGGCTGAAGGGCGACGCCTACGGTTTCACCGACCAGCTGCTGCGCGATGCGCAGACCGACGAGTGGGTGAACCGGAGGGCCGCCCGACGGTTGATGGAGCGTTTCCGGGCCGGTGACCCGGGCGTGAGCTGGCGTCACCTCTGGGTGCTGATCGTCTTCTGTCTCTGGCACCGGATCTATATCGAGCGGGCATACGACCCGATCGCGCTCGGCTGGGAGCGGGCGCCGCAGGGGGCTGCCTGGTGAGCGGTCCGCGCATCAGCGTCGTGGTGCCGTTCTACAACAACGGTGACGTACTGGGTGATTGCCTGCAGTCCATCGCCAGCCAGACGTTCGGCGACCTCGAAGTGATCATGGTGGATGACGGGTCCACCGACAACGGCACCGAGGTCGCCAGGAAGTGGGCCGAATCCGATCCACGGTTCATCCTGGTCCATAGCCAGCATGGCGGGCCCGGGGGTGCCCGGAACCGGGGAGTGGAGCAGGCGCGCGGCGAGTTCCTCGCCTTCGTCGATGCCGACGACATGCTGCCCCCCTACGCCTACGAGGTGCTGCTGCACACGCTGGAGAGCTCGGGCTCAGACTTCGTCTCCGGCGCGGTGATGCGGATCGGCACCGAGGGCCTCCGCCCCTCGGCCCTGCACGCCCGGGCGATCAAGGGGAGGCGGATCGGCACTCATGTGACCAAGACGCCGGACCTCCTGTACGACATCTCGGTCTGGAACAAGCTGTTCCGCAGGTCGTTCTGGGACGCCAACGGGCTGTCTTACCCGGAACAGATGGTCTGGGAGGACCTGCAGCTCATGACCAGGGCGCACGTGCTGGCCAAGGCCGTGGACGTGATTCCCGACTACATCTACTACTGGCGCGAGCGGGCGGCGGGTGCCCTATCCATCACCCAGAACCGCACCGACATCCAGAACCTGCGTGACCGCATAACGGCGCTGCTCGCCATCGACGAGTTTCTGCGCTCGCACGCCCCGGCCAAGACGCTGCGCCAGCATCAGCGCAAAGCGCTCGTCAACGACCTGTGGCTGTACGTGCGTGACCTGTACCGGGTCAGCGACGACTACCTGACCGAGTACTTCAACCTGGTGAACTCCTACCTGGACCAGGTCAGCCGGCGCGTGTTCGCGACCCTGCCCGTCACCCGCAAGCTCGGCTACTACCTGACCCGAATGGGGCTGCGCACCCAGCTGCTCGACTATGTCAACTGGCTGATCGAACAGAAGGTGAGCACCGTCCCGGTGGTCCGGCGGGTCGGCAGGCTGCGCGCCGATCTCCCGTTCCGCACGGACAAGGAGTTGAAGATCCCATCCCGGGTCTACCGCCCGCACTGGCGGGACCTGGACCCCTACGTCGAGGTGGGGAGCGTCACCTGGCAGCGCGGCAACTTGGTAATCGCGGGCATGGCCAACGTGCCCTCGATCGACATCAGCAAGCGGCGCTACACCAACAAGATCGTGATCCTGCGGCCGCGGCACAGGTTCCGGCCGCCGATCGTGTCGCTCGCCACGTCGTGGTACAACCCCCGCGCCACCCGGGCATCCGGCCAGGAGCGTTATGACTACGCGTGGGCCGGGTTCCGGGCCGAGATCTCATCGCGCTGGTTCCGGATCGCCGGGCGGTGGCTGACCGGAGACTGGGACTGCTTCATCCTGGTCCGGGGGCACGGCGTGTGGCGGCCGGCGCGGCTGCACACCCCGGCTCTCGGCGACGCGGGCCACCCCGGGGTGCTCGAACCCGCGCCGGGCGTCCAGGTCCGCCCCACCTGGGTGGGCCGTCACCTGCACGTGGGGGTGCTGCGCACGCCCGCCAGGCTGGTTTCGTACGAGCTCGCCGGCGGCGACCTGGCGCTGGAGGTTGACCTGGACCCGCACGGCATGCCCCGGGGCGGAGCCCCGGCCCCGGCAGCAGCCGAATTCGTCCTGGTCCGGCACGGTGGCCGGGCGGTTCAGGCATACAAGGCCGAGGTGAACCGTGCTGGCCCGGTGCTGCGGATGCACGGGCTGGTGCCGCTGGCCGGGCTCTCAATCGGCGCCGAGCGAGCGGGCCAGGCTCCGGCCGGCGCGGACGGGGGCGGGGCCGCAGGCTGGGATCTGTACCTCAAGCCGGCCGGCCGCGGGCGGATCAGCGTGACGTTCCCGGCGCAGGTGAGCGAGGCCGCCTACGGCCACGGCACGCGGGAGATCGCGGTCGAGCGGTCCCGCTACGGGAACGTCACGCTCGCCGAGCGCGCGCCGCGGCCGGTGCTCGATGAGCACTCCTGGAGCCCGGAGGGGAGCCTGCTGCTTCAGGGCAGCTATCGTGGCCCGGCCGGGGACGGCCTGGACGTCGTGCTGTGCCGCATGGACGGGACCGAAGAGCATGTGATCGGCTCCCGCCGGGACGGGAACCGCTTCTCGGTGACGCTCGACGCCGCGGCGATGCCGACGTTCGGCCAGCCACTGCCCCTGCGCGACGGCTACTGGGACGTGCTGGCACGATCCGGCGACGGGCCCGTGATGCCAGTCGGCTACGACCACGGGCGGCTGGCCGAGGTCTCGCACAAGAAGGTCGCGGCCGGGCCGAAGCTCTACGCGTTCACCACCTCCGGGTACGACACTCCGGTGATCACGGCGGAGCCCCGTCTCCGGCTGTCGGAGCAGGGCAACTTCAACCGGCGGGTGCTGCGCCGGGCGTTCTACCCGCTCCAGTCACGGCGCCCGCTGCGGGACGCGATCCTGTTCGTCAGCTGGAACGGCAAGCAATGCACGGACAACCCCCGCGGCATCGCCGACGAACTGCGCCGCCGGGGTGACGACCGTGAGCACATCTGGGTGGTGACCGATTACGCGGCCGCGGTCCCCGACGGCGGCCGGGCGGTGCTGTCGGGAACCGAGGAGTACTTCGAGGCGCTCGCCCGATGCAAGTACGTGATCTCCAACGACGACATGCAGCCGTTCTTCCGCAAGCGGGAGGGCCAGATCTACCTGCAGACCTGGCATGGGACGCCGCTGAAGAAGATCGGCTTTGACATCGGCCGCCCGCAGTTCGCCAGCGGAGCCGTGTACTTCGATCGCCTGGCCGGTGACATCGCCAAATGGGACCTGCTGCTGTCGCAGAATGCGTTCAGCACCCCGATCCTGCGGCGTGCGTTCCGGTTCGACGGTGAGATCTGTGAGTACGGGTACCCGCGCAACGACGTGCTGTCCCGCGGCGGGCAACTGGCCGGGCAGGTGCGGCGCCGACTGGGCATCCCCGACGGCAAGCGGGTGGTGCTGTACGCGCCGACCTGGCGCGACAACCAGTTCTACGCCTCCGGCCGGTACCGGTTCGACCTGCGGCTCGACCTGGAACGGGCATGGCAGGCGCTCGGGCCCGATCACGTGATCCTGGTCCGTGGTCATCACCATTTCGCGAACGATGTCCAGGCGGGCGCCCGGCGCGATTTCGCGCTCAACGTGACCGGCTACCGCGACATCTCCGAGCTGTTCCTGATCAGCGACGTCCTGATCACGGACTATTCGTCGGTCATGTTCGACTTCGCCGCGACCGGCCGGCCGATGCTGTTTTTCACCTACGACCTGGAGCACTACCGGGACCAGCTGCGCGGTTTCTACTTCGACTTCGAGGCGGAGGCGCCGGGGCCTTTGCTGGCCAGCTCGGACGAGGTGCTGGCGGCGGTCAAGGACACCGGCGCGATAGCCGCCCAGTATGGCGCCGCGTATCAGGCGTTCGCCGCGAAGTACTGCCCGCTGGATGATGGCAAGGCCGGCGCCAGGATCTGCGACCGGCTAGTCCCCCGCTGATGCGGGTCAGCGGTCAACAGGTCAGCCGGTCATAGGGGCAAGCCCCTGGCCGGGTGCGTAGGGTGCGAGCTTGTCCCGCAGGCGGCCCCGCCCCCGGTGCAGCCGGGACATGACCGTCCCGATCGGGGTGCCCATGATGTCGGCGATCTCCTTGTACGCGTACCCTTCGATGTCCGCCAGGTAGACCGCGACCCGGAACTCCTCCGGCAGGTCGCGGAGCGCCCGCAGGATCTCCGAATCGGCCAGCCGGTCCAGCGCCTCCGCCTCGGCCGACCGGGCCGCGGGGGCCAGCGGGTCGGTGGGCATGTGCCAGTCGTGGAAGTCGCCGCCGGTGGCCTGGCGCGGTTCCCGGCGGCGCTTGCGGTACCCGTTGATGAACGTGTTCGCCAGAATGCGGTGCAGCCAAGCCTTGAGATTGGTACCCGGGCGGAACTGGTGGAAAGCCGCATACGCCTTGGCAGAGGTCTCCTGGACGAGGTCCTCAGCATCGGTGGGATTGCGCGTCATGCGGAGGGCTGCTGGGTACAGCTGGCCAAGAAACGGCACGACATCGCGCTCGAACCGCTCGTTGCGGTCCGGCGACTGCTCCGGCTTCCCCATAGCGACTCTCCGCTTCTCATTGACCCTCACCCTATAGACGTCCGCAAGCCCCCATCCGGCTCGGTCATCGTGGCCGCATCTTAGGGTTTGGCCAGGATTCTCTTGTACCCGCGAATCCTGAGTGTTACCTGAACGCCCCCTAAGAAACCGTCCACGGTATTCGTGCTCGGTCCCCGGCTTCCGGCCGCCCGCCGTGCCTGGTGCCTTGCCCGCAGTGGCCGGGGCCCGCAGTGGTGGGGCTCCGCGCTTGGGTTCCCTTGTGCTTCCGGTGCCCTGCCCGTCCGTGCTCCTGGCGCTTGTTCCCGGCTCACCTTGCCGGTTCTTGCTCCCGGCCCCCGTTTCCGGCTTACCTTGCCGGTTCTTGCTCGTGCCGCGTGTTCCCGGCCGTCCGTGCTCGTCTGGCGCACGCCGTCCCGTCACAATGGGCTTCGTGTTCACCTTTGAGGCGGAAGAGGCGTTGGCCGAGGTGGCGCTGAGGCTGGGGGCCGACCAGGTGACCGGTTGGTCAGGCGCCGAACAGCGCCTTGCTGACGCCGCCCCTCATATCGGGCTGGGCCGCCCTGGCGTGGCCGGTGCGGGGGAGGTCACGCAGATCAGGAACCGGATCTTGGCTGGTGAGGATCCGCTGGGTGATGCGTTCTGCCGTATCCGCGGACCGGCGCAGCGGCGGTCATCCGGCCAGACGTTCACTCCCTGGCCGGTGGTGCGGAGCATGGTCGGCTGGGCCGCCCGCAGCCTCTCGCCCACCCGGGTGGTCGATCCGGGGACCGGTTCGGCCCGGTTTCTCGTGGCGGCCGGCCGCCGCTGGCCGCACGCGGCCCTGATGGGGGTGGAGACCGACCCGCTTGCCGCGATGATCGGCAGGGCGACCCTCGCCGCGGCGGGTATGGCGGGCCGGGCGAGCATCAGGCTCGGCGACTACCGGTCGCTGCGCCTGCCACCCGCGCCTGGCGCGACCCTTTTCCTGGGCAATCCGCCGTACGTGCGCCACCACCAGATCCCGGCGAACTGGAAAAACTGGCTGCGGTCCGCGGCCGCCGGCCAGGGCCTGAGCGCGAGCGGCCTGGCCGGACTGCACGTTCACTTCTTCCTGGCCACCGCGCTGTACGCGGTGCCCGGCGATGCCGGGGCACTGGTCACGGCCGCCGAGTGGCTCGACGTGAACTACGGCTCGCTGGTCCGCTCGCTGCTGCTCGGGCCGCTCGGTGGCCATTCGGTCCACCTGCTCGATCCGGCCGTCCCGGCCTTTGCCGACGCGGCGGTGACCGCCGCCGTCACATGCTTCCGGCCGGGCAGCCACCCCGGCGGCCTGCGGCTGCGCCGGGTGGACCGGCTCGCCGACCTGGGCGACCTGTCGGGCGGGACGGCGCTGACCACCCCGGTCCTGCGCGCCGCGTCCCGCTGGTCGCACCTGGTCGGCCTGGCCGCCACACCCTTCACCCCGTGCGCTTCCCTGCCCGCTGGACATGTCGAGCTCGGGGAACTCTGCCGGGTCCACCGTGGCCAGGTAACGGGCGCGAACAAGGTCTGGGTCACGGCCGGGAACCCGGCCGGCCTGCCAGGCCGGTTCCTCTTCCCGGCGGTCACCCGCGCCAGCGAGCTGTTCCGGGCACACGGCACGCTGTCGACGACGTCATGCCTGCGGTTCGTCATCGATCTCCCGGCGGACCTGACAGAGCTGGCACCTGCCGAGCTCGCGCCGGTCACGCGGTTCCTGGCGCAGGCCGAGGCGGCGGGGGCGGCGGGCTCCTATATCGCCCGCCACCGCACGCCGTGGTGGCGGGTGCGGCTGCGTGCGCCGGCACCCATCCTCGCCAGCTACATGGCACGGCGGCCACCCGCGTTCGTGCGCAACCTGGCCGGGGCCAGGCACGTCAACATCGCCCACGGCCTGTATCCGCGGGAGCGGCTTTCGGCGCCTGCTCTCGACGGGCTCGCCGCCTACCTGCGAAGGTCGGTCAACCAGGCGCAGGGACGCACCTACGCCGGCGGGCTGACCAAGTTCGAGCCGGGGGAGATGGAGCGGCTGCCGGTGCCCGCCCCCGCGCTGCTGCCCGCTTACGCCCCGTCCGCCAGCACAGCGAGCAGCCCGCCGTCGGGGACTCGTCGCGGCTCCCGGTCATGATCGCGGCCGTCTTGTCAGAGTTTGCGGGCTATGCAGCGGGTTACCTGCTGCCTCCAGAACCGGATCAGATCCAGCCGTGGTACCACATGCGCGCGAGCCACTGGCTGTACGGGATGACCTTGGCCGCGAGCACCGGGTACAGGTAGGCGAAGTTGAGCAGCACGCCGAGCAGGTAGGCCCCGGCGAGGGCGGCGCCGGTCGCCCGGCGCCGGGGACTGGCCGCGGCGGGGCCGATGATCAGGCCGAGGCACAGGGTGATCGACAGCACGAGGTAGGGGACGAAGGTGACGGCGTAGAAGTAGAACTGGGTGCGGCCGGCGAAGGCGAACCAGGGCAGCCAGCCGGCGATCACCGCGACCAGGACCGCGCCGGCCCGCCAGTCGCGGCGGGTCAGCCACCAGATCAGGCACACCAGCAGCGCGAGGATCGACACCCACCAGATCGCCGGTGTGCCGATGGCCAGCACCTCTTGTGCCTTGCCGTTGCTGCAGGCGGGGTGGGCCCCGCTGTTGGGGCACCAGTAGTAGGAGACCGGCCGGGACATCAGCAGCCAGGTCCACGGCTTGGACTCGTAGGGGTGGTGCGTGGTCAGCCCGGTGTTGAAGGCGAGCATCGCCTTGTGGTCTTCGAACAGCGAGACCAGTTCGGAGATCACCGGGGTGTGGATGCCGTGCTGGGCGGCCCAGTGCCGGTCGTAGCCGCTGCCGGTGGCGAACCAGCCGCTCCAGGTGGCCAGGTACACCGCCGCGGGCACCACCGCCAGCGCGCCCACCAGCCCGGCCGCGTCACGGAGGGCGGCGCGGGCGCGGCGGCGGCCGCCGTACCCGGCGGCGCGGCGGGCACCGATGTCCCAGGCGAGGGTGAGCGCGGCGAACGCGGGCACATACCAGATCCCGTCCCACTTCGACGCGCACGCCAGCCCCAGGCACACCCCGGCCGCCAGCCGCCACCAGCGGACCCCCAGCCGCGGCGCCCGCGCCTGCCCGGCCACCGCCGCGTCAGCCAGCGCGGCGCGGGTCCGGTCCCGGTCGGCGACCAGGGCGGCGAACGCGGCCAGCACCCAGAACATGACGAAGATGTCCAGCAGCGCGGTGCGGCTCATCACGAACTCGAGCCCGTCCAGCGCCAGTAGCAGCCCGGCCACGCAGCCCAGCAGGGTGGAGCGGGTCATCCGCCGCGCGGCCCGCGCCAGCACCAAGATCGCCAGCGACCCGGCCAGGGCGGTGGCGAACCGCCACCCGAACGGGGTCAGCCCGAACGCCCACTCCCCGCCCGCGATCAACATCTTCCCGAACGGCGGGTGCACCACGAACTCCCCGCCGCGGGCGAAGATGTGCCCATCGCCGCGGGCGATCAGCACGTTGCGGCCCGCCACATAGTTGTGCTCCACCCCGAACCGCAAGATCCCCAGCGCGTCCGGCACGTAATAGGTCTCATCGAAGATCACCGCATGCGGCACGCTCAGCCGGTTGAACCGCAAAAACCCGCCGAACACCGTCACCAGCAGCGGCCCTACCCAGCCCCAGAAGGCGCTGCCCGGCATCGGCGGCACCATCCGGGCACGGATGCCAGCCGTTTCTACGTTTGCGGCGCCGGCCGCGGCGCCGGCGCGTGATGCAATCATCGAGCCACATCGTATGAGGGGTTGCAAGTTAGCGTGTGTCTGGGATGAAAGACAGCGAGCCAGGCGCGCTTATCGTGGCTTCGGCGCCCATCGGCCGGCCGGAGGACGCCTCGCCGCGGCTGGCGTCTGCGCTGGCCGGAGTGGCGGTGATCGCGGTCGAGGACATCGGCCGGCTGCGCAGGCTGGCCGCCGCGCTCGGCGTCAAGCCTGCCGGGCGGTTCGTCACCTACAGCAACGGCGTCGAGCAGGCCAGGGTGCCCGGGTTGCTGGCCGCGCTCGAGTCCGGCGATGACGTGCTGCTGGTCACCGCCGCGGGCGTGCCGGGCGTGAGCGATCCCGGGTACCGCCTGGTCGCTGCGGCCGCGGCCGCCGGGCTCAGGGTGACGGTGCTGCCCGGACCGTCCGCCGTGACCGCCGCGCTGGCGGTGTCCGGGCTGCCCAGCGACCGGTTCTGCTTCGAGGGCTTCCCGCCCCGGGGAGAGGGAAAGCGCGCCCGGCGGTTCGCCGAACTGGCGGACGAGCCCCGGACTCTGGTGTTCTTCGAGGCAGCACGCCGGGCTGCCACCACCCTGGCCGAGCTTGCCGCGGCGTTCGGACCGGATCGCCGGGCCGTGATCTGCCGCGAACTCAGCAAGACGCACGAGGAGATCCGCCGGGGAACGCTGGGCGAACTGGCGGAATGGGCGGCCGGCGGCCTGCTGGGCGAGGTCACGCTGGTCGTCGCGGGCTCGCCGGTACGGGCCGGCGCCAGGCACGCGGCGGTGGCAGGCCGACCCGGGCAGGCAGCGCAGTCCGCAGGGCTCCGGCAGCCCGCACAGCTCAGGCGGCCCGCGCAGGCCGGGCGGCCAGCGCACCCGGCGCCGGCCGCGGAGCCCGGGCCGCCCGCGGGGCCTGAGCAGGCCGCGCAGACAGGCCGTGCCCTTCAGACCGGGCGTGCCCTGACGCCGGCCGAGGCGGCGGCGGCGGCCGAGGTGGCGGCGCGCGAGACCGCCGGGACGCCGCGCAAGGAGGCGATCGCCGCCGTCGCGAAGGAGACCGGGCTCCGCAAGCGCGAGGTCTACGACGCCGTTGTCGTGGCCCGCCGGCGCTGACCGGGCTCGTCAATGGCCAAGGACGCCGCCCGCGGATCGCCAGCCACAGCATGGAGCCGCCCACCGCGCCCTGCCCGGGCCGGGCCGGCCCTGGTGGCGGCCCGCTGAATAACGATGAGGGCAACTCCGCCAGCGCCGCTAGGCTAGGGCCATGTCCGCGACCCGTCACATCCTCGCCGCGCCGGCCTGGCCCTACGCCAACGGCCCGCGCCACATCGGCCACGTTTCCGGCTTCGCCCTGCCGTGCGACATGTTCGCCCGGTACCAGCGGATGGCGGGTCACAAGGTGCTGATGGTGAGCGGGACCGACGAGCACGGAACCCCGATCCTGGTCCAGGCGGACAAGGAGAACGCCACCCCGCGCGAGACCGCCGACCGCTACAACCGGGTGATCGCCGAAGACCTGGTCGGCCTCGACATGTCCTACGACCTGTTCACCCGGACGGTCACCCGCAACCACTACGCGGTCACGCAGGAGCTCTTCACCGGGCTCTACCAGAACGGCTACATCTTCCCCAGGACAACGCTGGGCGCGATCTCCCCGTCCACCGGCCGCACGCTGCCCGACCGCTACATCGAGGGAACCTGCCCGATCTGCGGGTACGACAGCGCGCGCGGTGACCAGTGCGACAACTGCGGCAACCAGCTCGACCCGGAAGACCTGATCAACCCGCGGTCGAAGATCAACGGGGAGACCCCGGAGTTCGTCGAGACCGAGCAGTTCTTCCTCGACCTGCCCGCCTTCACCGAGGTCCTGGGCAGCTGGCTGCAGAGCAAGAGCGGGCTGTGGCGGCCCAACGTGCTGAAGTTCTCGCTCAACCTGCTCGGCGACCTGCAGCCGCGGGCAATCACCCGGGACCTGGACTGGGGCGTACCGGTGCCGCTGGACGGCTGGCGGGACCGGCCCGACAAGCGGATCTACGTGTGGTTCGACGCGGTCATCGGCTACCTGTCCGCCTCCATCGAGTGGGCCCGGCGCTCCGGCGACCCGGATGCCTGGCGGGCCTGGTGGCAGTCGCCCGACGCCGAGTCCTACTACTTCATGGGCAAGGACAACATCGTCTTCCACGCCGAGATCTGGCCCGCCATGCTGCTCGGCTACAGCGGCCGGGGCAGCAGGAACGGCAAGCCCGGCGCGCTGGGCGCGCTCAACCTGCCGACCGAGGTGGTCTCCAGCGAGTTCCTCACCATGGAGGGCCGCAAGTTCTCCTCCTCCCGCGCCGTCGTCATCTACGTGCGCGACTTCCTCGAGCGCTACGACGTGGACGCGCTGCGGTACTACGTGGCCGTCGCCGGGCCGGAGAACCAGGACACCGACTTCACCTGGAGCGAGTTCGTCCGCCGCAACAACGATGAGCTGGTCGCCACCTGGGGCAACCTGGTGAACCGGGCGGTTGCGTTCGCGGCGAAGAACATCGGTGAGATCCCCGGGCCGGGGACGCTTGCCGGCGCCGATCGCGACATCCTCGAGCGCTCCCGCCAGGCGTTTGGCGTCATCGGGGGTGAACTGGGGCGCTGCCGCTTCAAGGCCGCGATCACCGAGGCGATGCGGACGGTGGCGGAGGCGAACAAGTACATGTCCGACCAGGCGCCCTGGGCGCTGCGCGAGTCCGACCCGGAGCGGATGCGCACGATCATGCACGTGGTGCTGCAACTGGTGGACGACGCGAAGACCCTGCTCACGCCGTTCCTGCCCCGGTCGTCGGCGAAGGTGTCCGCGATGCTGGGCGGGCAGGGCGCATGGTCGGGGGCGCCGCGGCTCCAGGAGGTCGAGGAGGACGGCGGGCCCGGCTACCCGGTGATCACCGGCGACTATTCCAGCCCCGCCCGCTGGGAGAGCGTGCCGGTTCGGCCCGGCATCCCGCTGTCGCGGCCGGAGCCGCTGTTCGCCAAGCTGGACACGTCCGTCATCGACGAGGAATTGGCCCGGCTGGAGCGGTTGTGACCGCTGCCCGCGAGGCGGGGGACGGGCTGCCCGCCCCGGCCGACGTGCCGCCTCCGGAGCCGTTGCCCGGCGTCGCGCTGGACAGCCACTGCCACCTGGACCTGGTCGAGCGCCCGGCCGCCGAGGTCCTGGCCGCGGCGCGGGCGGCAGGCATCGCGCGGGTCGTCACCGTCGGCGTCGACCTGGCGTCCTCGCGCTGGGCGACGCGATGCGCGGCCCAGCATGCCGGCCTCTACGCGGCGGTCGCGGTCCATCCCAATGAGACCGCGGCCGCCGCGTCCTCCCCGGCGCAGCGTGACGAGGTGCTGGCCCAGGTCGCCGAGCTGGGGGCGCTGCCACGGGTGCGGGCGATCGGCGAGACCGGACTGGACTACTACCGCGACCGTGCCAGCCCGGCCGCGCAGCGGGACTGGTTCCGTGCGCACATCGCGATCGCCAAGCAGGCGGGCAAGGCCCTGATGATCCACGACCGGGACGCGCACGAGGACGTGCTGGCCATCCTGGAGGCCGAGGGCCCTCCGGAGCGGGTGATCTTCCACTGCTTCTCCGGGGACGCCGCGATGGCCAAACGCTGCGCCGATGCGGGCTACGTCATGAGCTTCGCCGGCAACATCACGTTCTCCAGCGCTCAGCCGCTGCGGGAGGCGGCCGCGGCGGCACCAGCCAATCTGCTGCTGGTGGAGACCGACGCGCCGTTCCTCACGCCCGTCCCGAACCGGGGCAAGCCCAACTCGCCCGCGATGGTGGCCCACACCGTGCGCGCACTCGCCGACATCAAGCAGGTCACGGTCGAGGCCCTGTGTGCGCAGCTCACCACGACCGGCGAGCGCATGTTCGGCCCCTGGTGACCCCGGCCCGTGACGGCGGATGCCCTGCTCGGGCCGGCCGAGATCCGCGAGATCGCGGGACGGCTGGGGATCAGGCCCGCCAAGCGGCTGGGCCAGAATTTCGTGGTGGACCCGGGCACGGTCCGGCGCATCGTGACGCTCGCAGGCGTGAGTCCCGATGACGTGGTCCTCGAGGTCGGCCCCGGGTTCGGCTCGCTCACCCTCGGGCTGATCGGCGCCGCCCGCCGGGTGGTCGCGGTCGAGGTGGACCCGGTGCTGGCGGCGGAACTGCCGCGCACCGTGGCCGCCCGGGCCCCGGAGGCGGCGCACCGGCTGGACGTAGTGACGGGGGATGCCGCCCGGGTGGCCGAACTGCCCGGTGAGCCGCCCTCGGTGCTGGCTGCCAACCTGCCCTACAACGTGGCGGTACCGGTCGTGCTGCACCTGCTCGCCACGGTGCCCTCGCTGGCCCGGGGCCTGGTCATGGTACAGGCGGAGGTGGCCGACCGGATGACCGCGGCGCCGGGCAGCCGGATCTACGGCGTGCCCTCGGTCAAGCTGGCCTGGTTCGCGTCCGCGCGCCGCGCCGGAGTGGTGCCGCGCACCGTGTTCTGGCCGGTCCCAAACGTAGGTTCGGGGCTAGTCGCCTTCACCCGCCGCCCGCCGCCGGAGCCGGACGTCGCCCGGGAGGAGGTGTTCGCGGTGGTGGATGCCGCGTTCGCACAACGGCGCAAGACACTGCGGGCCGCGCTCGCCCGCTGGGCGTGCGGCCGGGCAGCGGCGGAGCAGATCCTGCACGACGCCGGGGTCGACCCCAGCGCCCGTGGCGAAGAGCTAACGGTAGGCGAATTCACCCGCATTGCCCAGCATGCCGATGTCGCTCGTACCGGCCTGGGACCGTGATTACTTTGGTGCCGGACTAACGTGAGGGCCGCGCCAGCGACAGCAATGAGATGCCAAGGTGGAATGCCGCTTCGGCCGCTGCGTTGCCATCGATGCGCCAGTTCTGATGGCGGATCCCTCCCTGTTGGGCAATGTTGAACCACACAAGCCCGAGCGTCTTGTACTGGCGCATCCCGCTGAACAAGTTGTTGATCTTGGCGAACCGGCCAGCGCTGGGCGCTACGCCGGTCTCGGACAGCAGAATGGGCTTATCGGTGAAGGCCCGCACCTGATCGATAGTGGTACCAAAGACTTTGGCAAAGGTATCGGATGGCCGGAAATAGTAGCCATCGATGCCGACCCACGTGACGTACCTTGCTCCTGGCCACCAGGATGCGACCGGGCCGGTGCCGGGGCGGTCCTGGTTGATTGTCCATAGCCAGGTGACGTTTCCTGCGCCCTGATGGCGGAACAGTGTCACGATGTGCCGCCAGGCCGCCACGAATGTCGATGGCAAGACGTGCCCGTAACCCCACGAATACCAGGGGGCGTTCATCTCATGCCCGAAGCCGATGACCACCGCGTGACGAAAGTCCCGGACACTGTCGGCATAGGTGCGCAGATAGATGTCGTATTTGCCGGCGGCGATCGCTGAGACGAGCGCGTCGGTAGGGTCGATCTGCACGTACGGGATGGCGCCGTGAGCGCGAACACGCTTCGCGAACGATGCCGCGAAGGGCGCCGCCCAGCCGCTGTAATAGCCGACCATATTCGGATGCTTTCCAGCCGCCTTGGCGAATTCCGCGACGGGCCGGTAGCCAGGCGGCACCCCTTTCGCGTACACGCCCAGATAAGAGTGTGCGCTCGGCGGCAGCGATGCGTGCGCAGGCGGGTGGGAAGGCAGGTAAGTGAAGCGAGCCCCACCGAAGGCGATGGAGGCAGCGGCAATGGACAAGGCCACCAGCAGCACTAGGCGTGATAGCAGGCGTGATTTCATGCAGTCCTGCCCCCTGGAAAGATGACGCGGCTCACAACGGCAAGGTTAAGCATGCCGAAGAACACCAGGACCGCGAACTGTGCAGAACCGAAGGTCACAGTCCGCCATATGGCCAGGACCGCCCAGATCAGGGCCGTGCCGCCGCTCCACCCAGCGACCCAGATACGGAACCGCGGCAGCGCACTGCCCGGCGTCCGGGTCGGATGCCAGCTCATCGTCCTGCCCCAGGCGCTGTCCCAGATGGCAAAGACGTGCGCCCAGCCCCGGGCGATCCCCAGGGGCCAGACCGACGGCCCGTACCTCGAGCGATGCCAGAGAGGGTAGAGGATGAACCCGGAGATCATGGCCGGGCCGAGGATGACGAAATTCCGCAGCCGGACCTGGCCGGGGAGAAACGCCAGCATCACGAGGGGAATGAGGGGCCCGAAGAACGCAAGCAGGCCGGTGTAGGCGTAGTAAAAGAACCCAGAAATGTAGGTCAGGCGGGCCGGTATGGTCATCGGTGTAGTCCACAGCCGGCCTGAGAAGACGATGCCGGCGTTCCCCGTGCACCACCGGTACTGCTGCCGTACGAAAGCGTCGAGGCTATTAGGGCAGATGCCGGTTGAGAGGACGATCGGCAGGTAGACCATGGCCCAGCCGGCCCGGCGCACGTCGAGTCCGGTATGGACGTCCTCGGCGTAGGGTATGAGCGTGGGCCCGCCCTGCGGCTCCAGCGCAGCCCGGCGGTAGACCGCAGAGGTCCCGACGCAGATGGCCGCGCCGAACCTGTCGCGGGCTACCTGGATGGACCGATAGAAGACCTCCTGGATCGCGCCGGCCGCGTTCTCGATCCACGTCTGCGCGGGGCTTTCCCGGAAGAACTGCGGTGTCTGGACGATCGCAATCGCCGGGTCGTCCATATAGGGAAGGGTCTCAGCGAGGAAGTCGCGGCGCGGCGCGAAGTCCGCGTCGAAGATCACCAGGTACTCGCCGCTGGTGCGTGTGAAGGCGTACCGCAGGTTGCCGCTTTTCTTGTAGGCGCGCAGATCGGGTCGGCGCATGTAGCAAAAGCCGAGGGACGCTGAAACCGAACGAGCCTCGCCGCACGGCCCGTCGTCGAGGACGTAGGCCTGTATTGGCCCTGGGTAGCTCGCGATGAGCTCCAAGACGGCGCTCCAGGTGTTGCGAAGCATCTCGATCGGCTCACCGCAGATCGGCAGGTAGATATCGACGCTCGGGTACGTGGCCGGGTACCAGGCCCCAATGCGCGCCCGGTGGGCTGCCAGGTCGAAACCTCGGCCGGTGAAGTTCACCGGCAGGCTGATCACCTGGTAGATGATGTACGTGGCGGTAAAAGCCATGAACGGCCACAGCACGGGATTGTGCGCCTCGAACCGGATCTGGCTATAGATGAGGCAAGTCGCGCTGACGACAAGTCCGGTGGTCAGGTAGAGCAGATTGCGGTCGATGTAGGCGTATTTCTCGTTGTCATCGGGGGGCAGGGGGGCGACGAGATGGGACGTGGTTGTGGTGGGCCGGGGGCTGGCCGGTGGTGGTTGGCCGGTGGGCCGGGTGGTGGTCATGGGCTGGGCTCGGGTTGGTAGATGACGTAGGTGCCCTGGCCGATGGGGGGGATTTCGGTGCCGTAGGGGATGACCTGGACGGGTTGGTAGTGGTTGCGGCGCAAGCTGGCGCGGATCTGGTGGTCGAGGGGGGTGGTGTCGGCGAAGTTGAGGGCGACCAGGGTGAAGTAGTGTTCGCGGATGTAGCGGTCGAAGGTGGCGGGGTTGCCGTCGCCGACGATGCCCTGGCTGGTGGGGTTGCCGGTGCTGGCGCCCGAGGGCAGCACGATGTTGCGGGTGGACGACCAGCGGCGCCACTGGGTGGCGCCCAGGTAGTAGGCGGCGATGGAGGGGTCTTCGACCAGCATCGGGCCGGTGGTGTGGGCGGCGATCGGGCGGAAGATGGCGATGAAGCTGGTGGCGTTGGGCCAGTCGGTGGAAAACTGCCAGGACTGGCTGGCGCCCAGCACGGCGGGGAAGGTGAGCGCGGCCACGCACGCGCCGGCGGTCACGGTGCCGGCCCGGCCGGCCGGGGCGGCGGCGATGAACCGGTCGATGGCGTAGCCGGCGGCGATGGCGGCGAACCAGGCGCCCAGCCCGACGTGCTTGTTCAGCGAGGCCGCGGTGTGCAGCCGCGCCTGCTCAACCGGCCCGGCCACCACGGCCAGGGCCAGCACCGCCAGCAGCACGGTGCGCGCCCGGCCGTCCCGGCGGGCCCAGCTGATGATCACCGCGGACACGGCCAGGGCGAAGATCAGCCCGGCCCAGGACCAGGAGTCGGCCAGCACCGCCAGCGCCGATGCCGAGCCGGGCACCCGGGCCAGGGTGGTCCGCCCGATCCCGGCCAGATAGCTCCCGCCGCCCACCAGCACCCCGGCTGTCAGCAGCGCGGCGGTCACGATCAGCACCGTCGCGGCCCGCCGGGCCGCCGCCCGCCCGCCCGATTCCGGCCAGGCCACCAGCACCGCCAGCGCCAGCACGAACAAATCGAACAGCGCCGAAGAGTAGGCCGCCGCGTTGGCCACCGCCAGCGCCACCCCGGCCGCGATCATCCACCCGGCCGCCTCCCCCCGGCCCCCGGCGCGGACCACGCACCAGGCCGCCACCGCCACCAGCAGCAGCGCCAGCGCGTCGTAGGTGGCGAACGCCCCCAGGTGCAGCGTCGGCCCGGCCACCGCGAACAGCGCGGCGGCGAAAAACGCCGCCCGCCGCCCGAACAGCCGCCCCGCCGTCGCCCACACCAGCGCGGTCGCCCCCAGCATGAACACCAGCGACAGCACCCGCGCCCCCGCCAGCCCCGCCACGCCATCGGCCAGCGCCCCCACCGGCGGGTAGATCACCGGCGCGCCGGAAAAGTAATACGGAAACGGCGGCACCGACGCCCCATGCAGCCAGTGCGCCCACTGCAGATGCCCCGCCCACAAATACAGCGCCTCATCCTGGAACGCGGTATCCGCCCCCACCAGCCGCACCGACAGCACCGCCTGCACCACCAGCACCACCAGCAGCGGCCACGCAGCCACCACCCGCCGCCCCCAGCCGCGCAGCCCACCCGCCGGCCCCCGCCCGCCCGGGCCCGCCGGCGCCGCCACCGGCACGCCAGCGCCCGCCGAACCCCTCACCGGCACGGCAGCGGAAACACCCCCGCCCCCCGCACCCGAACCGTGCTGAGCCGACGTCTTCGGCTGCGGCATCCCCAAACCCCCAAGCTGGTCGCTTACGCCGTCATCCGCCGGCCCGCGCCAACCCGCCGCCCGGGGCATACCAGGGACGGCTTGAACCACATCCCCGCAGCCCACGCGTCCTAGCGGATCACGCGCCGTGAGCGATACCCTCCCATGCGAATACCGCATATCAAAGCTACAGGTCACCCCCCCCACCACGAGGCCCAATCGCCCAAACACCCAGCCAGCGAGGCCGCCGCGCCATAGCAAGCTGTTCATCGACGGGGAGCGTCCCGGCTGCGGAGAGCAGTCTGGGCCGCCGGCAAGCGGTCAAGGCTGTGGAGCCTGGGCTAGTGTCAGGTTGTCGCGCACACCCTGCCGGAAGGCGGCTTCAGCCTTCGGGTTGTGTTCGATGCGCCAGTCCTGGTGGTAGATCCCCTGGTGCTGGGCTATGTCGAACCACACCAGCCCGAGCGCCGCGTACTGCTTCATCCCGGTGAACAAGTCGTTGATCTTGGCGACCTGGCCCGCTTTGGGCCCCACGGCGGTCTCGGACAGCAGAACCGGCTTCTTCGTGAACGCCCGGACCTGAGCAATGGTCGGGCCGAAGACCCGGGCGAAGGTGTCGGATCTCCGGGAGTAGTAGCCGTCGATGCCGACCCAGGTGACGTACCTTGCGCCGGGCCACCAGGAGCGCACCGGCCCGGTGCTGGAGATGTCGGCCTGGATTGTCCACAGCCAGGTGACGTTGCTGGCATGCTGGCGGCGGAACAGCGTCACGATGTGCCGCCAGGCGGCCACGAACGTGGACGCCGGTACTTGCCCGTAGCCCCACGAGTACCAGGGGGCGTTCATCTCATGCCCGAAGCCGATGATCACAGGGTGACCGAAGTCGCGGACACTATCGGCATATGAGCGCAAGTAGCCGTCGTAGGCGCCGGCCGCGATCCTCTGGATCGACGCGTAGGTGGGGTCGATCTGCACGATCGTGACCGCACCTTGGCTGCGGACACGCTCTGCGAACGATCGCTCGAAAGGCTGTGTCCAGCCGCTGAAGTACCCGACGATGTTCGGCCGCCTGCCCGCAGCCTTCGCGAAATCCGTCACCGGCCAGTAGGCATCTGGCGACCCCGGCTCATAGACACCAAGGTAGGAGGCCGGCCTTACCGGTAGGGATGTGCCTGCAACTGTATGGTCGGAAGTCGGCGAAGCGAGTCGGCTGGCCGCGAAGGCGATGGCTGCAGCGGCGATCGCCACGGCCACGAGCAACACCAGGCGGGCTAGGCCGGGTCGTGCTCCTCCGCCAGATGTCCCAGGTGCCGGTCGCTCGTGTGATGCGCGCCCCGTGGTGCTCACCAGTGCGGTTCGGTCAGAGGAGCCGCCCTCCCATCGTCCCACCGCTTCCTGGCAGGTCGGTTGACACCTGCCTGCGATCCCCGGGGGTTAGCCCGGCTGCCTCTGCCATCCAGGCCAGCTACTGACGGTTTCGTGTTCGCTGACACCCCCAGGTACGAACATTGCCCACCAAAGGTACTGAACCCCCCGGACCGGAGCAGCCTACTTGCGGGACTACAGCGCAGGCACTTTCTCTGTCTCCTCAGTTGCCTGATCCTCTGCACCTCCCGGATACGGTCGGCTACTGTAGCCACTGCTCGGTGACATGGTCGGACTGACTGCGCAAACCAGGGCAAGTCGGGCGCCGCGCGCATGCGGTGAGTAGCTGTTTATTGACAACAAGTCTCACTGGTTGATTAGTAGCGCGTTGTGTGCTCACCTGTCTTGCGAGGATCGCGCAGTCGTTCACTTCCCGGGGGGCTGGCCGTGGCAGATGACAGCCGTGTTCCGGCTCTGCCCCGCCGTGTGCCCGGTGACAAGCGGAGACCGGGAACCGGGCCGGTAGCACGATTGGTGCTGTCAGAGGCTGATATACAGCGCATACGTAACGCGCTTGACGCCGTGGGAGAGCAGGCGTCACCGCAGAACGACGCGGCCCCGGTCGAGCGGCCATCTTCGCTGCCCCGGCGAGTGCCGAAGACGAGTGGGCATGGGCCGCCCGCGGCGGCACCCGCGCCGGCAGTGCAGCCGGTACCGTCGCCCTTCTTGTTGGCCTCTCTATCAGCCGAGGCTCTTACGCAGGAGCCTCAAGACATCCCGGCAGCTAGGGCCGGCGAGGTTACAGAAGAGATCAAAGCAAGGCCGGACGTTACCGCCCCGCTTGAGCCCGCCACAGCCGTGCCAGCTGACCCCACGTTGGTCCCTGCTCAGGATCCCCCGGCAGAACAGCAACCGGGTCAGCAAGATCGCCGGGACGAAGAGACGGCCAGCCCGGAGCAGGTACCGGCCCATCCGGAGAACGGACGTGCGAGCCAGAGGAAGGCGCGGGCCCGTCGGACCAAGGCGCGGACGCGCCCGCCAAAGTCATCGATGGCACTGGCAACCCAGGCGAAGCCATCACGGCTGCGGAGGCGGGGCCGCAGAAGCCGCGGCGTTACCGTTGGGGTCGTCGTGGTGACAGCCCTCCTCTCCGCTGGTTCGCTAGCCTTCGTGCTGACCCGGCATACCGGAGCAGTGGCCCCCGGCAATGGTTTCAGAACCAGGGTCAGCGTCGAGGTCCGTGCCGCAGCCTGGGTCGCCGACCAAGT
This sequence comes from Streptosporangiaceae bacterium, assembly GCA_036005525.1. Lineage (GTDB taxonomy): Bacteria > Actinomycetota > Actinomycetes > Streptosporangiales > Streptosporangiaceae > UBA9676. The sequence continues at coordinate 96,441 of DASYQM010000249.1, forward strand.
CAGCCGGGCTGCCAAGGTCTCCTGCGACCAAGTGATGTGCCAGGCGCTCGAGGAGCGCGACGTTCCTGCCGCCTCCCTTCATGAGCTCGTGGCTGGGCAGGCTGATCGGCTCCGCTCAGGTGTGCTCGTTTCGACAGCAGCGGTCCGCACGCTAATGGGGACCGAGGCCGTCACCGCCGATGCGCCAGCGGTCATAGCAAGGTTCGGCTCCGGTAGCGTGCGAATTGAGGTCCGGGAGATCGTCCCGGGGGGACCTGCCGCGTACTTCTCCTCGCTGAGCAAAGACATCCGGGACCGTAGAGCGTCCGGGATCTCTTTGCTGGAGAATCCGCGGATCAAGGTGTCGGCACCGGCCCGCGGGCAACTCCGCGCCGGGCAGGTCGATTCCCGGCTTTTGGTAGTTATCGCCAGCCTGGCGGCGCGCCAGCAGGTGTCCATTTTGGCGTTCGGCGACCTTGGTCCGGGCGCTAGCCCTGGCATCCCATTCCGTTGCGCCTACCTGGCAGAGACCGACGGCACCGCGACCGCTCAGGTGCAGCGAATGTCTGCTCTCCTGCGGGGGCAAACTGGCCCCTATGCAGCTGCGCACATCCAACCGGGGCGGCTCGCCGGACGGAATGTTCTGCAGATCGAGTTCTCGGCGCCGAGCCCGCAAGGCTTGCTGGGCGCAGCCGCCCCGTGATCCTGACCAGTTCGACTGTAGAGGTGTGCCGATGCAAAAGCTGAGCGCCAGCCCCACAGGCAGCTGGCGGTAGGGAACCACAAAACGCGCTGGAAGCTGATACCACGCCGGACGATGTGAACAGCACGACCTGGGACCGGCCCAGCCCGCAGGAACATCGGCAAGCCAAGCTTGAACGCCAGCATGTGCACCATCTGCGGTTGGCAGACCGTGGGGCCGTGGCCATACTGCCGCCGCATCTCCCGGATCCGGCGCACCAACCTGGGGCTATAGCTGGGTTGTGATCACGATTCTGGTACGTCCGGCCGGCACGTGAAACTAGATGGCGCGGAGCATTCGTTGTTGGATCGAGGACGGGCGGAATCATCACCTACTCCCTGACCCCATTTGGCCGCCTCACTGATCTCGGGGTGAAGGCGGAAGGCTTGCGTTATGAAGTGGACGCGCCGCACCCAGCGGTGCAGCTGTGACCACGAGCGCGATGCGCACCGCCATTACCGGCAGGGCTGTCAATGGCCAGGTTGCGGTCTCCGCTGGTGGCCAGTTAAAAGTCCCCACCCCTCGGGTTGATCATGGCTTGTTTGTCCGGGTGCCTCCTCGGGTTCGGGCTTCTCGCATGCGGAACGATTCGCCGTCGGTGACCACGA